>JAYVXP010000250.1:0-127773 GCA_043785125.1 Bacteroidia bacterium
TAAAAGTTAATGGGCCAACTGGAGATTCCGCGCACCTTGACCACTTCTTTTCGTCTGAAGGTGACCACATTTAATGGTTCATAATCAAACGTTTAAAAATTATTGGGGGGCGCGAAAAAAGGTGATCACCTATCGCGGAATTTCCAGCCAGAGCACTTTACAGAAGAAATCGAATTGCGTTGGGCCAGTGTCATAAGTTTGACTATTGCGCCGCCTTTGTAAATCAATAGCATGAATTTTCAACCCATCCCATAAACCATTTCTCAGGTCAACATCCATGGCGTCAACCTGAAGTTGCTTGATCTCAGGTGTCTTGCCAATCCGCTGTGAGAATTTCATTTTACTAAGTCTTGTTTTTGGCTATTGAAGCCAACTTCTGCTTCCAAAGCAAGTGTACCTCGGACCATTTATCTCTACTAATGTAGCGGAATTGGGAGAAGCCTCCAATTGGATCCACTGGCCCAATGACAGGTAATAATATTTCGATTAATGTTTTCAAATTGTTTCTAAATCCGGAAAATAAAAAAGAGTTACGAATGTAACTCTTTGATTATCATGCTCTCCCTCTTGGACTTGAACCAAGGACCCTCTGATTAACAGTCAGATGCTCTAACCAGCTGAGCTAAGGGAGAATTTTGTCCCCATTTCATCGGCCTCGACGAATCGTGGGCAGAATTTGGGATTGCAATATTAAGTCATTGGGGTTATTATTCAAAAACATAGTCCTGTTTTCAGTGAAATACCCGAATTCATGGTGCAATGTCTATCGTCCAAAGTCTAAGGTCCAAAGCAGGGTAAATTAGTGAATGCTAAACCAATGAATTTAAACTTTAGACTACATTAGACCTTAAACCTTTGTTTCTTTGTTTCCGTTAACTAACTTTGAAATTAAAAGTACTTTCAAATGAGTGAAACAGAAGACTACCAGAAAGACATCGAATCCATCCGCCAACTAATGGAGCGGTCGGTCAAATTCATCTCCCTTAGCGGCCTGTCCGGAATTCTCTCCGGCATCTATGCCCTCGTCGGCGCCGCCATCGCCTGGTACCTGATGGAATCCCCATCAGCGCCCGGCGCCGACTACTCACCACAACTCCAAACCCTGTCCCAACCCAAAATTTTGAAAATCCTGATTCTAACATTTTCCGTCCTGGTCGCCTCCCTCATCACCGGAATCTTCCTCAGCAACCGAAAAGCTCAAAAGGCGGGGATCAAACTCTGGGATGCCACCGCCAAACGCCTTGCGCTCAACCTCGCTATTCCCCTGGTTACGGGCGGACTTTTTATTCTGATCCTTTTGCTCAACGGACACTTCGGCATCATCGCTCCTTCATTTCTCATCTTCTACGGTCTTGCCCTCATCAACGGCAGCCCTAATCTCTATGAAGAGGTCCGGTACCTGGGCTATTCAGAAATTCTGCTCGGTCTGGTTTGCGCACTCAACCCTGGATATGGTTTGATTTTCTGGGCCATCGGCTTTGGCGTCTTTCATATCCTCTACGGCACCATCATGTACAGGAAGTACGACGCATGAAAAATCCGTTCGAGAATCTGGATAAAATACTGGAACACAGCATTCGCCTCCAGATCATGTCGGTGCTGGTTGCCAATGAGTCGTACGACTTTAGTGCGCTCAAGGAACTACTCGATATCACCGACGGCAACCTGGCCACCAACATCAAAGCCCTGGAAAAAGAGAAATACATCTCCGTACTCAAGACTTTTGTCGACCGCAAACCCAATACCCGATACAAAGCCACCGAAAAGGGGAGGAATGCTTTTAAAAAACACATTGAGGCGTTGGAGGAATTGATTAAACAGCAACGAAAATAAATCAAATTCAAAGTTCAATGTTTGAGATTCAAGGTTTAAAGTTAAAGGTTAGTGTTCCGGGATTACCCATGTCCGCTTGTGAATCATTTGCCTCCTCAGTGACGAAATATTTTTTTGATCAATTACTTTCAAAATAAAAGTACTTTCAAATAAACAAATAAAACTATGGAAATCGTACAACTGAATCTCTTCGAACGCTTCAACAACTGGATCAAAGAATCCATCACCGTCAAGATGGTATCCATTGGGTTTCTCGTATTAATATTGCTCATCCCTCAATCGTGGATCGAAGGATTGATCCGCGAACGGCAATACCGCGCCGAAACAGTAGTGGAAGAGATCGCTTCCAAATGGTCAGGTGTGCAGACCGTTTCCGGCCCGTTACTCGTGATTCCTTTTACGCGTCACGAGAAAATTGACAAAGGAAAAGAAGGCATCGAAATCCGCCACTGGGAAGACAAGGCATTTTTTCTTCCTGAACAACTCAACATCACGGGCAAGGTCGATCCGCAAATCCTTCACCGTGGAATATTTGATGCTGCCGTTTATGAATCAAAACTCAACCTGTCAGCAGATTTCTCGCCTCCCGATTTTGAAAAACTGAACGTGCCGGCGGAAGACGTTTTGTGGAAAGATGCTTACCTCATCCTGGGTATTCATGATCTCCGCGGGATCAGTGAAAATCCGAAACTGAAAATGGGAGACCGTGAACTTACCGGTGAGCCGTCCAACAGCATTGGCCTCTCATCGGAATACAACACTGCCACATCAGTTGATGAGGATCGACCCGCTGTCGCACAGCCAAGAAGTTTAAGCGAAAACGGAATCATTATGCGACTCCCGTGGAAGTCCAAAGAGGATTTTAGAAAGGATGCCGCCATCCGACTCAGTCTGAAAGGAAGCACCTTGCTCTACTTTTCCCCGGTCGGAAAAACAACGGACGTAACCCTCGAAGGCCCCTGGGCTAATCCTAGTTTTGATGGAGAGTTTTTGCCAGACCCGGCAACAAAAGAAATAAATGATTCAGGCTTCAAGGCCAACTGGAAAGTGCTTCACTTCAATCGCCCGTTTTCCCAACAATGGACCGGCACCAATCAGAAAATATCCGGAACGGAATTTGGTGTGAAATTGCTCATCCCGGTTGATCAATATCAAAAGAGCATCCGCACTGCCAAGTATGGGATTCTGATTATTTTATTAACCTTCATTTCTCTTTTTATGGTGGAGATCATGAAAAAAGTACGAATTCATCCGTTTCAATATATCCTTATCGGCGCCGCACTCATCATGTATTACTCTCTCTTGCTCTCTTTCTCCGAGCACCTGGGATACAATATCGCCTACGGCATCGCCACTGCGGCAACGGTCACCCTCGTAGCACTTTATTCATCGACTTTTTTCTCCTCACGGAAGCTGGTGTTTATCTTCACGGGATTACTTGCGTTTTTCTACGGATTCATTTTTGTCATTATTCAACTGCAGGATTACTCCTTGCTTCTCGGCAGCATTGGATTGTTCCTGATCGTCGGATTGATCATGTATTTTTCAAGGGGGATACGGTGGTATAACGATGAGCCGGTACGTAAGACTTAGCATTCCTTTGCGACTTAACTTTGCCTGCTTTGGATTAGGAGTTTGATTTTTCACCACTGAGATCACGGAGGAATTCACACGGAGGGCACAGAATTATTTCCATGGTCAGGCATTGACCCACAACTCACACCTCACAACTTTTTATTAACTTTAAAGATATGAAGCAATTTCTCATTTGTTTGTTTTTCGCAAGCGGCGTCCACGCTCAATTATTACAAACCCCCGATATAAAATGGACCACCCAGCGCTGGGATGCCGATTGGATCGCACCAACGGAAGAAGGGACCCATTTTGGAGTGTATCACTTCCGCAAAAAATTCAAACTTGAAGCAAGCCCTCACCGGTTTGTTATTCATATTTCCGCCGATAACCGATACCGGCTTTTTGTCAATGGCGAATACATCACCGAAGGTCCTCAGATCAGCGATGCCAGGCACTGGCGGTTTGAATCATTGGATATTGCGCCTTATCTCAAATCCGGTGAGAATGTTTTGGCAATCCAGGTCACCTATTATGGTGAGGCAGCTCCTGTGTACATGATGGGCAAGCGCACAGGGCTCATTGTGCAAGGCGATGAAAAATCCGAATCGGTAGTCAATACCAATACCCAATGGAAATATTTGCGTAATGAAGCGGTCACGCCTTTGCCGTTCAAAGCGGGACAGGCTGAAGTTTCACATCAGTATTATGCCGCTGGTCCGATGGACAAAGTGGACGGCGTCCGGTTTCCATGGGGTTGGGAAAAACCGGAGTTCAACGATGCAGATTGGAAAACACCCACACGTATTCAGGCCGGTGCACCGTTCGGAGTTACCGGCTTTGGCGACGAACAATGGGAACTCGTGCCGCGGAACATCCCCCTCATGGAAAGAACCTACGAAGAACTCAACGTATTGCGGAAAGTGGATGAAGCCGAACTCCACAATGCTACTCCTTTTAACACGAGAACCCCTTACATCATCAAAGCCAACCAAAAAATAAAATTGCTTTTTGACCAGACTCGCCTGACCACGGCTTTTACTGAACTCACCACCTCACAAGGCAAGGACAGTCAGATTAAAATAACCTATGCCGAAGCTCTTTTTAATAGTATCCAGGACAAAGGCAACCGTGATTCAATACGTGGAAAGGCCATCAACGGTGTCTATGATATTTTTCTTCCGGATGGAGGCAACCACCGGACTTTTACAACGACCTCTTACCGTGCCTTTCGTTATGCGCAATTGGAAATCACTACTGGAGCAGATCTGCTGGTCATCGAAAAAATTGGAAGCTGGTTTACCGCGTACCCATTTCAAAAGAAAGCCACCTTTTCATCCAGTGATCCACAGCAGGCTCCCATCTTCGATATCGGCTGGCGGACGGCCAGGCTGTGTGCTTATGAAACGTATATGGATTGTCCCTATTGGGAACGCCTTCAATACATTGGGGACACGCGCATTCAGGCGCTCGTCTCATACTATGTTGCGGGCGACGACAAACTGGCACGAAATGCCATCGCTCAATTTGAATGGTCACTCACCTACGATGGCCTGACCAACAGCCGTTATCCTTCAGCGCTTTCGCAGTTTATCCCTAATTATTCCCTGGTTTGGGTCCTGATGGTTCAGGATTATTTTATGTATCGTAATGATCCCGGGTTTGTCAAAACATTTCTGCCCGGAATAAAAAGAGTGATTGATCATTTTCAGCAATACGTCACCTACGATACACTGATGAGTGAACAACCTTACTGGGATTTTATTGATCACACTTTTAATACGCACAAAGTGGTGACGGAAAGTTTTAACAAGAAGCTGACCACCAATTCACTTTTTTATGCCTACACATTGAGTCGTGCTTCCGAACTGTTTTCTTACTTCGGTCAGGATGAGCAGGCCAGAAAATATGCATCGCTCAGCTACCGGCTCAAGTCAAGCGTGAAAAAACAATGCTGGGATGCCAACAGTCAGCTTTTTGCGGATTCACCCGACAAGAAACACTTTAGCATGCACAGCAATATTCTCGCGGTGCTGTGTGGCATCGTTTCCCGCGACCAGCAGGAAGATTTACTTCGGCGGATTGTGGCCAACAAGGCGATCGTTCAAACTACCCTTTATTTTGATTTCTATCTAGCACGGGCAATGAACCAGGTTGGGGGAGGGGATTTGTATTATGATCTCCTCAATCATTGGAGAGATTTATTGGGCTCAGGACTTTCCACTTTTCCCGAAGGCGTCAATCGCAGTGATTGTCATGCCTGGAGCGCGAGTCCCGATTTTGAAATGCTCGCTACGTTTGCCGGCATCCAACCGCAGGTACCCGGATTTAAAAAAGTGGTGGTGCGGCCGATGATGCAAAAGCTGGACAAGGTGAGCGGGAGTATCCCTCATTGGGCAGGGAAACTGGAAGTAAATTTTGTGAAAAAGGGGAAACAATTAACCGGAAATGTAGTCCTGCCAGATGGAATCACAGGAAGACTTGAGTGGGGGGATAAGGTTGTTGAGTTGAAGTCTGGAGAGAATGTCGTTGAAGTCGTTTCTACACTACGTTGAGATGGGTCCACGTTGATTTTTTCAAATTTATGATTCAAGAAACGGATACCGGTAGTCCACCGGCGTCACAAATGTTTCCTTGATCGTCCGCAACGAAACCCAGCGCAATAAATTTACTTTTGCCCCGGCCTTGTCGTTTGTTCCCGATCCGCGTGCGCCCCCAAAGGGTTGCTGACCAACTACTGCGCCGGTAGGCTTGTCATTGATATAAAAATTTCCCGCGGAATTAGATAATTTTTTGGTTGCCATTTCAATCGCATAGCGGTCGCGGGAAAAGATTGATCCGGTTAATGCATACGGCGAAGTGCTATCAACCAGTTCGAGCGTTTGTTCAAAATTCTCTTCGTGATAAACGTAAATCGTCATTACGGGACCAAATACTTCTTCACACATGGTAATGGATGAGGGATCTTTGGTGAGGATGACGGTGGGTTCAATAAAGTACCCTTTCGACTTATCGTATTTGCCACCAGCGATGATTTCATTCATTGGATTCTGTCTCGCTTTCTCGATATAGCCGGTGATGGATTCAAAAGCTTTGGCGTCGATCACGGCGTTGATAAAATTTCCAAAATCTTCGACGCCGCCCATCTTGAAAGTTTTCAGATCTTCGAGCAAGTATTTTTTCACTTCCTCCCAAAGGTTAGACGGAATGTAAGCGCGCGAGGCGGCAGAACATTTTTGTCCCTGGTATTCAAAGGCACCGCGGGCAATGCCGGTAGCTACTTCTCTCGCGGGGGCACTTTTGTGGGCAACAATAAAATCCTTGCCTCCGGTTTCGCCCACAATACGCGGATAGGATTTATACTTATAAATATTAGCGCCCATCGTTTTCCACATGTCCTGAAACACGCCGGTGCTTCCTGTAAAATGAATGCCTCCAAAATCACGATGATTGAAAATGACTTCTCCTGCATCCGGTCCGCTGACGTACACCAGATTGATTACGCCGTCGGGGAGCCCAGCCTCCTTCAGTATTTGCATGATTACATTGGCGGCATAGACCTGCGAGTTGGCGGGTTTCCAGACCACGGTGTTGCCCATCATGGCCGCGCTGGTAGGTAGATTGCCAGCGATGGCGGTAAAATTAAAGGGCGTCAAGGCAAAGACGAATCCTTCCAATGGTCGGTATTCAATGCGGTTCCAAACACCCGGTGAAGATTCAGGCTGATCGCGGTAAATTTCACTCATGAAGAAGACATTGAATCGCAGGAAGTCGATCAACTCACAGGCTGAATCGATTTCCGCCTGATAGGCGTTCTTGGATTGCCCCAGCATGGTGGCGGCATTCATTTTGTAGCGATAGGGACCGGCCAGTAAATCGGCGGCCTTCAAAAAGATACTGGCCCGGTGTTCCCAACCCAGGCTAGCCCAAAGCTCTTTAACACCCATCGCGGAATTGATCGCTTGCTCTACATGGCCTTTGTCGCCAACATGAAAATGCCCGAGAATATGCTTATGATCATGTGGCGGGGAGAGCGGTTTTGTATTTCCGCTGCGCACTTCTTCACCACCGATGTACATGGGAATATCCAAAACCTGAGACCGTGCTTCTTCAATTGCCTTTTTTAATGCCGCCCGTTCTTTCGAACCCGGAGCATACGATAGAACAGTCTCATTTTTGGGATGGGGAACATTGAAAAATCCTTTTGGCATGATCGTTGAAAGTTAATGAGGGAACAAAGTTAAAGAAAATTCATCCTTCTTCGTGAACTTAGTGACCTGAATGTTACTTCCGTTGACAAGACAAAGGATCAAAGGATGTTCTTGAGTTCAGACAGCCCATGGATTTCATAAGTCACCGGCTCCATACAGCCTACCTTATTGGGATTAAAAAAGACATGATCTATTTCCGCATTCCGCGCACCGGTCATATCGGTCAGGAGATTATCACCGATCATAATAGCCTGATGGGAATGGAAACCATTTTGGTTGAGGGCATAATCAAAAATCTGTCTTGCCGGTTTCTTGTATCCAGCCTGTTCGGAGGTGATCACTTTTTTAAAATACTTTTTTATTCCCGACGCGGCGAGTTTGACCGATTGAATTTCGGAAAAGCCATTGGTGATAATGTATAAAGGATAGTTGGCTACCAGGTAATCCAACGTTTCGATCGCTTGCGGCACCAGGTTCTTGCCTTTGGGTGATTCCAACATATAGTGTTTTGAAAGCAGGAGGGACAGGTCGAAATCATCAACACCCACTTCTTTGAGAATGCGGTGAAACCGGTCATAGCGAATGGCTTCATGCGGAATCATGCCCCTGTCATACTGGTCCCACAACGCATTGTTTACCGAGACAAAGGACTTTAAAAATCCCGGAAAGGAATCGACACCGCGTTGTTCCAGTTCATAATGATGATACATGCTGTGTAGCGTTTCCGCACAATTGGTTTCATAGTCCCAAAGGGTGTGGTCCAGGTCAAAAAACACACATCGATAGCCCGCCATGAATTATTCAGGATTGATTGAGGGGGCTTATTTTGAGTTTATTCAAAGCGAGTTCCCGGTTGGTGTACAGGGTTTGGAATATTTGCTGATCATTTTGAAAAACCAGGTCGCGGCGGAGGAACTGCAGAATTTGTTTTACGATATCAAAGACTTCATCCTTAATCTGATAAAATACCCATTGATTGAATTTGCGCATGGTGAGGATTCCGGAATTTTTTAAATAGATAAGGTGCCGGGAGGTTTTGGTTTGGCTAAATTCGAGGATGTGCTCCAGATCGGTGATGCACATTTCCCCGTTGTTCATGATAAGGCTGAGTATGCGCAGCCGCGAAGTATCAGAGCAAGCCAGAAAAATCTGGGCTCCCAATTCTATATTAAAGTGTTTTAACCGCATGCAAGAATGACCGGCTAAGGTACAAAAACTACCCCTCAGAACTGACCAGATTAATGATTAGGCGGAATTTAAATGAATACCTATCTTTGAAAATTAAAGCAATAATGGTGAAGGTGAGGATAAAAGTAGTTGGCTTTTTCTTGTTGACATTGCTCCTTTTTGTGGCCCATTCGGGCTTTTCGCAATATCAAAGAAGGATAATTCAGCTTTCCGGTATTATTCTGGCGGGAGACAGTGTCAATGTTGTACCCGGGGCACAAATTTATGTTCCAAAGGCGGGCCGGGGCACAACTTCAAACAGTACCGGATTTTTCTCCATGCCTGTTCAGACGGGTGACAGTGTTGTCTTTTCTTCGGTTGGATTTGTAAGGCGACACATGATCGTTCCGGATTCGTCTCCCGAATTTTCAACGGTGATCATTGAAATGACGGAGGACGTAACCCATTTGCCCGAAGTGACTATCATGCCCTACCCAACAGAGGAGATTTTCAAGGAGGCCGTGCTGGCCATGAATATACCCATGGACGAAAATGGCGTTGACCGGAAAAACCTGAATGCCGAACTGATGGCGCTGATGGTACGGACGACTCCCATGGATGGTGCTGCCAATTATCGCTACTACATGAGTCAGTACCCTGGCTCGATTCAAAATAAATTCATGCCGATCACCAATCCTTTTCTTAATGTTTTCAACTGGGCCAAATTCCTCAAGCAGTTGAAACAGCAGAAGAAAGCGAAGGAGAATGAGAACAATTGACACCACTGACGCGCACTGATGCAGTTGATGGTGCTGGTGAAGTGTTATATCGATTATTATAAATTGATTTATGAACCTGGTTCCCACACCAGGCTTTCCAGTGAAGGGCTTCCTTTTCTTGCAAATCTTTTATTCTTGGGAATGATTCGCGGATATTTTCTGTTCGAAAGGACAGTGCAGAAAAGTGACCGCGCATTTTAGCGGTGCTCTGCCCGAAAGGGGCAATGACTAAGAAATGACGAACACGATGGAGAAAAACGGCAAGGAAAATATGTTTACGGTAGCGTTGAAATCGCTTGCGTTTGCGTGGGGAACAAATAGAGGATTGTTTTTGCTACTGATATTTCTGAATCTCTTTCAAGGCTCGGTGGTTTATCTTCAATTTACAAGCTTCTCTGCGATCGTAGATGAAATCATCCGGATCAAGCAAGGAATCAGCGACATGCAGGCGTTGATCCGGTCATCCATTATTCTTGGGCTGTCGTTTCTGGTGCCGACCATTGTAGGGAATATGGTATCCTACTACCGGAGTAAATTCCGGCTTGAACAAGGGGTACAGCTTGAGTTGTATAAAATTGAAAAGCAAAGCGGACTCGACATTGGCACCATTGAAAGCAATTCCTATCAGAATTTATTGCGTGGCGCAAAGGAGTGGGGCAGTGGAAGTGTTCTCAACCTCCAGGATTTTATTTTTACCTCAGCCACAAGTTTTGCGGGCATCATCACGTCTATGGTGATCCTCTGGTCGCTGAACGGCTGGCTTGTATTGTTCGCCCTGTTTGCAGCTGCGCCGGTTTACTTTTTTTATAAGAAGTATAGTATGGAAGTTTTCAGGATACGGTATATGTCATTAGACGACCACCGGATCATTGGCAACCGGATATCGCATTTTGAAGAGGTTCAAAAGGCTGTGGATGTTATTTTATTAAAATTAAAAACCTGGCTAAGACAGGAGATCCGTGACCGGAAGATTTCCTACAACAAAAAGATCATCCTTGCAGAGCAAAGGAAATCCACTTCTTATGCTGTGCTGAGTTTATGGTATTTGCTTTTTCTCTTTGCGGCCATTTTGTTGATGACCAGAGAAGCACTGGCCGGGAACATTGCGGTAGGAGGGTTGCTCTTAGCCTTTAATACCTACACCCGTTTTTACCAGACCATCAATGGATATGTGGAATCCATTTCCTACACGGAAGAGGCGGCGCGTTATGCTTCCCGTTGGTTTGAATTGTTTGCGCTCACGCCAAAAATCAGATCCAGGGATGAGGCCGTTCGGATTACCTTTGACCAACCGCCAAAGGTTGAATTTGAAAATGTTTCATTCAGCTATCCAAGCGAGAACGCCGAGACTCCCAGAGTTCTGGAGCAGTTGAATTTTTCCATCAAGCCCGGAGAAAAAGTCGCAATTGTGGGAGTCAATGGTTCGGGGAAGACGACACTCATTAAGCTCCTCTGCCGGATTTATGATCCCACCCAGGGCAATATTTTTGTTAACGGAGTCAATCTCAAAGACGTTCAACTCGAAGATTGGCAAAACGCGCTGGGGGTATTGTTCCAGGATTTTCCAGTTTACAACCTGACGGTAAGGGAGTCCATTGGCGTAGGAAGGATTGCCAATCAGGTGGACGATAAAAAATTAATGCAGGCTTCTCAGTTTTCTGGTGCAGATGAATTTATCGATGAGTTCCCCGAAAAGTATGATCAGTTGATCTGGAAGGAGTTTGACGGCGGAACGGATCTATCCAAGGGACAGCATCAGCGGCTTGCCGTAGCCAGAATGTTTTACCGCAACGCCGTTATTACCGTACTGGATGAACCGACTGCTTCGATCGATGCAGTCACCGAGCAGAAGATATTCGACACCCTGGAACAAAATATGCAGGACAAGACTGTAATCCTGATCACACACCGGTTCAGCACGGTCAAGAATGCAGATAAAATTCTGATGCTGGAACACGGCAAGATCATCGAGCAAGGGTCTCACAAGGAACTTATGCAATTAGGTGGAAAGTATGCTGAACTCTACAATATGCAGGCGAAACGTTATCTGGAAGATGAAGGATAGGATTTCAGGACATGACACTGATTACCAATTACTGATTCCCCGGTTCAAGTTCTGACCCGATCCTTTTAATGATCAAATCAATCGCTCTGGTTTCGTGCTCCACCTTTTCAAAAAACCAGGAATAGTTCAGATCAGTTTTCATTCTGGAAAGTTCAATCAATCCCAGCACCCGGGCCACGGGCCCCCGGACATGGTGCGCATTGGTGTATGCGTATTTCACCAATGTTTCATTTTGGGTTCTGATTTTTTTGGTTCTATCCTCAACCAGGGTTTCGAGGTGCAGGTTTATTTCATTAAGGCTTTCCTGGCTTTGAATCAATTCTTCGTTTTGAGCTTCGATCTCATTGGTTTTTTCACGGAGTTCATTGACCAGTTTTTGGTTGTACTCATCGTTATTCGCAATGATTACCTGAAAGGCAAAACAGCAAGTGCTGATCATGAGAAAGCAAACAATCGTTCTCATTTGAATCTGCTCAAAATTACTCCCGGGCACACCATGCATTGCTGAACCCACCCCGGACAGTGTCAGTATCTTGTCCATAAACAGAATAGAAATCAGCGCAGGAAGTATGCCCAGAATAAAAACGGGTAATTGCTTCTTATCCAATAGCAAATAGGGGATACAACTGAGTGCCAGAAAAAAGATGCGCAGACTGTCATATTCGGTAGGTAAGATAACAGGCATTTGCCTCATGGTTTGAACTGAAACAGACCAGAGGAACAAAACTGGCAGCAAACAAAGATAAAGACGGCTAAGGGTGGTTAGGTGGTACCGATTAAGTACTATGGTGAGTAAAAACAAGATTGAGCCTGTTGTAAATTGGATAACAGTAACTTGGGTGATGTTGTGAAAAAATAATAGTCTCGTGACAAAAAGCATCACAAGACAAGAACACAAGATCAGCGCAATATAATTTGAAAGGATAATACCCCTCTTTTTTTGATAAGTATCTGACTTGCGCAGACCACTTTCAATAAAACTTCTTTGGGGGATCATGGTCAAGGGGTTTAAGGTGTCTCTGGATTAAGGAGTTTTCAATACCAATCCCGCAATCAATCGTGAAAACCCTGCAATCCATTTAATCCTAATCCAATTTAGCCCATTTGCCCACAATTCAATCCAGTTTGTATGTTATTCGAATTCAATATGGGTTCGACGTATTTTATGGGCATTTGACGAACATTTAGTAATAAATGATAAGCAAAAGTCATTTTTTTTTCATTTTTGGATAAGGGTTTGCAGCCCGTTGTGGGTTGTAGGGGTAAGGACAAAATGAAAAAGAGACGGATTATATGGGGAGGCATTTTACAGGGATTGATACTCACCTTCCTGTTCACCTCCGACCTCCAAGCCCAGTACACCACCGCCATCGGCACGCGTACGGGCGGCACCAGCGGCGTAACGGCCAGGTATATTTATGAACCGGGCCGGGCCGTGGAGGGCATCCTTGGCTCTTTTGGAAATGGATTTAGCCTCACAGGTCTGATAGAAAAATACGAGCCCATCTATTATGTCAAGGGATTGTATGTTTACCACGGCGGCGGCCTGCACGTGGCGGTTTATGACAACAGCAGCCTTTACCATTATTATGGTCCGCTGGGCCGGGAAGTAAATCATGCGAAAAACAATTCCGTTGGTTTTGGAATCAACCTTATTGCTGGTGTAGAGTACAGGATGCCGCGCAACATCCCCCTGGCCTTTACCGTGGACCTCAAACCTTTTTTGGAAATTGGATCCGTCGGCCGTATATCGGTAGCACCGGATCCGTCCATAGGGGTGAAGTTTATTATTCGGTAACATCGCAGCGCTGACGCACGCGGGCTGTGACTTTCCGGGCGTGACTAGCCCATAACCCAGACTCCAAGGTTGTAGCACAACACCCTTATTGCGCAAACTAAAGGTGGGCGACTGGCGTAGCTTCATTTTGTCAGGAAAACCAGACAATTATCTTTCATGGATTTCCCGACTTTAGGCTATATTTAATAAGTGAAGCGAATCAATATTTTACTGGTCGATGATGAAGCCCTTTTCCGTCAGGGATTGCGGTCGTTGCTGGAAAAAGAAAATTTTATTCATGAAATCCATGATGCGGGCAATGCAACGGAATTTTATGGGCAATTAGCCAATCATAGAATTGACATCATTCTTTTGGATATAAAACTTCCCGGAGTCAATGGACAAGAACTTATTTTGGAGTTGAGAAAGAAGGAAGATCATCCTAAGGTCATTGCGGTAACGGGTTTGGAGGGTGTGGAGTTGATTATCAGTCTACTCAAGTCGGGGATCAACGGAATTGTTTTTAAGCTTGACGGTTACACGGAGATTGTTAAAACCATTCAAGGAGTAATGCTATCCGGTAATTATTTTCAGGATAAGACGTTGAGGATTATACAAACGAATGCGCATCGGTGGAACCAAGTACCATCGATTGTACTTAGTTTCCATGAAAAGGAACTCCTTCGATTGGTTGCCAGTGGACTTACAACCAAATCGATCGCGGTAGAATTGAAAATGACCGAAGCGACTACGGAAACATACCGGATCAGATTGATCAAGAAATTGGGTGTCCCAAATACCGCAGCCATGCTGGCTTATGCCCATCGAAACGGAATTTTATGACTGCATCAAATCGGAAGCAATCGCATTGGCTCATCAGCTGCTTTTCACCACGTCATCATGTTTGATGTTGTATTGGACTCTCGCCGTCAGGCCGGTTTTCCCTTTCGCATAATGTATCGATGCGCCGATGGCGTGCGATCTCAATTTCAGCGTACCGTTTTTCTTTCGTAGGAGTTCAATAAATTCGGAGACTTTGGAAAAGCCTGTTCCGTCATCCTCTACTTCAATGGTGAGGTTTTCCATTCCCCAACTTAGTCTCACCCAAACATGCCAAGCTGATGAATGTTTGTAAGCATTGTGAATTAGTTCCTGCACAATACGGGACAAATAGGTTTCGGCCACCAGCGGTAATTGTTGCTCCTGACCGGCCGCCTCAAAATGGACTGTTCCGGTGCCAGGTCTCTCCAGGTTCTGGCATAACAAAGCCAGGCCTTGCTGGAAGGAATGATCATCGGCCTGTATGGGCAATAACTTTCTGGAAATCTGTCGTACCGATTCAATCACTTGCTGAAATTCTCCTTTCATGTTGACGAGCAAAATTTCCGATTCAGCCCTGTCCGGTAGGGACCTTTCAAGTTTGTCCAACGAAAGACGCAGTATGGATAGCCGCTGGATCAGGTCATCGTGCAGTTCGGCGCCCATTTCTACGATGATATGTTCACAGGCATCCATCGCTTGCCGGGAGACCTCCGCTTCGTGTTTTTCATTGGATGTAGAAAATATTGACATGGGAAAATTTAAGCTAAAATAGGATGTTACAACAAAATAGAATGCAAAAGCGCAATAATTTTAAAGTATTACCAAGTTTAGGTCATACCAGTTGTAAATTTAATACGAGACCATTAACTTATTGAGTCATTGGGGTCCTAAACCTTACAAGCTTCAGGATGATTTCCAAAACGCATCTGCTTGTTACAATTGTTTTCACCTGGCTCACCTTTGAATCCACTGGACAAAAAGTGGATCAAAGAGTCGATAAGGCCTTTGCAAAGGATTATGCTCGGTGGGATTCGTTTTATAAGGCCATTATAAAATTTGGAGATAAAGAAAATCTTGTTGCACTTTCCTATGTTGACTCAGCTCAAGAGTTATCTGGGATGTTGGGGGACAGTTTTCTAATTGTTAAATCATACAGAATGAAGGGTCAACTTTTACGACGGCTGGATAGAACCCCTGAAGCGATCAAGCAATTTTATAAAGCTGTGGCTATTTCAAAACGGAACGGCTTTGTACAGGAATATGGATTTGCCCTTAATGGATTGGCGTTTGCTTATAATATTCAGGCAAATTATGATAAAGCGTTGCAACTTCATTTTGAATGCCTTGTTCTTCGAGAGAAGGAAAGTGATTGCGAAGGGATTTGCACTACGCTTATCAACATTGGACTTGTTTATTATAAACTTGGAAATTATGAAAAGGCATTGGAGTATTACTTGAGGGATTTAGCCCTCTCAAAAGAGATAAACTATATTGGAGACAGAGACAGGTTGCTAATAAACATCGGATTGTGTTATGGGTATTTAGGTGACTATACAGAATCAACAGGCCGCATTAAGGAGGGGCTACGATTTTGCGGAGACCACTGTAGAGAAAGTATTAGGATTGAGGGGAACTTCGGATTGGGATTGACTTTTTTTCACAAATCAAAATTAGACAGTGCGGAATATTATTTTTTGAAGTCTTACCATTTGGCTTCAAAAGATGGTTATCGAATATTTGAAGTAGAAAACCTTATTAATCTGGCAAAAATCAAATTGCGAACTAAGCAAAGCGTTCAAGCGTTTGGATTGCTCCGCCAGGCAGAATCCATCGCATTTGAAAAGGGATATAACCAATTGTTGGTTGGTATTTACGAACAAATCGCGATTATACACAATCAGAAAAGAGACTTAGGTCAAGCCGTGTTATACTTGAATAAGTATCAGCAGTTGAAGGACTCACTGTACGATGAGGATTTGATAAAAAACATTTCAAGGATACAAACTGACATGGAAGAACGGGAGAATAGAGCCAAAATTTCCGCCCATGCGGTGATCCTGAAACTAAAGGAAGATGCAATTCTACAGCATCAGTTTCTGAATATTCTGATGGGGATAATTGTTTCATTATTAATCGGGTTGGCAATAATACTCTACAAAACAAACAAACAAAAGCAAGCTATCAACTTGCTGTTGGATCAAAAAGTAAAGGAGCGCACGGAGGCACTGGAGGATAGCCTTAATACTTTGAAACGAACCCATGATGAACAGGCGGAACTCATAAGAAAGACTTCGGCGGATATCAAATCATCCGTTGCAACGATCGAAGGGCTGTGCGAGGTGGCGAATCTTGATTCCGAATCACCGGAGACCTATCGTAAGTACCTGAAGGAGTTTGATGCTACTGCGGGAAGGCTAAGTAATCTGAGAACCAGACTAGCTCCAGATAAACAGTGAGCCATTTAGGATTAATTAACTGGATGTAAAGAGGCCAATAAACACGCAATCGGGTCGATTATGATTGTAAGGTTTTCCTAATTATTGATGTAAGGTTTTCCTGCAAATTGTAAGAAATAGATGCATCTATCCACATTTTAGGTATGGATTATCTGACCTACGGAAATGGTCATAAAAAAATATCTGTTCGATCCCTTCGGATCAAACAGATATATAGAAATTCAAAAATAGAGGATTGGTACTGCTACTTAATTGGATCTTCTGAAGCTAGTCCACCTGCAGGGCTTGAATCTGGAATGACGCTGCTGCTCATTGCTTTGTCCTTTGTATGAGAGTTCGACGCTATGCTAAATGAAAGCGTCACAATGGCGCAAATGAGAAGCAATAAGATGTATTTTGATTTCATGATTGATGATTTTTGGTTATTGCAAAGAATTTCGTGGATAAATAGCGTTTAACACTATTTTTATGGTTTAACAGGATCGCTTCCAGCACCACCATCTCCACCAACCTGCTGTTTTGGAGTAACGGTTTCTTCAGTACATGATGTAACGGCCAGGCTTGATACCAGTGCGAGGATAACGATGTAAATAATTTTTTTCATAAGTGTGGCGTTTAAGATTTGTGGGTTTTGGTTTTGAATAAATTATAATGTAAAGTTGCTTTATGGTTGTAAACTTTTTCATGTAATATTTTTAGATAAATTACACGTGTACCTTAACTTTTTAAACTTCGTAAAACCAGCACTTGCTACCGCGCTTTTTCTGATCCTTTTCACACAAGGAACCGATGCCCAGAACAAAAGGAAGATCGATTCGCTTCAATCAGTCATAGAAATCGCTTCGCCAGAGAATCAGGTCAACGCGTTGATTGAATTAACCTTTGAGTTTTTTGATCATGATATTCAGGAAGCCTATCGGTACACTGAACGAGCCTATGATCTTGCATGGAAAGTGGGGGATACCCTGCAGCTTATCAAGGCAGGGCGCATCAAAGGGCAGCTACTTCGGAGGATGGATCGATTGGATGAATCACTGGCCGTCCTCAATACGGTTCGTCCGATTGCAAAGCGAAATCTTGAGATAAAACGCACTGAGATCGAACAAAATAAGTTAATGATTGATTATAAAAGGATATTGAACGCCCTTGCCCTGGGCTATACGTATAAGGCAAGATATGATGAAGCCCTCAGATACAATTTTGAATCACTGGTCATCCGCGAGGCAGAGGGAGACAAAAAGGAAATCAGCATTACGCTGAACAACATCGGGATAGTTTATTTTAAATTGGGCAATGCCGACCTGGCCATGGACTATTATACTAAGTCGTTGAAGATGAAGAGAGAGTCAAGCGATCCTAATTTTGATCTGGATCTTCTACTCATCAACATGGGTTTGTGCGATAACTCACTCAAGAAATATGATGAAGCCCGGAAGTTTATCAAACAAGCGTTTGACGCGTGCGGAGGGAAATGCAGCCAATTTATTTTGATGGAGGGTAAATTTGGTCTGGGGATTGCCTTGTTCCGGTCCGGTGACGCGGAGCAGGCGGTTGGGAAGTTTAATGAGTCGTTTGCGCTGGCTGCGGAACTGCAGGATCGCCGGTTTGAATTGGAAAACCTGCTTTATCTGGCTCGGGTCAATGAGGAATTAAAAAACCCGGAAAAATCGGAAGGGTACCTAAAGCAAGCAGAATCACTGGCGGTGGGTACGGAATACAATCAATTGCTGATCTATATATATGGAGAGTTTTCCAGCCTTTATTTGAAAACAAAAAGATTTGAAGATGCTTCTGCCTATCAGCACAAATACATTTCATTGAAGGATAGTATTATCGGTGAGAAGCTAATTAAAAATATTGCAGATGTGCAGGCCAAATATGAAGAGCGTGATAACCTGAAAACCATCGCCGCGAAAGATGCGGTGCTGTCGCTCAAGGAGGAGGTGCTCAAACGCAAAAGCGCTGAAAATCGCTTTTATATCGTAGTGTCGCTGATGGTCTTTGCGCTGTCTATCCTTATGCTTGTACTATTCAGGTTAACCCGCCGTGCCAACGAAAAACTCGAGGAGCGCGTGGACGAACGCACCATGGACCTTAACAACGCCAACGATGCATTGAAGAAAGTCAACGGTGAGATGGACAACTTTATCTATAAGACTTCGCATGATATACGGGGTCCGCTGGCGAGTTTAAAAGGTATTTGCAATGTGGCCATCCTCGATGTAAAGGATGAAATGGCGCTTACCTATTTGAAGAAGCTGGACAACACGGCAGAGAAACTCAACACGATCCTTACCCGCCTGCTCATCATCAACCAGATCAACCACGCCATGCTCGCGGCAAACGTAATTAATTTTGAAGAAATCATAGAGGAAATATTATTCCTTGAACGCAAGAAGGGGATGCCCAAACGGTTGGATATTTCTTATGATATCAAGAAAGGATTTGTGATGAAGTCAGACCGGGAGATGCTTCGCATTGTTATGGAGAATTTGATCGACAACAGTATTAAATTTTATAATGAATCAGACAGAGTTGAACCCTTTGTGAAAATTCATGTTTCTGCGGATGACCACAATGTGCTTATCAAGGTGATTGACAATGGGGTGGGGATCAACGACGAAACCAAGGAAAAGATTTTTCAAATGTTTGTACGGGCCTCGGAGCGCTCCGAAACCGGAGGGATCGGTTTATACTTATCCAAGTTGGCTACGGAAAGGCTTGAAGGAAGCATTAATTTCAGTGTGACATCAGAAAAATATACTGTCTTTACCGTAAGACTTCCAATTGACCTGGGACCTATTCTTGAGTTCCGCAACGAGCAGGAGCGGATCCACGATTTTGAGAAACGCGGGCAAGTCGGGAAACAAAAACCCGTTTCAGCCACTTAGTTTACACATCAATTCCCATCTTTGCGACTGGCTTTTTAACGGGCCCATCCGGTTACCATGAGCTTAAATCAGGATTTTAAAAGATACACCGTCACCGCAGCATTGCCATACGCCAATGGCCCCAAACACATTGGTCACCTCGCCGGGGCTTATATTCCTGCCGATGTCTATGCCCGTTATCTCCGATTGAATAAGAAGGACGTCATTTTTGTCAGTGGCAGCGACGAACATGGCACCGCCATTCCAAATCAGGCATTAAAAGAAAATACGACCCCGCGTGCTATCATTGATAAATACCACGCTCAGATCCGCGATTGTTTTAAGCGTCTGGGTATTTCCTTTGATATTTATCATCGCACAAGCGAGCCCATCCACCATCACACATCTCAGGAATTCTTTCTTAATCTGTTTAATAAAGGGCTCCTGAAGGAAGAGACCTCAGAACAATATTATGACGACGAGGCAAAACTTTTTTTGGCCGATCGTTATATCGTCGGCACTTGTCCCAAGTGCGGGCATCCCAATGCCTACGGCGACCAATGTGAAAAATGTGGTTCGACGTTAAGTCCAAGGGAGTTGATCAATCCGCGCTCCACTCTCACAGGAAGAGCACCCATACTCAGGCCTACAAAACATTGGTATTTGCCTTTACAAGACTACGAGGGATGGCTTCGTGCCTGGATTCTGGATTCACACAAGGAGGATTGGAAAGTAAATGTATACGGACAATGCAAATCCTGGATCGATAGTGGCCTTCAACCCAGGGCCATGACCCGCGATCTGGACTGGGGGATCAAGGTGCCGCTGCCGGATGCGGAAGGGAAAGTGCTCTACGTCTGGTTTGATGCACCGATCGGTTACATCTCTGCCACCCGGGCTTTCTTTGATGAATTGAGTAAATCCAAAAAGGAATTTGCTACGCCCCAAAGTGATTTCGGTACGGTGGAGGCCGGGGATTGGAAGCGGTATTGGGAAGACGAGGATACAAAGCTCGTGCACTTTATAGGTAAGGATAATATAGTTTTTCATTGTATAATTTTTCCGGTCATGTTGCATGCCTCGCAGCAATTTATTGTTCCGGACAATGTGCCGGCCAATGAATTCATGAACCTGGAAGGGGATAAAATGTCCACTAGTCGGGGGTGGTCGATTGAAATGCATGAATACATTGAAGAATTTCCAAACAAACCCGATGTCTTGCGCTATGCGTTGCTGACCAATCTTCCCGAGACGAAGGACAGTGAATTCACTTGGAAGGATTTTCAGGCGAAGAACAACAATGAGTTGGTGGCAATCTTTGGCAACTTCGTCAACCGTGCGCTGGTGCTTACACAAAAATATTTTGAAAACAAGGTTCCGACTGTGGGTACGCTGCACGAGATCGACCGCAACTTATTACTTGAACTCAGGGAATTTCCGGTAAGGATTGGTGTTTCGATTGAGGCTTACAGGTTTAGGGAAGCAACGGCCCACTTGATGGATTTGGCTAGGATGGGTAATAAATACCTGGCTGATGCTGAGCCTTGGAAGTTGGCGAAGACGGACATAGGGCGTGTGGGCACGATTTTGAACATGGCGATACAGATTTCAGCTAATCTGGCAATTCTGGCGGAACCTTTTTTGCCTTTTAGTTCGCAGAAATTGAAGATCATGCTGGCATTGCCGGACAAGACCTGGCTGGATACCGGCGTTGCACTTTTGCCGGAAGGACATTCTCTGGGCGAGCCGCAGCTATTATATGAAAAGATTGAAGACGAGGTAATACAAAAACAGATTAACAAATTAATGGAAACAAAGAAAACCGTTGAGATGGCGGCGGAGCCCGTTGAACCTTCTAAGGCCGAGATTACCTTTGATGATTTTGGCAAGATGGATATCCGGATCGGAACGATCATCACCGCAGAGCGCGTGGAAAAATCAAAGAAGCTGTTGAAATTGAAAGTCGATACCGGCATCGATACCCGAACGGTGATGAGCGGAATCGCCGAGCACTTTTCACCGGAAGAAATAGTGGGCAAACAAGTAACGCTGCTCGTTAACCTGGCGCCACGCAAGATCATGGGCGTTGAGTCGCAAGGAATGATATTGATGGCGGAGGATAAAGCCGGGAAATTGCTTTTGGTTCAGCCCTCCCAAGGAGTTGGGCCGGGGGCGGCGGTGAGATAATTTTGGATGTTTAAAGTTTAACGTTCAAAGTTTAATGGAGGACTTTGTTGATTCTCTAAGCCTCATAGAGAAAATTTCAACTCTAATTGAAGGATTACCTTTCTCAAATTTCTGGCCCGTCAATTGCTATTGTACTATTATCAACAGAATTGTTTTCTTAGCCTTGAGATGAACCGGGTTGAGTCTATTTGGATTCGTTGAAGATTACCACCATAAATAAATTCAAATGAAAAAGCTCGCTCTCGTAATGTTTCTATTTCCTTTTGCAGTTTCTGCGCAATTCAATAAAGGTCAGTTGTTTGTGGGGGGCTCGTTGAGTGCCCAAAATCAGAATGATGCGCAGGGAAACAGCTTAAGAAACACCGGTAATTCAGGGTCATTTAGTATAACCCCGAGAATAGGATATTTTATCAATGATAAATGGGCGCTTGGAGGAACCGTAGGTTATTCGTCATCCTTCTATAACAATGCGTATAAAGATGCAACCTTTGCGCACAATCAAAAAAATGATTCAAAATCGCTGTCAATCGGACTTTTCGGGAGGCGCTATTTTGCTATTTCTGAGAAATTCTTTTTTGCGCTGGAGGGTAACCTGAGATTTTCCAGAGGTAACACAACTTACAATAGCACCACTACATATCTCGATGGAGCGCCACTTTCGGCATCAAATACGAACACACCGCAATATTCTGTTTCTGCGGGGGTTCGGCCACTGTTTGTTTTCTTTCCTTCGCAAAAATGGGGTATTGAGACTGGTTTGGGCAGTTTAAGTTTTAGCAGTACCCGAAATCTTTCGGATCATTCGGGTTCGAATGTGTTTGGTCTCGGTGCGTTGGGTGCGCTTTCTCTTGGGGTTAATTATTATTTTAAAAGAAGTTAGGGATTTGCCTTATCGCTCCACAAAATCCAAATCCTTCCCAAATGTCTCTTCAGTGTACCACGCCGCGATTACTGCAACGACCATAAGCAGAACGCCGGTTATCCAGCCTCCCGTTATGTAACTTCCAAAAAGATCGCGGGTAAATTTGAACAGCAACAAAATCAACGGCAGTGCCCCACGCACCATATTGGGTACACTGATGGCAGCGGCGGCACGGAGGTTGGTTCCAAATTGCTCGGCGCTCATGGTAATGTAGACGACCGTAAACCCGGTTCCGTAGCCAAGTCCGGCACAGATTAAATAGAATGATGTGGCGGTGCCACCCTGCTGTAGAAAGAAAAGAGTAATAAAGAAGATTGTGACCCCGTAAAAAATAAATAAAGCTTTCTTCCTGCTTTGCAATCGCTGACTGAGCAATCCCACAGAAAGATCACCAAAAGCAATGGCCAGGTACTGGTACAGGATTGCTTTGCCGGGATCAATATCAGGAATGCCAAATGCAATTCCGAATTGATCTGAAAAGGTTACGAGCACTCCAATGATGTACCACGCGGGAAGTCCAATGAGAATACAACGCATATAGCGATAGAACCGATCTCGGTTTGTAAAGAACATCAGGAAGTTGCCCCGTACGGCGGTCGATCCTTGAAGTTCATTGAACAAACTACTCTCCCTCACACTCGCACGGAGCATGAGTAGCAAGAGTCCCAGACCGCCTCCGATATAATAGCACGTGCGCCAGATAAAAAGCTCCTTCATATAAAAGGCAGAAGCCGCGCCCAGGATGCCGAAAGACGCAATCATCGCTGCGGCGATTCCCCGTTTCTCCTTCGGCAGCAGTTCGCTTACCAACGTGATGCCTGCTCCGAGTTCGCCGGCGAGTCCCACCCCTGCAACAAATCGCAGCAAGGCGTATTGAGAAGTGTTGACAACCATGCCGTTTAAAATATTGGCCGCCGAATACAACAGGATACTTCCAAACAAAACTTTCAATCTTCCTTTCTTATCGCCGATGATACCCCAGAGTATGCCCCCCAAAACCAAACCCACCATTTGCATGCTGATGATGAATTCTCCTTGCGTCAGTATCTCCGCCTGTGAAAGGCCTAAATCTGCCAGACTGGGTTTGCGAACGATCCCAAAAAGCAAGAGGTCATATACATCAACAAAGAAGCCCAGCGCACTGACGATTACAGCAAGTTGGAAAAGGCCGGTGTTTTTCGTTTGCATATATCAATGTTGCGAATAAAGATAGTATGTGGTCGCCGGTTTTGCCACTCGTTTTTCTAGTGATGTCTTTTGGAAACGGGTGATTTTATTAAGGGCATCTCTAGAAACCCTGCCTTTTAAAACCTCAACCCGTCACCCTTCTCCAGAAGATAAGGGTACAAGGAGTTTTAGAGACGCCCTTAAGTCAAAGAAACTGCCTGGCGTTTAAACTATTTTGTCTGGAATTCCTGACGGTACAATTTTGTCGGCCAAAGATCTAATTATTTACTTTGAGCATGAATGGACAAATTACGTTCGACCCCGTTGGGGTCGCGGTCTGGGGGACACACGCCTTGCTAGAAACGTTTGACTCCGTTGGGGGTCAATGGGAAAGAAACGCAGATTTTCGACAAAATCCGGCCATAAATAATCTATGTCGCAAAAGGCGTCAAACGTTTATAACAATGATGAGACCAAAATCACCACGACTCCAAAGAAGTCTGATATCGCAATAATTCCAAAATAACAAAGCATGTCAACCTATTCCCAAATCTATATTCAAGTTGTATTTGCGGTGAAGGGCAGAGAAGCGCTAATCCAGCCAGAATGGGAAGAACGATTGTACCGATACATCACCGGGATTATTCAAAGCAAGGGGCAAAAAATGCTCGCGATCAATGGAATACCCGATCATATTCATTTTTTAATCGGAATGAAACCATCTTGTTGCTTATGTGATCTGGTCAGAGAAGTTAAGAAATCATCAAATGAATTTGTTGGGAAGAATAGCCTATCAAAATACAAATTTAATTGGCAGGAGGGGTTTGGGGCGTTTTCGTATTGCGATTCACATTTTGGCAACGTGATAGCCTATATTCGGAATCAAAAGGAGCATCATAAAACGACATTATTCAGGACGGAATATCTCGGTTTGTTACAGCAATTCAATGTTGAATTTGATGAGAAATATTTATTTGAATGGTGAATAGGGTCATGTCACCGGATTGATGATATCATGAGACGTTTCTGCAAATGGACAAAATTACGTTCGACCCCGTTGGGGTCGTGGTCGGTGGGATATGCGCCTTCTAGAAACGTTTGACCCGTTGGGGTCAATGAAAAAGAAACACAGATTTGTCGATCAAAACCCGAGCATAAACATATTAGTCCCGTATTGATCAGGGAAAAAACGTCTATGAAAGGTTTTTTATTGATATAAATACTTGCTTGCGTTTACCTTCCCAAATCCATGACGCTAAAGGCGTCAAACGTTTATAGGGCAAAATCACCACGACTCCAATTCGTCGATCAAAACCTGATCATTAACATTAGTCTTCAAACGCTAACCAGCATCCTCTGTTTTGCCCCGACCCCGCTCATTAAAAAAATTCATCGTCCTTTCAACACCGATTGTACAAAAGGAAAAAATCATCTCGATCGATTTATCCATCAAAGCCGGCAATGCCGCAAATTCGGACTCCTCAAACCGGGACAGAACAAAATCAACCTGCTGACCTTTTGCGAAACTGCTACCAATGCCAAATCGCAGGCGCGCGTAATCCTGTCCGCCCAAAACCAATTCGATATTATTCAATCCATTATGACCAGCCGAACTGCCTTTGCCACGCAGACGCAAACTGCCAAAGGGGAGCGCGATATCATCCAATACAACCAGGAGATTTTCCTTTGGGATTTTCAATTCCTGAAGCCAGTATGCAACTGCCTTCCCACTCAGGTTCATAAATGTGTTTGGCTTTATAAAATGAAGTTGACGACCTTTGTATTTTAATTCCATGATATCCGCGAGGCGCCCGGTTTTAAATTCAATGTGACGCAGATCAGCCAGCCGGTCAAGTACAAGGAATCCCACATTGTGGCGGGTCAGTTCGTATTGCGGACCGATGTTTCCAAGACCAGCTATAAGATACTTCATGTTTGGAAAATTCAGGATGCTAAGGTACTGATTCTGGATTCTCGGTTTCTCTCAAAAGAAAAATCCCGCCCAACTTAAAGGGACGGGATTTTTCTTTTTGGAAAGATAATTACTTTTTACCAGCGTCTTTTTTAGGGGCATCCGGTTTTTTAGCATCACCCCCGGCGGCAGGAGCAGCGCCGGCAGCGGGAGCACCTGCGGCAGGAGCAACGGCAGCGGCTTCAACAGGCGCGGCACTTGCGGCGGCAGCAGCATCCTCAGCAGCCATTTTGGCGGCACGCGGCACTTCCACAACAGCGATTGAAGATTTATGTGAATCAACAAACTCTAAGTTCGGCATATTCACATCGCCCACTTTTACAGCGTGATGGAAGTCGAGTTGTGAACAATCCACATCAATGTGGTCGGGCATATCTTTTGGCAAAGCGGAGACTTTTAAAGTCGCACGCTTTCTTACCAATGTCCCGCCTTTTTCTACACCTGGAGCTTTGCCTACAAGACGGGTAGGGATGTCCATCTTGATCTTGCGGTCTTCACTGATCCGTAGAAAATCGGCATGTAAAATAATTTCACTTACGGGGTGGAATTGAATTTCTTGCAGGATGGCCTGGCTTTCTTCACCTTCAACATTGAGGTGCACAAAATGCGCTTCATTGGTGTATACCAAGTCGCGAAACAAAATCACAGGCGCGTAAAAATGCACTTGATCGTTTCCGCCGTACAATACGCAAGGCACATTGCCTTCTTCGCGGATCCGTTGTGCATCAGACTTGCCGAGATTTGCTCTTCGATACCCTATAATCTCAACAGTTTTCATAATGGTAATTAATTTAAGATTTAAAATTTGGAATTATTGACTACAGTTTTATAAATAATGAACTAATGGATTCGTGATCGTGAATTTTGCGGATGGCCTTGGCAAATAGATTGGAAACTGTCAATACCTTTATTTTGGGACTCGTGTGTTTCAACGGAATGGTGTCCGTCACCGCAAGCTCTTCCAGGACAGAGCTTTCAATGTTCTCGTAGGCTTTCCCCGAAAGAACAGGATGTGTACATACCGCTCTTACAGAACTGGCACCTTTTTCTTTTAATAACGCAGCCGCTTTGCAAATGGTGCCTGCCGTATCCACCAGGTCATCGACCAATACAACATCTTTGCCTTCCACTTCTCCAATTAACCTCATCGATTCCACTTTATTGGCTTCCTTGCGATGCTTGTCGCAAACGGCCAAGTCAGCGTCAAAAAACTTTGCAAAACTCCGTGCACGTTTGATCCCGCCCACATCAGGAGAAGCAAACATGATGTTCTTCAGCCCCAGTGACTTCAGATAAGGAACAAAAATATAGGCGCCATCCAGATGGTCCACCGGAATATCAAAAAAACCTTGAATTTGGTCGGCATGAAGATCGCATGCCATAATCCGGTCAGCCCCAGAGGCAGACAATAGGTTCGCGATCAGCTTTGCGGCAATGGCCACCCGCGGTTTGTCTTTCCGATCCTGCCGAGCATATCCAAAATAGGGGATGATGACGTTTACGTTTTTCGCGCTGGCCCGCTTGGCTGCATCAATCATCAGCACAAGCTCCAGGAAATTATCAGCCGGGGCAAACGTAGATTGAACAATGAACACGTCATGGCCGCGCACCGATTCCATAATGAAGGGAGACATTTCCCCATCACTGAATTGCTGATAGAGGACCTGACCCAGGGGTTCACCATAGGCGCTCGCTATCTTTTCAGCCAGGTAGGTTGAGGCTCTTCCCGATAATATTTTTACTGACATGAGATCCGTTTATTACCCTTTGTTAATCGTCAGACCTTCCAACGATCAACCCCCGATCCCGCCCATCCCGCACCGATAGCTATCGGTTCGGGATGGGCCAGTTCGGTATTCAAAACTGTTGCCCGACCAGGGCTCGAACCTGGACTTTCTTGAATCAAAATCAAGCGTGTTGCCAGTTACACCATCGGGCAATGTGCTGCCCAAATTATCATTGGGCCTAAACCCCCTAAAAAAGGGTGTGCAAAGGTAGAATTATTTTCTAAAAAGGAAAATCCAATTTTCAGTGATTTTGGATTAATAAACGACTTTTCGTAAGGAAAAGCGTCACTGTAATTCCCGGTCGGCGGTGGCCTGACTGCCTTCTACAAAACCCTCAGCCCAAAACCGGTATTTGTCCAGTATGGAAAATACTGCATTTTTCATCTGGCGCTGGTTATTAAAATCAATGCTGCCGTAGGTGGTGGTGGCATAACCTTGCCAAATGGACCGGTTTTGCCTGCGATCAAAAAACTGAATGAGCAAGGTCCCGGTTTTGATGCTGTACTTTTGTGGATCGTAATTCAGGTTCTGATCGTGGCCCTTGATCCACTCCTGGATATCCGGCTGGTTATATCCATTGAACCGCAGGCTATCTGGAAACATTTTATAACCGATGATCAGGTGCGGCTTGCGCTCAGTTCGCTTGTATCCCAGAAATTTCATTCTGGAGAGAATGGATTTTTCAATGATCGAACTGGTCAGGGTCGTGTCATTGGTTCCATAGGATTTCATAAGATCAAACGTCCGGTAACGTTTGAAATTACCTTTATAGCTATAATCATATTCTACTGGAAGTTCTTTGTAACCCAAACAAGACGAAAGCAACACCAGGCAAAGGAAGGGTAGATAGAATTTCTTCATAATATTAGGAGGTAATTCAAATCAAAATTTAATGCAATTCCTTCGGAAGAACAAACTGAATGAGCGTACTTTTAGGTTAATTGTTAAGATATTTAAGTTTCGTGCGATAAAAGCGATTTTATCGATAAACAATTCTACCCATGACTTCAAAGTACGACCAGGCGGTAGGCGCCCGATACCATATTTACAATAGCCTTTTTTTAAACCTGCCGTTTCAACACATTCTCCGGACGGGTACGTTGTTGCCTTTGCTCCAGCAATATTGTGAATCAGGGTTTGAAAAAGGACAATCCGCAACAGAAATTTTGACCCAGTTTTTTAAAGACCTGGTGCCCAATGCCAAACGCGAAGAGCAATTTGACCTGCTTTTTAATTTTATTCAATATGTTGAGCGACAAGTTGCATTGTTTGATTCGATTGAGGACTCCGCCTTCGAGCAAATTAACGATTTGTACGGAAAGGGTACCGTGCCTGCACTGTTGCTCCGGACGAAGGTTGAAAACAAGGCTGAGGAATTAAAAAAGCGTTTGGATGAATTTAACCTTCGGGTAGTGCTGACGGCGCACCCGACGCAATTCTATCCTGGCCATGTGTTGGGTATCCTTACCGACCTGGAACGGTCCATCCGCCAAAGCGACCTCACCCAAATTAATCTACTACTCCACCAATTGGGAAA
This sequence comes from Bacteroidia bacterium, assembly GCA_043785125.1. Taxonomy (GTDB): domain Bacteria; phylum Bacteroidota; class Bacteroidia; order Cytophagales; family Cyclobacteriaceae; genus ELB16-189. The sequence continues at coordinate 29,125 of JAYVXP010000250.1, forward strand.
AACAGGGTTCATCAATCAGAACAAACCAACACCCTACGATGAAGCGGTTAGCCTTTGCTGGTTTCTGGAAAATGTTTTTTACACGGCCATACCTGAAATTATCGCGTCACTTGCTGAAGGCCTGCAAATGAACCTTGCCGATTGGAAAAATGATCAACTCATCAGTGTAGGGTTCTGGCCGGGAGGAGACCGCGATGGCAATCCGTTTGTAACAAATGAAATCACGCTTCGGGTAGCGGCCAAACTCCAGGATTCTATTTTGAAATGCTATTATCGCGACGTGAGGTTACTCCGAAGACGACTCACTTTCAGGGGAGTGGAAAAAATTATCATAGAGACAGAAAGAAAAATTTATGCGTTTGTCTATAATCAGAAAACGACATACCTGAATAAAGATGAACTCCTGGGCGAACTATTGAAGGCCAGGGCTATCCTGGTAAGTGAGCACGATGGACTTTTTCTCGATATGCTCGATATGTTTATTCTCAAAGTAAAGTTGTTTGGATTTTATTTTGCTAGTCTCGATGTTCGTCAAGATAGTCGAAAACATGATTTTGTTTGGGAGGTGATCCTGAATGAACTGGAAAAACAAAGGAAGTCTATATCATGGGCAGCGTTGCAGTTGCTGAGTGAGAAAGAACAAATCAAACACCTTCTCAGCTTGACAATCAACCCTGTCTTTTTGTCGGTGGGTGATGCCTTTGTTGAGGATACACTGAAAACGGTATTGGCTATGGCCACGATCCAAAAAAATAATGGTGAGGCAGGGTGTCATCGCTATGTCATCAGCAATTGCCAAAGCGCACTGCATATAATAGAAGTATTTGTACTCGCCCGACTTCTCATCGGCAAGAAGGATGGTCTTCCACTCGACATTGTTCCTCTGTTTGAAACGATCGATGATCTGGCGCATGCCCAAACCATCATGGAAAACCTTTATTCCATTCCTGAATACCGCGAGCATTTGATAAAGCGTGGAAGCCGGCAAAACATTATGCTTGGATTCTCCGATGGCACCAAGGACGGAGGCTATCTGCGTGCCAATTGGTCGATTTTTCGGGCGAAAGAAAGTCTCACTGCCGTTTCTCGTAAGCATGGATTTGTGGCCGTCTTTTTCGATGGGCGCGGTGGCCCGCCAGCGCGAGGCGGTGGCAATACGCACGACTTCTACGCCTCACTGGGTGAGACCATTGAGAATAAAGAAGTTCAGGTTACGGTGCAAGGCCAAACGATCAGTTCTAACTTTGGCAAAGTCGCTTCGTGCAAATACAATCTGGAGCAATTGCTTTCGGCTGGAATAGAAGGTGTGGTATTTGGTAATCCACAAAACCAGATGTCCGAAGAGGATAAAACATTGCTCGATGAATTGGCTGAAGATGCATACAAGGCCTATCTTGATCTTAAACATCACGCCAAGTTTGTTCCTTATCTTGAAAAAGTAACACCCCTTTCTTTCTTCGGGGATACCAACATCGGTTCCAGACCCGTAAAACGCAACGCGTCGGATGGATTGAAGTTTGAAGACCTACGTGCGATTCCTTTTGTGGGCTCGTGGGCCATGATGAAGCAAAATATTCCTGGTTTCTATGGCGTAGGAAGTGCATTGAAAAGTCTCACTCAAAAGGGGAAGGCCGCCGCGTTGAAAAACCTGTATCAGAATTCCTTATTTTTTCGCACGCTGTTGGGCAATAGCATGATGTCACTTACAAAAACATATTATCCGGCGACAGCCTATTTAGGCAATGATCCCGAGTTTGGTGAATTTTGGAAGAAGATGTTTGCAGAGTTTGGGCTTTCACGTGAAGAGATATTGAAAGTCACCGGGTTCTTTGAGTTGATGGAAAACAATGCCAGCATCCGCGATTCTGTGAAATTGCGCGAACGCATCGTGTTGCCGTTGATTACCATCCAGCAATTTGCGCTGATGAATCTTCGAAATCTGAATGACAACAATAAGGCGTTTGAATCGAGCTTTCGCAAGCTCATCATCCGCTGTATGTTTGGGATCATCAATGCGGCGAGAAATTCAGCCTAAGACTTCATGCTATTGATGCTTAACCGCAAGGGCACAGCGATGCAAAGAAATCGCAAAGACCATTATTTTAAAGGTTCTTTATTAGGAATCTATCTGAAGTTTTAATCACGGAATTCAGAAATTTGTTTACCCTTTTTTTAGGGATGTCCATCAGGTTAAATGTCGTTTTGAGCAACATGGAGCAAGTATCCTTTGGTTGTGATCACAGTGCGGTCTTCTCATTATTTGCTTTGCCTTTTTTTTGATTTATCTTGGTTGAATGAACCCAAATTTCACCTCTAAAATTATTATCTTATGAAAACCAGTTATTTTTCTCTCCTTTTCCTGATCTGTTTGACTTTTGCAGGATCGCTCAACGCACAGGATGACAAAAAACCACCCAAGCGCCCGGACAATATCAGCGTATCCAATTTTGACGACTTCAAGAACAGCTCTTTTGACATTATGGATAATGCGATTAAGCTCAAGCAGAATGTGGGCACCATCGACAATGAAGTAAAGAAGTATTCTGGAATTCTCAACACCGTTTCCCTGGATAAAATCAGAAAAGACCTTTCTGCGCTGCGCGGAATTCAAAAAGAATCATCGATTTTGTCGGATAAAATAGGACAGTTGGATGATCAGAGCAAGGAGCTGCTGTCGGGTGCAAGCAGTGTTACGCCTAAGATGAAGTCCCTCGGTGCAACATCCAATACGAAAAAGGCAGTGCAGGGACTGGCCCATGCCAAAGAAAGTCTTGGTTCGGTGACTTCACTGTTGGGCTCGGATATGACGCTGTTGACCGATGAGCTCAAGAAGCGGAAAGAGCCGATTGAATAACCTTAGCCTTCCGGTAACCCCAACCTTAAGGCTGGGGTTACTGGGGTTCCTGGTGATGATTATTTTTTGCGGAGCCACTTCGCTTCATGCCCAGAATGACATTCTTTCCAAGCTTGCTTCCAGCACGGCGGGGGCAAAAGGCGCACAGGAAAGAAAAAGATTGGATTCGATCGATTTCCAGTTTGCCTTTTCACAAAATGAGAATTCTGGTTTCTTTGACGTACAACAAAAAGGAGAGACAGGCTCCAAACTATTGTATGGCCTGCGTTCAGAGCAGGACAAAACCCTTGTCGAAAAAGCCCGCGACAGCCTCGAAGTGGGTATTGGGATGTATGAAATCAGAAGATATAAGTCGGCCGAAAAAGCTTTTCTGGATTGCAAGCAATTTATGGAAAGCAACCGGCTCACCAACGAAATTGTTTACCTCCGCCTCCTCTCCAATCTCGGTTTGATTTTTCTCGCCGAAGGGAAATCAGGAGAAGCTGAAAAATACATTACGAAAACGATCCAGGACATCCAGCGTATGATGGGCAAGAACAATGCTGCCTACATTGCCAATCTCAATAACTACGCCAAGCTTCACCAGGTACTGGGAAAATATAACGATGCGGAAAAGGAATTTGATGAGGCTTTGCAACGTTGTGATGATTATTTTGGTGACGGCATGCAGAAAGCAATCATCCTGAATAACAAAGCCATGCTCTACCAGGTGATGGGGCGACTAGACCAAGCGGTGAGTTTGATGAATGATGCTATGACGGCTTCGGCTGGCACTCCCAGGAAAATCTTTCAAGGTGCCAATTCATTCGACAACCGGAGGTTTCAGGCAAACCTGGCAACGATGTATCAGCTTTCCGGCAAATATGATCTGGCAGAACAGAATTTTTTGGCCATCAAAAACATTGCGGAAAACCGCGGGCAAACTGGCAATCAGGAATTTGCCGCATTGCTAAACCAGTTGGGCATACTCTATATCCAAATGGGGAAGAACGACAAAGTTGAGGAATTGCTGGTGCAATCCGCGACTATCTACAGAAAGCGTTATGGTGAACAGAATATTTATTTCGCCAAGGTAATCAACGACCTCGGAAACTTTCACCGTTTGAATGCCCGCTACCCGGAGGCGGAGAAACAATTGCTCAAGGCGTTTGCTATACGAGAAGCGTTGCTTAACCCCACACATCCTGATTTTGTAAAAACACAAGAGGATCTCGCCATCCTCTATTGGAAGACCGGTCGTCTTGACAAAGCTTATGCGATGTACAAGAACGTCATGGACAAAACCCTTGATTTTATCAACCGGTACTTTCCACCAATGAGTGAAGCGGAAAAGACCAGATTTTGGGATGTCACCGAACCGCGCTTTCAACGATTCTACAATTTTGCAATCGAAAGCCGCGGGCAGATCAAAACCGTCACGCAGGAATTGTTTGATTACCGCATTGCTACCAAGGCATTGCTGCTCAACGCCACCAGCAAGGTGAGGGATATTATTCTACAGAGTAATAATGCCGAACTCAAAAACGATTATCAGGCGTGGCTGGATATGAAGGAAGACCTCGCCCGAACCTATGCTTTCTCAAAGAAGAAACAACGGGACCAAAATATAGACCTGCCCGAGTTGGAACGGAAGGCGAATGCAATGGAGAAATCTCTTTCGTCACGTTCCTCCGATTTTTCCAATGGGTATGCAACAGAGAAAATCAGGTATAACCAAATCAGGGACTTGCTATCTGAGTCTGAGGCCGTAGTGGACATCATTAGAGTGCGCGGATTTCAACAGGATTTTAACAATGATGTCCGCTATGCCGTGTTGATTCTAAAGAAGGGGATGGAGTCACCTACCCTGGTGGTCTTTGAAAACGGAAAGGCACTGGAGACCGACGACTTTAAACATTATCGGGCTGCCATCATGCACGACGGGTCCACGGAGGGTTCTTATCGTTCTTTCTGGGGAAGTGTTGAGCCCGAAGTACAGGACAAGAAAATGATTTATGTTTCTCCGGATGGAGTTTTCAATCAACTCAATCTGAACACACTGAAGATTCCTTCGGGCGACTTTCTCATCCATGTTCACGACTTTGCCCTGCTTGGTAATTCGAAAGATTTGATTGGGATCAAAACAGCCGTCGTCAAAGCGACCCCAAACAATTCTTTTCTGCTGGGTTTTCCACATTACAAAGAAGGCTTTGATGAGCTTCCCGGCACCAAATTGGAAGTTGAAGGGATTTCCAAAATTCTGAAAACGGCCGGATACCAGGTGACGATGGTTGAGCAGAACGAGGCCACTGAAAAAGAGATCAAGGCATTGCACGGCCCCAAGTTGGTTCATATTTCAACGCATGGATATTTCTTACCCGATACTGAAAATGGATCGGGTTCTGTTTTTGGTGTGAATTCAGAAAATGCATCACACAATCCTTTGTTGCGTTCGGGTTTGGTGCTTGCGGGAGCTTCAGCTTCAAGCAGGGGAGCAGATATGGATGTCGGCAGCAACGACGATGGATTTCTCACCGCGTTTGAAGCGATGAATCTCAATCTGGAGGGGACACACCTTGTGATTTTGAGTGCTTGCGAGACCGGTTTGGGTGATGTTAAATCCGGTGAAGGAGTTTACGGATTGCAGCGCGCTTTTTTTGTTGCCGGCGCCAAAGTACTGATCATGAGTTTGTGGGCAGTGGACGATGCCGCAACGCAGGAACTAATGACCAATTTTTACACAAACTGGACCCGGACCGGCGACTTGCAAAAATCATTCAAGCTGGCGCAGGTGCAGCTAATGACGAAATACAAAGAGCCGCAGTATTGGGGGGCTTTTGTGATGATTGGGATGTGAGCGAAGTTCAAAAACTTTGGACGGTGACAAGAAGTTTTGTGTAAGTTGACAGAGTTGGTGGGCGCGCAAGGGCGGGAGTAAATGAGATCGCTCATAGCGGATAACGACTACCGGTATCCCGCTGGATTCTGCATCGCCCGAAATAAACGGATTGAATAAAAAAGAAAAGGTTGAATGGCGACGGAGGCGATAATTCAGTAGTATCTCAGATAACCCCAGCCTTAAGGGCGGGGTTATTGCCGATTTTTTATTTGCGTAAGCAATCCGTCCAGGGTAACCGAAACATAATACAGCCCGCCGATGGTAGGCCCTGCGGCATATTGAATGTATCGTTTGTTTAAGATGTTGGTGCCGCCCATCTTGATATTTGCATGTAGCTTTGGCAACTTATAGGTTACCTGCGCATCGAGATTATTGTACGATGGAATCGTTCCATTCGCCAGCGGACTTTGCCATAAGAAAGACTGTTGCCATCTCCACACAATGTTAAAACCAACATTCTTGATCACTTCTCTGTTTCCAAAGGACAAATTCGTTACAAATTTTGGGGTATTAAAACCAGTGACGAAAACATCGGGCTGTTTGCTGGTGGAAATATCATTGTAACTCAAGTTACCACCGGCCGTAAATTTCTTGTAAAAATTGTACGTCAGTCCCAATGATGACCCAAAGTTATTGTACTTCTGTTTTGCATTGGTGTAAACCCGGTAGCGCTTTTGTTGCGCATTTCTGTTGGGTTGATACATCGCAATCACTGCATCATCCGAACCGACCGGCACCTGTGAGCCAGGAATTTTTGTATTGGATGGGTCCGGTAAGTAAGGAACGGCTACATCAACCTGCTCCAGAAATCCATCATAGACGTTGGTGTAGGCATCGATATCAACGACAAGCGTGTTGGCGAACAATACACTCTTGTAACCGATCTCAAAGGAATTTATTCGCTCTGGCCGGGTCGCAGAAAGATTGGTTACCTGAAGCAGATCCCTGTTTTTTAGTTCAGCACTGTTTGCCGGCAACCCCGCCTTGATATCGGCATTGACTGCGGCATTGAAAGTATTGATGGAAGTCAGGGTGTATGAGTTATCAAGATAATTGAGTCCTTGATTGATGTAGGAGAGACCCCCCACCCGGCGCACGTTTCCATTATTGACAAATGACAGGGCTTCGAACAAAGAAGGAAACCGGAATCCGTTTTGGAAGGATGCTCTGAAATTGTGTTTCTCAGCCAAGGTATATACAGCTGCCATCCGCGGATTAATTTTTGGGCTAAATGCCAGATTTTGATCTACGCGAAGGGAGCCGGACAATTTGAGTTTTTCTTTAAAAAATGTTTTGGTGGCCTGCGCAAAAAGTCCATACTTTTTATAATAAACATTGTTGCCAAAACTTCCGTTGCCCAAAGGCGTATTGCGGTCGGCAACCGGTCTTGAGAAATCAACAAAATTATTTCCATCCGGGATGACTTCGTAAATCCGGAAATCACCGCCTACAAGAAGGTTCATGAATTTTATCTTTTTGGAAAGGTCCCACTGTGCGTCGGTGTGATACATCCTGCTTCTTTGGCGCAATGCTGCGCCTCCGGTCTTGGTGCCGGTGGGCACAACACTGATGTGGTCCCAGTTGTTAATGGCAATAATTGAATCTTTTAATTGATCGAATCGCTGAGTACCCGGTTCTGCTCTTCCCGCATCGGCGATGGTTCGGGCGCGGCGCATCGCCTCTGCCAGATCAGTACCATAATTAATTTCATTTTGCAATGTGGATTTGAATTTTGAAGTCCAGTTTGTGTTGGATAGATGGTCCAGGTCAAGATTGTCGGCAAGTGGTTTCAAATTATAGGACCGGCCGGTATTTTCAATTGAAACATAGGAGCGAACAAAGTAATCAGAACCCTTCACTTCGAGTTTATGATTTTGTACATAAGCCCCGTTGAGTTGGATCTTGTTTCCACGTTGAAATAATCCATCCAACTCGCCGATCCGGTAGGTATATGACAATTCGGCATTGCTGCCGATCCGATAATGAAATGCAGCATCCAGTTTCTTGTTCTCCACTTTTCCAGGAACTAAATCTTTTTCCCAATACCCCGTTCTTCTTAAAATGAATGACTGATTGGGATTGCCCTGATACGTGATACCGGCCACGGTAATCTGGTCGCTTCCGCTGTCATCGCCATATTTATTCCAGGCATCGTAGGCAGGGTGATCCTTTACACTCAGCTCCGGATAAAATGGATTTCCAGTGCCGGGTGTTGAATTAGGATTTTGATCAATCTGTGTGTTTCCGCGCCAGTCGGTTGCACGCAGGTAGCTCGCATTGAGTTTAAAAGCAAATATGTTGCTGAACGCGTGTGCATAGCGAATGGCGGTTTCGGACAACGGACTTGGTTTGTAATCAATTCCATCAACGTGGTTAACCCCCGTTTTTTGATAAACACTAAGTCCCTGATACAGAAACGGACTCTTCGTAATGAGATTGGACATGCCGTTGATGGCATTCATTCCATACAACGCGGAGGCTGCACCGGGTGTGATTTCCACACTTTCAATGTCGAGTTCTGTGGGGCCGATGGCATTGCCCAGAGGAACCCCCAGTGTTGCGGATTGCATGTCCACGCCATCAACCACCTGCACAAACCTAAAATTGTTAGGAACATTAAACCCACGCGTGTTCGGAACTTTGAACGTGATGCTCGAGGTGGTCATTTGGACTCCCTTCACATTTTCCAGGGCGTCATAAAAACTGGGCGCAGGGGTTTCTTTGATTTGATTCAGATCCAGTTTTTCAATGGCAACGGGGGATTTTAAAATAGATTCTTCTACGCGGGATGCGGTGATGACTACTCCTTCACCCAGGAGGGATCCGGCGGTAAGTTGAATCGGCAAGTCCTCGGATGATGATTCAAAAATCTCAACCTCCTGCGATCTAAAGCCCACGAGGGAAATGATCAAGGTGACCGGAAGTTCTCTGGGTTCGATGGCAAATTTACCATCGATGTCGGAAACGGTTCCCAGAATACTTCCTTTCACCAGCACGCTGACTCCCGGGAGCGGCTCATTGGTTTCCACATCTGAAATAGATCCTTTGATAAGGGTATGTGTGCCGTCGGTTTGAGCCCAACTGAATCCAGAAAAAAAAAGAGACAAGGCATTAAGAATAATAAAACGGTATAGCGATTTCATGACGATTGAATGAATGTTTGAGGATTGATGATGTCGAGCATTTTTTTTGGCAGACGGGGTCAGCCCCGGCAGGAACCCCAACATCGGACTGGACCAAGAAATGGATTCATTGTCAGTTGCGTTTGGAAGCGAAACGTTCAATTTTCTCTTTTTCAAAATGACCGGGTTCAGGCTTCAGGTATCCGAAATCATGCAGATCATTTTGACCATGGGAGATCACCCAGGTGACAAACTCAATCGCAGCCGGGTCTGTATGCTGCTTGTCTACTGAAAGATGAACGTAGGCAATGGGGATGTTATGGATAGCATCGACATCTTTTGATTCCAGCCGCTGGATGACATTTGGGAGTCGGTCATAAAACTTTTCATCATCGCTTATCCGGCCATTGCCATTGAGATCAACCGGCAGCACGGTAATTCCGGGAAGCGGTTGGCCTGAAACGCGATCATAGATGAGGGTAAGCGGAAGATAGGATATGCCAGTGGAGTCACGAAGCAGCGCTTTCAGCAAATGTTCATCCGAACCTGCGATGGCTTTGCCTTTGATGTCCTTTTGTTCGTAACCAAAATAGTGGGTAAATACAATGGGTACACCGGCACGCTGGAGCCGGGTGTAGATCGCATAGGGAGCTTTTACTTCCTGTTCTTTTTTGTCGGCATAGAGATCATGGAAAAAGAGTTGGTTGATCAGTTCCTGAGTAAGTCCCTTTTCGGCATAGACTTTTGCGAAAGTCGATTTACTGTTCGCAACGGGCAAGACTGCATAGCGGGCAAGGAATACATATTCGCGGTTCTTTTTTATTTCCTCAGCGTGATCGTGGACTTCCACGAGGATATCGTATTGAGCGGGGTCTGATGAACCCCTGGATTCGATGATGATTTGAATATTGGGATTGACTTTGTAATAGTCATCAATCCATTTTTGTACCAGTGGATAGCAAAAGCGGGCGCCAGTGATAACCACTACTTTATTTAGCTTGTTTCCTTGTGTAGTGACTGTGTTATCAGTTGCCTCCGGATTGTTTTGGGCCAAAGCCGAAGGAGCCAATGAGGTGACCATCAATAGCAGACTGAAAGTCAATTTGAATAGGTAGCCGGTGCGTTGTTTTGTCATAGGACTGCTTTAAGGGGCCTCAGTAGCCTCCAATGGAACGTTGACCGGGGAGGCTATTTTCGTTAATAAACTTTTAAAGATTGATCGGAGCGGGCTTTCAATGTTGCCGGATGCATCCGATTGAAACTGATGAGGAGTAATAAATAGCGCAATCCGTTGCTGTTGCAAGCTGTTTATTGAATATAACATATAAACTCTATAGGAATAATAGAAGTACAATATTATTGGCATTTTTTTTCCGGTACAAGGAATATTTATTAATTTTGTCCATTAACTCTGTAGGATTAATGTATTTATGGTTATGAGCTGCTCCTGTTACTATTATTGCCCTCCGAATCAGGCGTGTTGATTCGTTTTTTTGCCCCCGTCATTTTCATTCCTGAGTCTTTTTGAAATTCACCGGATGAACCTGACAATTTGGATGAAAAGTAATTGGCAGGGTAGCGAACAGGGCAGCAGCATTGTTAGAAAGGTAAACCGAGTGTAATGAATACTTACGATTTTGATTATTTGGACCAACTCGAATCCGAGGCCATCTATATCATGCGCGAAGTGGCAGGCCAGTTCGAGCGACCCGCCTTGTTGTTTTCTGGGGGGAAAGATTCCATTACCCTGGTGCGGCTGGCCGAAAAAGCTTTTCGCCCTGGGAAGTTTCCTTTTCCCCTTGTCCACATCGACACGGGTCACAATTTTCTTGAAGCGCTGGAGTTCAGGGACGACCTGGTAAAGCGGATCGATGAAAAACTGATCGTGCGCAAAGTGGAGGATACCATCAAAGCCAAAAACTTAACCGAACCCAAAGGAAAATTTGCAAGCCGCAATGCCTTGCAAACCTATACCTTGCTCGACATCATAGAAGAATTCAAGTTTGATGCCCTCATTGGTGGTGCGCGACGAGATGAGGAAAAAGCGCGTGCCAAAGAAAGAATTTTTTCCGTGAGGGATGAATTTGGACAATGGGATCCCAAGCGTCAACGACCGGAACTATGGAATATTTATAACGGCAGAATTCAAAAAGGAGAAAACGTCCGCGCTTTCCCCATTAGTAACTGGACTGAGTTGGATGTCTGGAATTATATTCGCCGCGAAAAAATGGATCTCCCATCTATCTATTTTTCGCATGAGCGCGAATGTATTTCTTATGAAGGCCAACTCGTTGCCGTTTCTCCGTTTATTCAAATCGAAGCAGGTGACATAATTGAGAAAAAGAATGTACGGTATCGCACCGTGGGCGACATGACCTGTACGGCTGCGGTGGAATCTCAGGCTACGACGCTCGATGAGATCATCAACGAAATCATTGCAACGAAAACCAGCGAACGCGGGGAGACGCGCATCGACGACAGGGTTTCGGAAGCGGCCATGGAGGACAGAAAAAAGATTGGTTATTTCTAAGTCAAAGGCAATGGATATATTACGTTTCATAACTGCAGGAAGTGTTGACGATGGAAAAAGCACGTTGATCGGCAGACTGTTGTATGACAGCAAATCGATTATGATTGATCAGCTTGAAGCCATTGAAAAACAAAGCAAGAACAGACTCGAAGGCGAGATCGATCTCGCCCTGCTCACGGACGGCCTGCGCGCCGAACGGGAACAGGGGATAACCATCGATGTTGCGTATAAATATTTTTCTACCCCCAAACGAAAATTCATCATTGCCGACGCCCCTGGGCATATTCAATACACCCGCAACATGGTGACCGGCGCTTCTAATGCCGATCTCGCCATTATATTGATTGATGCGCGCAATGGTGTAGCCGAACAGACTCGTCGCCATTCTATCATCGCCTCCCTACTGGGAATTCCCCATATCGTTGTCGCCATCAACAAAATGGATTTGGTAGCGTATTCACAGGATGTATTCAACAACATTGTGATTGATTTTACCGAGACAGCCAGAACGCTGGATTTAAAAGATGTTCAATATATTCCCATCAGCGCATTGGACGGAGATAACATTGTCGATACATCGACCCATATGCCTTGGTATGAAGGCGAGTCGTTGCTGCATTTTCTGGAAACGGTTAAAATTCAAAACGACGTTAACCTCAGGGATGGACGCTTCACCGTACAATATGTTATCCGGCCACAGACTGAAACACATCATGACTATCGTGGTTATGCCGGAAAAATCATGAGCGGAATTTACCGAAAGGGCGATGCGATCACCGTCTTGCCATCGGGTCTTGAGAGTAAGATCAAAGCCGTTGAGATAGGAGGGTTCGAAGTGGAGGAGGCCTTTGCCCTGCAGAGTGTGGTCATTCACCTCGAGGAAGACCTGGATGTTAGCAGGGGAGACATGATCGTGAAGCGCGACAACCAGCCTCAGCTTTCTCAGGAGTTTGATGTGTTGTTATGCTGGATGGATTCGAAAACACTTCTCCCCGGTAACAAATATTTATTTCAGATCAACAGCCGGGTAGTCAAAAGTGTGGTGAAAGAAATACAGTACAAACTGGACGTAAACACATTTCAGAAACACTATGCACCCGAAAAGATTGGTCTCAATGAAGTCATCAAAGCGACGATCAAAACGGCCTCTCCCATTCCTTACGATTCTTACAAGGACCTGAGGGCCAATGGAAGTGGTATTCTGATCGATGAGACCAGCAATGTGACGGTAGGCGCATGTATGATCCAGTAAAAGGTATTTTTTATTCATAAAAATCTACTTATTCCATAGACTCAATGCGGACTCATTATTCATCTCCTGGCAAAGTCATCCTGGCGGGTGCAGGGCCGGGCGACCCCGAACTGATAACCCTCAAGGCGTTGCGCTATTTACAGCAAGCGGACGTGGTGATTACCGATCGCCTGGTGAGTAAAGATTTAATTATTCAAAATGTAAAGCCGGGTGCGAAGGTGATTTATGTTGGGAAGCAGGCTGGGCATAACTCCTCAACGCCACAGGATGTGATCAATGCCTTACTCATCAAGCACGCAACCCAAAACCGGTTGGTGGTTAGGCTCAAAGGAGGGGATGTAACTTTTTTCTCCAATGTACTTGACGAACTGAAGACCCTCATTGAACACCGTATCCCTTATGAAATAGTTCCGGGTGTAACGGCAGCATCAGGCGCCGCAGCTTACGCAGGAATTCCCCTTACCGCAAGAGGTTATGCTTCGGCGGTCCGGTTTCTCACATACTATCGCACCGTCGTTTGGGACGAAGCATCCTGGAAAGACCTTGCCACCACCGACGATACACTCGTTTTTTATATGTCGGCCGATGTGCTGGATACCCTGATTGAGAAACTGCTTGATAACCGCATTTCTTCACACAAGTACATGGCCGTGATTGAACAGGCGACTACGCCTTCGCAAAATGTAAGCCTGTTTAACCTCCGCGATTACGAAGAAAAAATGCGCGGAGTGCAATTCGCGTCGCCAACCCTGATCATCATCGGTCGCGTTGCGGCTTTGCATGAAGAATTCCAATGGGTAGCCAATAATCAAAGTGGCGATAATTATTTTACGCCGGTGGATGAAGTAAAAGAAAAACAATTAAGCTTGAGCTAATGCTGGGAGACACAAAATTCAAAGCCCTCCAGGAGTTAATTGAAGGCTCGACCAAAGAAGAATTGATTTGGATCAATGGCTATTTGGAGGGATTCGTTCAACAAGGGCCTTCTACGGAGGCACTACAAAAGTCAACCATTCACAAGATGACCATCGTGTATGGCACGGACACCGGTAATTCCAAAAGACTGGCCTCTGACTTTGCCGTTAAAGCAAAAAAATCAGGGGTAAATATCAAACTGGGTGGCCTTGACCAGTATCGTTTAAACGATCTGTTAAAAGAAGAATATTTTCTCGTCGTGATCAGCACCCATGGCGACGGTGAGCCTCCTGCTGCCGCCAAAAAGTTCTATGATTATATCCACGACAATACGATTCAGCTGGACAAACTGAATTACGCTGTTCTTGCCCTGGGCGATACCGCTTATCCTTTGTTCTGCAAGGCAGGTGAAGATGTAGATACCCGGTTGCGAAGCCTGGGAGCCACCCGGGTATTGTCGCTGCAAAAATGTGATACCGATTTTGAAGTGGATGCCCACGCCTGGTTTGAAAATGTTCTGACCACGTTGGGTTCATCTCCTTCCGCAATACCGGCTGCTCCGGTTGTCCGTCACAAGACATCAGGTAAAAGAAATTATACCGGCACCGTTTTGTCCAATGTCAATCTGAATGGCAAGGCTTCGGCCAAGCAAACCCACCACATTGAAATTGAAGCTGAGGAGGTTGAGTATCAACCAGGTGATTCCATTGGTATTGTCCCGGAAAACCCTGTGGAGATTGTTGGGTCGGTGATCCAACTGGTGAATATCAACCCGGACAAGCGGATCGTTTATCGTCAGGAGGAAATTACCGTTTTTGATTTATTGAAGAAGAAACTGAACATCGTTTATTTGCCTGAGCGGGTCGTGCGGCATTATGCGGCCATTGTTCAGCAGGAGATTCCTTCCACACACATCGACTTGCTAAACCTTCTAAAGATTTACCCGGTAAGGGATGCTGCCCAATTTGAGGAAGTGATGGTCATTTTGGAACCGATCACGCCCAGACTGTATTCTATAGCTTCCTCATTGATGGCGCACGGCGGAGAAGTTCACCTTACCGTAGCCCGAAATTGCTTTGCCATCAACGGAGAAGTAGGATTTGGACTGGGTTCGGATTACCTCATCAATTTGAAAGAGAATACAAAGTTTGAATTTTACATTCATAAAAATTCCCAATTCAGGCTACCTGCAGCCAATGTGGATGTCATCATGATCGGTCCCGGAACAGGCATTGCACCATTCCGGTCGTTTATTGCGGAGCGCGATGCCACCGGAGCCAGTGGTCGCAACTGGTTGTTTTTTGGAAATCAGCATTTTGAGTCCGATTTCCTTTACCAAACTGAAATTCAGAATTACATGAGTTTGGGAGTGCTTACTCGGATGAATGTGGCGTTCTCCCGTGATCAGCAAGAAAAAATATATGTCCAGAACAAAATGGAAAAGGAGGGAGCCGAACTTTTCCGTTGGCTTGAATCCGGTGCCCACCTTTATGTGTGCGGCGCAAAAGAGCCGATGAGTGTTGATGTGGAGAATTCACTCCTGAACATCATCGAACAATTTGGAAACAGGTCAACAGAGCAAGCCGCTGCTTATCTGAATAAGCTGAAAGAGGATGGCAGGTATCAAAGGGATGTTTATTAAACCAACCAGGTTAAAGCAAATTGATTTATTCCGTTATGGCAGAGAATAACCTTTCACCCATTGAGAAAATAAAAAAAGACAGCCGCGGTCTGCGGGGAACTATTGTTGAGGGGTTGAAGGATGAGATCACCGGCGCGATCCAGGAAGATGATCAGGCGGTCATCAAGTTTCATGGCATGTATCAGCAGGATGATCGCGATCTGCGCGAGGAGAGGGCGAGGCAAAAATTAGAGCGTTTGTACTCATTCATGATCCGGCTTCGGTTGCCGGGGGGATTTCTGAAGCCCGGGCAGTGGATTGCCACCCATGAGATCGCAGGTGAGAACACGACGGGCATTATCAAGATCACGTCCAGGCAAACCATACAATTACATGGAGTGATCAAATCAAGAATTAAGCCGACCATCCAATCGTTCAATGAATCAAAGTTGGATTCCATTGCCACGTGTGGTGACATCAATCGCAATGTGTTGTGCAGTTCCCACCCTGGCCAGTCTCCAATCCACGCACAGGTCTTTGCCTACGCCGACAAGATCAGCGAGTTGCTAATGCCTAAGACCCGAGCTTACTATGAAATCTGGCTGGATGAAGAGAAGCTGGCGGACAAGAAGGATGAAGATGATCCTTTGTATCAGGACCGATACATGCCCCGCAAGTTTAAGATCGCCATTGCGATTCCGCCAAACAACGATGTGGATGTATTTACTAACGACATTGGATTGATCGCCATCATTGAGAATAATAATTTACTTGGATTCAATATTTCAATTGGAGGGGGACTTTCTACCACACATGGAAGCAAGGAAACCTATCCGCGGTTGGGAACAGTAATTGGATTTTGTGACAGTGAAGAAAAAACACTGAAGACCATTTATGAGGTGCTTACCGTGCAGCGCGATTACGGCAACCGCAGCGACAGGAAATTGGCTCGTTTGAAATACACCCTCGACAAGTATGGTGTGGAGTGGTTCAAAAATGAAGTGGAGAAACGGACCGGTTTTACATTGGAAAAGGCCAGGCCGTACTTGTTTACGGAGCGGAAAGACTATTTCGGATGGCAGCAAAGCAAGCAGGGTCTGTGGCATTATACGGTGTTCGTCGAGAATGGCCGTGTCCTGGATGATGAAAAAGTAAGCTTGAAGACGGCATTGTTGGAAGTGGCGAAAACGGGCAAGGCCAATTTCCGATTCACATGCAATCAAAATGTGATCCTCGCCGACATCCAGGAAGAAGACAAACTGATTATTCAGAAAGTAGTTGAGGCATTCAGAATTAATCGGCTAACCGAATTAACCTCTGCGCTTCGCCGAAATTCAATGGCCTGCGTGGCGTTGAATACCTGCCCGCTTGCGTTGGCGGAAGGTCAGCGCTATTTACCTTCCCTGATTTCTAAAATTGAGCCTTTGCTGAGAAGGCATGGGTTGGACCATGAGGAAATTGTCATTCGGATGACGGGTTGCCCCAATGGCTGCGCGCGCCCTTATGTTGCGGAGATTGGATTGGTCGGAACTGCTTTAGGTCACTACAATCTGCACTTGGGCGGTGATCGCCAGGGTGAGCGCCTCAATAAATTGTACAGAGAGAATTTAGAGGAGGCAATCATTCTTTCAGAACTCGATGGATGGTTCGGGAGGTTTAAGTCGGAAAGAAAAGCAAGCGAGAGTTTTGGTGATTTTGCCTTGCGCGAAGTAAAGTTTAAATGATTTGATCATGGAATTCCCTAAAGCGCGCCGGACACGATTGAACGGAATATTAGATTAGTTCAAAATGACCGATACAAAGGCATGACCAAGGAAACCAATAGACTCTTCCCTGTTTTCCTCAAAATGGAACAACTACGGCTTTTAATTGTAGGTGGGGGAGCCGTAGGTCTGGAAAAACTTCACGCCATCGTGCATAACTCTCCGGCTACGCCAGTAAAACTCGTTGCCATTTCCATCACAGAGGAAGTGAAAGCCATAGCGGAAAGCCATCAAAATATTGTGTTGTTTGAGCGCGCCTTCGATGTTGCTGACCTGGATGAGGCAGACCTGGTCATTATAGCCGTGAACGATAAACAAACGAGCCGGTCGATATGGGAATCAGCCAAATCAAGAAATAAACTAGTCAACGTAGCCGACACCCCGGAATTGTGTGATTTCTATCTGAGCTCCATTGTAAAAAAGGGCAATCTGAAAATTGCCATCTCCACCAATGGTAAATCGCCCACTATTGCCAAGCGATTAAAAGAGATATTTTCAGAAGCGCTTCCAGACCAGGTAGACGACGTATTGGATAACATGCACATCATCCGCGGAAAGCTGAATGGAAATCTTTCGGCGAAGATTAGTAAGTTGAATGACATCACACGCGTATTAGCGATCCAACATGGTGGCCCAAGTGAAAAGCGATGGCGACGAATTGCCTCTTATTTTCTGTTTGCTTTTTTCTTTATGTTCGTCGGTCATCTGGTCCTCTCTTACATCCCTTACTCCAATATTCTGGGTGGGTTAAAGGAAATGACACGCGAAGTGGATTCGAATTTCTATTGGATGATTCTGGCTGGCTTCCTGGCTCAACTGGTAGATGGGGCGCTGGGCATGGGCTATGGGGTAACGTGCACCACCATCCTTTTATCCATTGGCGTAAACCTGCCTGCAATCAGCGGAAGTATTCACACGGCGGAGATGTTTTCAAGCGGCGTTTCGGGATACAGTCATTATAAATTTGGGAATGTTAACAAGAAATTGTTTAAGACTTTATTGATTCCTGGAATCATCGGCGCGGTGGCGGGAGCTTTTTTGCTTTCTAAATTTGGAGATGAATATGCCGTCTACATTCGTCCCGCATTGGCGGCCTACACTTTATTTCTGGGCACAAAAATCCTCAGGGCTGCTTTCATGAAGAACAACGTAACGCAAAAGGTAAAGCGCGTAGGCTGGCTTGC
This sequence comes from Bacteroidia bacterium, assembly GCA_043785125.1. Lineage (GTDB taxonomy): Bacteria > Bacteroidota > Bacteroidia > Cytophagales > Cyclobacteriaceae > ELB16-189. The sequence continues at coordinate 47,244 of JAYVXP010000250.1, forward strand.
AGGGGCCGGGGGTTTTCTGGATTCTTTTGGCGGTGGCGGATGGGGTCCGTTGGTGACCAGCACCCTCATCTCTAAAGGAAGAAGTCCGCGGTATGTGATAGGCTCCGTGAGCATGACCGAGTTTTTTATTACGCTTGCCAGTGCCGTCACGTTTTTCTCCATGTTGGGCATCAGTCACTGGCCCATCATCCTTGGATTGCTTATAGGGGGAACCGCCGCCGCCCCGCTTGCAGCCCGACTCGCCGGTAAATTGCCCGTCAAGACCATGTTTATTTGTGTCGGTGGATTGGTGATCGTTTGGAGCCTGCGGATTTTGCTGAAAGCGATCGGAATTTTTTAATCAAAGTTTTCAGGGTAAAATATTCAATTTCATATCCGCAACATTTTGGTCAAACAAACAAAAATATCAAGGGCATAGATTTTGGTAGAAAACCGAAATGTCGAGAAACTCTACTGAATTGACTTTTTAATCCGAAGACCTTGCTGAGAATTCAAGCATTCAGAACTAAAACCACTTCTTATATTTGAAATACCCGATCATTCCGATCGTCATCAACACCATAATAATCCACACGACCGGGTAGCCCCAACTCGTATGTAGTTCAGGCATAAACTCAAAATTCATTCCATACACTCCGACCATAAAGGTCAAGGGCATAAAAATCGTTGAGGCAATGGTGAGTACCTTGATGATTTCATTCATCCGTGTATTCAGCGTATTGATGTGGATATCCATGAGGCCGGAAGTGAGGTCTTTATACGTATCAAGGCTATCGATCAAATGCACGACGTGGTCATATACATCTGCAAAGAAACGGGCGTTGGTTGATTCTATAAACCCAGATTCATCCTTTACCAGCTTGCTGATGGCATCGCGCAAGGGATAAAGCGCTTTACGCAAATAAATTAATTCTTTTTTGAGCTGTTGGATGTGCTGGAATTCCCGTGAGCTCGGATTATTGTAAACAGCATCTTCGATGTCTTCGATTTGCTGGCCTATATTGTCCAGGACCGAGTAATAGTTGTCGACAATAATATCAATCAGACGGTAGAGGAGATAGTCTGCTTTTTTCGTTCTGACCCGTCCCTGATCAAGTCGGATGCGTTCGCGAAAGGGTCCAAACAAATCCCCGTCTTTTTCCTGGAACGACAGCAAGTAATCCTTGCCTAGCACAAAACTGATTTGTTCGTAGTCAATGATATTGGGAGCCTCAATACGATACAGCATTTTGAGGGTGAAGAAAAGGTAATCTTTATATTCTTCGGCTTTGGGCTGGTGATCACTGGTGATGTCTTCAATCAACAAAGAATGAAGGGAGAAATGATCTCCGATTTTTTGAATAATCGAATGATCGTGCAGCCCGTCCAGGTTTATCCAGCTGACATAATTTGGTTTAATTTTCTCAACCAGTTCGCCGATTGGCAAATCGTCAAATTTTTGATAATTCTTTTCGTTGTATTGGATAAGCTCAAGAATAATCTTGTTCTCACTGGGATGCGGTGCAACGGAAAAATTAAGATCTTTTAGTTTTTTTCTGGGGGTCATAGTCAAAGCGGTCACGGTTGGTTTTTGGTGATTAAGACCCGATGAGGATAGGCCAACTCAATCCTCTCCTTCATAAAACGTTCCTTGATGGATTGCAAGATATCGCACTTTAATTCAAATCCGTCGGCGGCATTGCTTGCCCAGACAAAGCCACGGAGCTGTAATCCGGTTTCTAAAAAAGCGATAACCCGCACCATGACTGGGTGATCCCCTTTTCTTAATTCTTCCGGACTTCGATTATCAATATAGAAAGGATGGTTGACAGCATTCTCCTGAATGATCCGAATGGCCGCGTTGGTGTCGGCATCAAAAGCAATGACAACATCAATATACATTATTACTTTTTCATCAACGCTGGTGGAGTTAATGATGATTTCATTGCTGATGACATTGTTGGGAATGATGATCCGCTTGTTCTCAAAATCTTTGATAACGGTATGGCGCAGGGTAATGTCCTCAATATCGCCGGTATAGAGTTGCCCGATTTTTACCCTGTCCCCGACACTAAAAGGGCGGAAAATAACAAGAAAAATACCGCTTATGATATTGGAAAATGCTGTCTGGGAAGCAAAGCCAATGACCGCAGCAAGGACCCCCGCCCCGGTGATAAGGGTAGTGCTAAAATAGTGAAGTGAAGGAATGGACCGGAAAATAATGATGGTAGCCACCAGGAAAATAATGAAGTCCACGGCATTTTTTAAAAAGTTGTACCGCGTTGGATCCACCTTGATTTTCCGTGCCGAGGCTTTCAAAAATCGGCCCAGAATGTACCGAAGTATCCGCCCCACGACAAAGGCAATCACCAGCACGCTTACGGCAAAAAAGAACTGTTCCCATTGCTTATCCAGTACCTCCATGGTTCGAAATTAGTAAATAGTCAATAGTCTATGGTGAATTGCCCGTTCTTTTTTGAAAAGGTTTAACGAACAATCGACCCCAGGCTATCGACTGTGAACATGATTCCGTATTATTGCAATGCATGTCGTTAAGCCTAGAGCACATCAAGTCTCCCATTGCCTCCGAGATGGAAGAGTTCGAACAAAAATTTCGCGCGTCCATGCGAACCCGTGTTCTGCTCCTGGACAAAATCATGAACTACATCGTCAAGCGCAAGGGAAAACAAATGCGGCCGATGTTTGTTTTTTTGAGTGCCGGTACCGCCGGAAAAATTGCTGAGGCGACCTTCCGGGGTGCTTCCCTGATTGAATTGCTTCACACCGCCACACTCGTACATGATGATGTGGTGGATGACGCAGATTACCGCCGCGGGTTTTTTTCGGTGAGTGCGTTGTGGAAAAATAAAATAGCGGTTCTGGTCGGAGATTTTCTTTTGTCGCGGGGACTTCTTCTTTCGATAGGGAACAAAGACTTTGCACTGCTCGAAATTGCATCCATAGCGATGAAAGAGATGAGCGAGGGCGAATTGTTGCAACTTGAAAAAGCACGGAATCTGGACATCACCGAAGAGGTCTACTATGAGATCATCCGACAGAAAACAGCATCCCTGATTGCCTCTTGTTGCGCCGTGGGAGCGAGCTCGGCCGGAGCTTCTCTGGAACTGATTGAACGGATGAGGAAGTTTGGTGAGCTGGTGGGAATGGCATTCCAGATCAAGGACGACTTATTTGATTACGGCGAAGATGAAATTGGCAAGCCGCTGGGGATTGATATCAAAGAGAAGAAGATGACTTTGCCGTTGATCCATGCGCTCTCCAAGGCATCATGGCTTGAAAAAAGACGGATAGTGGGGATCGTCAAGAATGACAGTTCAAAACCCAGGAAAGTAAAGGAAGTCATCGCTTTTGTAAAGGCATCTGGAGGAATTGAATACGCCCAGCAGGCCATGAACCAATACTGCGAAAAGGCCATTGCCATCTTAAGCGAATTCCCGGAATCACGGTACAAAACCTCGCTTCAGCAATTGGTGGAGTTTACGATTAATAGGAAGAATTGATTGGGGGTTGCTGGTGGGGTTGCGGATATATTGTTGTTTTGGGCAAGGCTCGACTCCGAAGTACGATTCGTAAGAAACGAAAAAGACCTGACATTTCTGCCAGGTCTAAATTCTTTGACTTGGTTACGTTATCTCCGAAGAGACAAGAGGCTTGACCAAGCATCACGGCACAAAAGTACTTTATTTGAGCCAAGTCTTACCACGCGACAGAAATTTGAACTATTAATTTGAAAAGAGTTTGAATAGTGAATTGAAAAATAGATATGCATTTAAACAATAGACTGACCAAATCAAGACTGAATATAACGGCACATATTTATTTACTTCTTCTTGCATCCATTTTTATATCAAACTGTGGCGTTAACCAATCTGATTTTAATAAGTTGAAGTCAGAAAATGATTCCCTTGTACAATTACTTGCAAAAGGGGACACGAACGTGAGAATCAAGAATTCTATTGTGAACAAGTTAACATCAAAATATACTGGAGAGACCTATGATATTTATATTTCCTATCCCAACAATTATAAGAATTCAGGAAAAAAGTATCCCGTCTTAGTGGCGTTAGACGCTGAAATTAATTTTGGTGCAATCAGCTATATTTCTCAACGACTGACTAAAGATGAACTTATACCAGAACTAATAGTAGTCGGTGTAGCTTACCAAGGTGACACTGACGAGGATACTTATTATTCTTTGAGAAATAGGGACTTTACTCCAACAACAGACAAGGCTCAGGAGGAGCGCCATAAAAATAAATTTAAATTGGGTACAGGCGGGGCAGAAGACTTCGCTAAGTTTCTTTCGCTTGAATTGTTCCCATATTTAACAAATAACTATCCAATAATGAACGAGAACAGAACTATTTATGGACATTCGTTTGGTGGACTGTTTGGGACTCATGCATTAATAAATCATCCAACTTTGTTTGATAATTATCTCTTATTAAGCCCATCGCTGTGGTGGAATCAAAAAGCAACCTTAAAAAATTTAGAACAAAATCCTTCTATTTCAAAGCAAATCAAAATATATATTGGCACTGGTGCTTTAGAAGGCGGCATGGTTAATGACCATTTGGACATGGCACGTGTTCTGAAAGAGAATAATCCAGACAATTCAAATATCAAATCAGAAATTTTGGACCGTGAGACACATAGAACAATCTTTGGACGAGGCTTTACAAATGGGTTGAGATTCCTTTATGCAAAAGATTGAGACAAGTAATGCAGGAAACCTCTTGACCCGTTTTTCGAACTTGAGTTAATTAGGGAGCGCCGTGAGATTGAAAAAATTGATTTTATGGCGGAGATCAACGAACAGCTTTATTGCATTTTTACCAGGAACTATCGGGTAGAACTTTAGGACTCAAAAAAGAGAGTTCAGGACGCCACAACGGCCAAAAATATCGGGCATGCAGTGTTAATGTTTAGTTTTATCTTCGTTCAATGTTCAGTGTGCAACGTGCAGAGTCGTCGGTCTTGCCATCTCTATCGTCATTTGGCACAACATGCTGAACGAATACAACAAGAATATTATGGAGGAAAAAAACTTAACGAGCCTAAGTGAATTTATCGATAAGGAAGTCGGTAAAAGGGGAACAAAGAAGCGGGATAAATTTGAGGCTAATTATGATGCCCTCAAACTCGGTGTACTCATCCAACAAGCCAGGCAAGAAAAGGGGCTAACACATAGGAGGAACGTAGTTGGGATAGGTCGAACGAAAATCTTAAGCAGACCACAGTAGCATGAAGAATCCGTTCCTAAGCCGCCTTCACCCTTTCTCTTCCCGCCTCCAGAATCGCGTAATTTTTCAGGTTTTGAAATGTGGTCCCGTCAAGATGTTCTGTGGCCGGTCCGGTGTGGTCAGGTAGAAACTGGCCTTCACTTTCCCACCATTTTTTGGCACCCTCGCGGGCATGGGTTTTATCCACTTCAAAATAGCCTATGACCGAATCCGAAATGATCCAGGGTTTGGCTATCGTCGCGTATTTCTCAAAGATCATGCTGCGCATTTGCGTCCCGCTCGACTGGTTCTTAAAGTGAGAAACGGTGTAGGACATGGTCTCCGGCTCAGTCATAATGAGGTCCCAATATTTTTTGGAGGACACCACCTGAGCCGTCGTCAGCAAATAGCCAAATCCTTTTTCCAGGGGTTCCTTGGTGATCTGACAGGCGGCTTTGAATTCTTTTTTCTTTTTGCCGAAAAGTGAGCTGAGTAGGGCCATGTTTAGTTCCTGGTTTTGGGTTGGTCAACAATCATCGGGCATAAGGGTTAATTAAGTTCGTCGTAGCCTTTTGCCATTTCCCAATGACTAACAACCAATGACTAATACCTAATGACTGATGTCTATATAATCACCCCCTTAGATACTCCCCATAGGTTAAATAGTTGCATGTAAAGCAACATTTTTTACCTAAACCACCGAAAATGTGTATTGAAAAGCTGGTAGTACGTCCGTTTCAGGCTTGGGAGCCATCACTAGGTTAAGTCCCCTTGCCACTTGCAGCCACCTTCCTTTTTTGGAATTTGTCGTAGTTGGTCAGAAAATCATCCAGTTTTTCAACGGGCAATTTTCTTGCGATGACTTTTTTCTGAAAGTCGAGAATGTAAATCGTCGGTGTCGTGTCGGAATAGTAAAGATTGTGATAAGGTTCTTTTAAATATGTTCTCGGACCGTTGACCGTAACCCACGTCATTTTCATTTCCTTAATGTAATCCTTCATTTTTTGAATAGAAGTGTCGGCGGAAACGGCAAAAATTTCGAGATCGAACTTCACTTTGTTTTTATTGTAGAAGTCAACCAGCTTGGGCGACTCTTTTCTGCAATGACCGCAGTCGGGATCAAAGAAATAAATGATTGTGTATTTCTTGTGAATATCATACAGCGAGCGCGGCTGCAGATTTTGATCCTGCATCATCAGATTGGGACCCATACGGCCAATCATGGCCCGGCTGAGTTTGTCGGCGTGTTCCTTCAGGTTTTTTCTCAGCTGGGCGTTGGCCCAGTAATCCATCTCTCCCGTGGCAAAATATTTATTGTAGAGATTTACAAACACCGCATCGAGTCCCATGATTTCCGGAGTCTGGTAAAGGAAAACACATGTGTAAACCAGGTATTTATAGGTCTCCGGATTTTTTTTGGCGATGACGACGATCTTGTCGATAGCCTGGGTGATTGAATCAGGCTGTGGTAAAAATAATTTTTCCAGATATTCTTTTACTTTTTCCTGGTAAAATGGTTTGGGCAATCGGATTAAGGCGTCATCGGCGAGGTCGAAATTGTCAAAAAAATGCTCGCGGTAATAGTGGAATTGAAAGGCAGAATCGATCGAACCATCAGGCTTCTTTGGAGGATTCGGAACTTCCACCGCCTGCGTGGCTTTCAGAATTCTGGCGGTGAGCAAGGTGGGGTGGGCCGCGATAAGCTGACGTTGATAGGCCAAAACGGTAGCATTCACTTTACTAAACGCCTCGCGCGCTTCTTTTTTCTTTGACTCATCCCGGACGGATGTGTCTTGTAAAATCTGGATGAAGGGCTCGGCTACTTTGTGCTGCTCCATATTAAATGCCACATTTTCAATAAAAAGCTGATTGTCCTCATCCCCCGATGCCTTCATATTTTTCAGGTAATCATCGGAAGTCGTTTCGAGCATGAAGTGCTGATCGGCCCCCACGACAAAGTCGAAAATCCGGTTCTTGGCCAGCACAACAAAATAAACACCCTGGAACAACGTCTTCTTGCCTTCAAAGGTAAAGGCGCCCTGACTGTTGACCTTGGCGGTGTCTACGATATAGGTGCTTTCGGAAAAGTAGTGGCCCAGGAAGGCTGTGGTATCTCTCCAGCCTTTGATCTTGAAATCGATTTGATAGCCGGGCTGCGCCATAGCACACGTAGCGAACAAAAAGCAAACAATAAACAGGGTCAAACGCATAAAAGACGAATTAACATGACAAAGGTCTGAAATTCAATGTTCATTTCAACAGCAATTAATGCGCCATGTTGTCGTTTTGTGACCTGTCGAAAGGTTACTGACTCAGCCGGAAGCTGCAGGGGTCCGGGATATTCAAAAAAAACCAGTTTCTTGACTCCTTACCGTGCAATAATATTACTTTTGTCGCTCCAAAAATGGCTATTCAGATCAATCATCTTACCAAGATTTATGGCCGACAAAAGGCGGTAAATGATATTTCCTTTTCGGTCAACGAAGGTGAGATCGTCGGCTTCCTGGGCCCGAATGGTGCCGGCAAATCCACGACCATGAAGATCGCCACTGGTTACCTGCCTCCCAGCGCCGGGGAGGTTATCGTAGCGGGATGGAATGTTGTAAACAATCCGATGGAGGTGAAACGCAATACCGGTTATCTGCCGGAGCACAATCCTTTATATACGGATATGTATGTCCATGAATACCTCGCGTTCTCCGGAGGTATTTTTGGGATGAAGTACGCCAGACTGAAAACGAGAATAGGGGAGATGATTGAATTGTGCGGACTGGCCCGCGAGCAAAACAAAAAAATCGAATCGCTTTCGAAAGGGTACCGTCAGCGAGTTGGACTGGCGCAGGCACTCATCCATGATCCTGCTGTACTGATTCTCGACGAGCCTACTTCCGGACTGGACCCCAATCAGCTGGTCGAAATCCGGAAATTGATTAAGGAAGTGAGCAGAAATAAAACGGTTATTTTCTCAACCCACATCATGCAGGAGGTTCAGGCCTTGTGTGACCGCGTAATTGTAATTCATCAAGGTGAAATTGTTGCCAATGACCGGCTTGAAAATATGCTCAGGAATAAAACCGGTCTGACGGTCCTGATCGTGGAGTTTGAAGGCGCGGTAATGGCCCCCGAACTGGAATCCATAGCAGGGGCAGGTCACATCGAGGAGGTGGCTCCGTTCCGATTTAGGATTACAGCCCGGCCGGGAATTGATTTACGGCCTGAAATCTTTCGCTTTGCCGCCGACCGGAAACTTTCTTTGTTGGGATTGAAGCAAGAAGAAAATTCACTGGAGAATATTTTTAAGGAATTAACCTCTTCTGTTCAGGCCGAAGATCAATCCATCTCCGCGGCATGATTCGAATCTTTGTAAAAGAGTTTAACGGATTTCTCAATTCCCTGATAGCGTATATCGTCATCGGCGTATTTCTCACGGCCATGGGCTTGCTGATCTGGGTTTTTCCGGATACGGGCGTGCTCGACTATGGGTACGCCGACCTGGACACGCTGTTCAGACTGGGCCCTTATGTCTTTATTTTTCTGGTTCCCGCCATTACCATGAAGAGCTTTGCCGAGGAAAAGAAATTGGGTACACTGGAATTGCTACTGACCAAGCCTTTAACCGATTGGCAAATTATTTTGGGTAAATGGCTGGCATCCTTTGCGCTGGTGATAGTAGCCTTAATCCCAACGCTGATTTATTATTTTTCCGTTTACCGACTGGGGAACCCACCCGGCAACATCGATACCCCGGGAGTAATTGGCTCTTATCTTGGATTGGCACTGTTGGGTGGTGTATTTTGTTCTGTTGGAATTTTGGCATCATCCTTATCGACCAATCAGATTGTCGCATTCATTCTTGCAGCTTTTGGTTGCTTTATTCTTTATTCAGGTTTTGATTCGCTGTCTTCTCTGATCGCTGGGGGTTCGCAGGCACTTTGGTTAAAGCAATTCGGACTGGTTTACCATTATGAGTCGATGAGCAAAGGGCTTGTGGACAGCCGGGACCTGATTTATTTTTTTAGCGTGATGGGTTTGATGGTGTTATTGACAAAAACGATGTTGGGTAGTCGTCAGTGGTGACTTAAAGTTCAAAGTTCTGAAGAATAAAATGGATTGGAACAAGGTCAAAGGTAATTGGAGGAAGAGCAGGCAGACAGGAGATTGGCTTTTGTTGGCCAATGGGCTTGTGTTTGTTATCCTGATTAATCTTGTTGCATCGAATCTGTTTTTCCGCATCGATCTCACGGAAGAAAAACGGTACACCATCAAAGAACCTACCCGGAAATTGCTTGCTGATTTGCAAGAGGATGTTTACATCGAGGTGTTCCTGGAAGGAGATCTAAACTCGCAATTCCGGCGTTTTAGAAAATCAATTAAAGAGACGCTTGAAGAATTTAGAATATATTCTAAAAACAAGGTGCATTATACTTTCACCAACCCTTCGTTGGCCATTAGTGAAAAAGCCAGGAATGAATTCATGACAGACCTCGCCACCAGGGGCGTTCAGGGCATGAGGGTAATTGATAGCAAACAAGGTGAGCACGTGGAAAAAATTCTTTTCCCGGGAGCGGTTATCACCTGTAATGGCTTTGAACGGGGGGTGATGTTGCTGAAGGGAAATCGAGCGGAAGGATCACAGGAGGCAATTAACCAATCGATTGAGGGGGTTGAATTTGAACTGGCCAACACGATTGACAAACTGGCCCGTTTGAAGCGCCAGCGCATAGGCTGGATAATTGGACACGGCGAATTGGACGGCCTTAATGTTGCGGGATTAAACAATGCATTGCTGGAGCAATATGATGTGTTTAAGATTGACCTCCCACAGAAAAAAAGCATTTCGGATTATGACGCATTGATTATTGTGAAACCTACCCAGGCCTTTTCCGAACAGGATAAATTCAAATTGGACCAGTATATTATGAAGGGCGGGAAAGTCCTTTTTCTGTTGGACGAACTGGATGCCGTAATGGACAGCGCCTCCCAGGATAACTACTATGCTTTTCCGTATGAGTTGAAACTCGAAGACCAGTTGTTTAAATATGGTGTCAGAATAAATCTGAACTTGATTCAGGATAGGGTGGCCGGAAAATATCCTGTCGTGGTTGGAGAGGTGGATAATCACCCGAAGGTGATGCAACTGGAATGGCCGTTTTTTCCGTTGGTCACCCACTATGCCAACCATCCTATTACACGCAATCTTGATGCTACCCTCACCCGTTTTGTCAGCAGCATAGACACGGTGAAGGCGGTAGGTATAAAAAAGACGGCATTGCTTTTTAGTTCATCTTATTCACATCGTGCAGCAGCACCGGTGAAAATTGACATCAATGATTTGCGGAAGAAACCCAATCCCCAATATTTTCGCGAGGGCTCAATTCCCATGGCCTATCTATTGGAAGGCAATTTCACCTCCCTTTACAAAAATCGATTTGTTCCTCCAGGAATGGATTCGGTTGCGCCATTGGCAATAAGCGGGCCCACAAAACTGATTGTCCTGGCTGACGGCGATGTGGCACGCAATGATGTTAACCCCCGCACGGGGCAACCGCTTGCACTTGGATTTGACCCCATTGTTGGATACACATTTGCAAACCAGGATCTGCTGCTGAACATGATGTCATTTCTAACGGAAGAAAATGGATTGATTGCCGCACGAAACAAGGAAGTAAAAATCAGACCACTGGACCAAGTAAAAATAAAAAGAGAAGGAACATTTTGGCAGACGCTTAATGTGGCCATACCCCTGGTGTTGATGATCCTCTTTGGTATAGGTAAAGCATGGGTAAGAAAGAGAAAGTACGCAAATTTTCAATGATGCTGGAAAATCAAAACATTCGGTTATTGGTTTTGCTGGTGGTGTTGTGCGCTTCCGTGACAGCGGCAATTTTTTTTCAGCAGGATGAAAACCGGGTTATCGTCGATCCTTCTATTTTTAGGGTAAATGATCTTACCAAGATTGATGGCGTGGTACTGGAATCGCCGACCGGCAAGGTGAAATTGCATTATGAAAGCTCGGGGTGGAAAGTAAACAATCGATTCTACGCTGACCGGCAATTGATCACCGTTTTGTTTGCCACACTCGAGCAGACCATTCCAAAACAGCCTGTTGCCAGCAGCCAACGTGATTCGGTGAATGCCCGGCTGGATGCTTCCGGCGTGTCGGTCAGTATATATGAAGGTTCCGTTTTGCGAAAACAATTTCAAGCAGGTGGAGGCGACAAGAACACGGAATCTTGGTTCAGGTTGAACAAGAATTCCGAGGCCTACCTGATGACCATTCCAGGATACCGTGTTAATGTAGCTCAAATTTTTGAGCTTGATGAAAACGGCTGGCGGGACAAGCGGATTTTTGATTTTAGTTGGAGGAACTTCAAAAGTTTGTCGGCTACTTTTTATTCGGATCGGAATGCTGATTTTGGAATTGCCCGCAAGGATGCATTTTATACTATTGTCGGGATGGAAAATGCAGATACCGCCAAAGTCAATACTTACCTGGATGATTTATCCCTTCTTCGGGCCGATCAGATCCTTTCTCCCGGGTTTTCAAAGCGTTATGACAGCCTGTCTAAAACGATTCCTGTTAGCAGTTTTGAGATCACCGACATTGCCAACCGGACTTACCGGCTTAGCCTCTTCCAATTGATCAAAGGCGAATCACTTATTCTGGGCAGGGCCCATGAAAATGATCTGGTTTTGTTTAATCGAGAAAAGTTTTTTCGGGCTTTTAGAAAAAGGGCCTATTTTAAGCAAAGACAGCCAAATTAAGGTAACGGGACAGATCGACCGGCCGGCCCAAATGGGTCCAGGATCAGTGTCCTTCTTACTTTTATCAAAAGTACTAAAATCGACTTTCCAATAGCTTGTGGAAATCTGTGAATCTGTGGCCTTTGTACCTCCTTTACAGACTTTTCCCGCACTTGTTTTTATTGATTAAATTGACTTCACCCCAATCGGGATTATCCCTTTCTGAATTGGATTTTCTTCCTAACTTTACCGCCACCTTGTCCGTCACCCGTCTGTTAGTACGCCCAGGGACAACCACAAACCACTGATTCACAATGAAGTTTATTGTTAATTCCAGCTACCTGCTGAAGCAACTTTCCAACATCAACGGGGTGATCACGACCAATCCTGTTGTGCCGATTCTTGAGAATTTTTTATTTGAAATTGATAAAGCTAACCTGACGGTAACGGCGTCTGACTTGCAGACATCGATGATTACTGAATTAACCGTGGAGTCCAAAGAACGCGGCAATATTGCGGTTCCGGCCCGAATTCTGTTGGACACGTTGAAAAACTTACCCGATCAGCCAGTGACATTTTCCATTGACGAGTCAACGTACAGCATAGAGATTATTTCCGACAATGGCCGTTATAAGCTATCGGGTGAAAATGCAACTGATTTCCCCAAAGTGCCGTCGGTATCCAATGATTTTTCAGCCCTGATTTCCTCTGAGGTGCTAGCGCGCGCTATCAACAATACCATATTTGCAACCAGCAGTGATGAACTTCGACCTGCCATGACGGGAGTATATGTACACCTTGGCGACAAGAACACCACATTTGTTGCCACCGACGGACATCGTCTTGTGCGTTACCGCAGAGCAGATGTGAAGTCAGACAATGGGAATTCCATCATCATTCCGCGTAAAGCGTTAAATCTATTGAAGGCCACTTTGCCCACTGAAAATACAGACGTGAGCATTGATTTCAATATGTCAAACGCCTTCTTCAAGTTTGGTAATATCCGAATGATTTGCCGTCTTATTGATGAGCGCTACCCGGATTATGAAAATGTCATTCCTTCTGAGAATACCATCAAAATGACGATCAGTCGCGCTGATTTCCTGGCTTCGCTCAAGCGCATTTCTATCTACGCAAACAAAACCACGCACCAGGTACGACTAAAGATCACCGGCAGCGAGTTGCAGGTTTCTGCGGAGGACCTGGATTTCTCCAATGAAGCAAATGAAAGACTTTCCTGTGAGCATGAAGGAGAGGATATTGAAATTGGTTTCAACGCCCGTTTCCTGATTGAGATGCTGAGTAACCTCGATACTGATCAAATCAGGCTAAACATGACGGCCCCAAACAAGGCCGGGGTAATTCTGCCGCTCGACAAAGACAAAAGTGAAGATATCCTCATGCTGGTGATGCCGGTGATGTTGAATCAATACGTTTAGTGTTCAGCGCGGACTTTGACCCGCGAAAAGTGACGGCAAATTCTCTCCCTATTTACACATTGATTTTGTTTTTGAGCACGATGAGCACGATATAAGCTGAAACACGTTTGCCTCTTATTTAAAAGGTCATTGGGAGTTGTCTTAGTTGCTCCGACGAAGCCTAGGAACTTATTAGAAATTTTCTATAAACAGGGCGCCCCGCTAGGGTTGGCTTGGGCTAGTTCAAAGAATGGCTATCAATTCGGAAACGTTTTAATTTGACGATAATTTGCTAACGTCTTCTTTGGTAGGTCTGAAAAAACACTTCTCTGTAAAGAATTTAAATGCTTAAACATTCACTCTTTTGCTCTCTTTGGACGTAAGAGACCTTGAACTCTAAACTTTAGACTATTTCAGCGTCGAAAAATCAAACGACGTCTCCAAAAAATTGGTGGTGAACTTACCCGAGCGGAAAATCGCGTTGTCCATCAGTTTGAGATGGAAGGGTATGGTTGTCTTAATTCCTTCAATGACAAATTCACTTAGCGCTCGTTTCATGCGCGTGATCACTTCTTCCCGTGACTGACCACTCACGATGAGCTTGGCAATCATTGAGTCATAGTTAGGGGGAATGGTATAACCAGCGTATACATGGCTGTCGATGCGAATCCCGTGTCCTCCGGGCATGTGTAAATTGGTAATCTTTCCAGGCGATGGACGGAAACCGTTGGCTGGATCTTCTGCATTGATGCGACATTCCATTGCAAATAAATTCGGGAAGTAATTTCTTCCTGAAATGGGAACGCCTGCTGCGACTTTAATTTGCTCCTTGATCAGATCATAGTCGGTCACTTCTTCTGTAATAGGATGCTCTACCTGGATGCGGGTGTTCATTTCCATAAAATAGAAATCGCCGTGCTTATCCACGAGGAATTCAATGGTGCCGACGCCCTCATAGCTAATCGCCAGGGCTCCCTTAATCGCAGCTTCACCCATTCGCTCCCGCAACTCCTGGGTTACGATCGGAGAGGGAGTCTCTTCTACCAGTTTTTGGTGCCGGCGTTGAATGGAACAATCGCGTTCCGACAGGTGACACGCCTTGCCATATTGGTCCCCCACCAGTTGAATTTCAATGTGCCGCGGTTCCTCTACAAATTTTTCAAGATACAATCCATCGTTGCCGAAGGAAGCAGCGGCCTCTCTTTTGGCATCGTCCCAGGCTTTCTTAAACTCCGATTCGTCGTTGATGATACGCATCCCCTTGCCACCACCACCTGCAGTGGCTTTGACAATGACTGGATATTTTATTTTTTTTGCGATTTTTATACCCTCCTCAATGGAAGAAAGCAGACCATCCGAACCAGGAATCACCGGAACACCGGCTTTTCTCATCGTGTTTTTGGCGGTGGCTTTGTCACCCATCGATTCGATCATCGCAGGCGTTGGGCCAATGAATTTTATTCCATACTCATGGCACACGGCCGAAAACTCTGCCCGCTCAGATAAAAATCCATACCCAGGATGAATGGCATCGGCATTGGTGATTTCTGCTGCGGAAATAATACGGGGGATATTCAGATAAGAATCTTTGCTTGGTGCGTCACCGATACACACTGCTTCATCCGCAAAACGGACATGAAGACTCTCCCGGTCTGCAGTGGAGTAAACAGCGACAGTCTTGATGTCCATCTCTTTACAAGTGCGAATTACCCGCAATGCAATTTCACCCCGGTTAGCAATTAATATTTTCTTAAACATGACGCGATTTAAAATTTAAGATTAGAGATTCAAAATTTAAGGTTCAACGTTGGGCGCTAACCAATTTTGAATTTAATATTTCAAATCTTGAATTAATCCGGTTCTACGATAAAAAGTACCTGATCGTATTCAACTGGTGATGCATTTTCAACCATCGCCTTAACAATTGTGCCGGAGACTTCCGATTCAATTTCATTAAAGAGTTTCATGGCTTCGATAATACAAACGGTCTGACCTTTGGTAACCTTATCACCAACCGAAACAAACGGAGGAGAGTCTGGATTGCCGGTACGGTAGAATGTGCCAATCATCGGCGATTTGATTTCTAAGCTTGTTTTACCCGTGGCCACGGTTTTTTCTGTTTTTGCGATTGTCGCCGCAACAGGGGCTGTAGCAACTGGTGGTAGCGCAGCAGCTACCTGAACGGGTGTGGATTTAAATACTTTTTGATCGGGCTCACGCTTAACATGGAGTTTCAACTCCTTGGTTTCAATATTTACTTCATTCAATCCCGACTGGGAAATAAAATCGATGAGGTCTCTGATTTCACTGGTTTTCATTTCAGAATGATTTGGGTTAGCGTTTTCCGAGCGGCGGACAATCGCTGTTTTTGGTGGTGAATCTCTCTTGTTTTTTGCCATGGCCGTCTATTTTACACGTTCGACGTATTCTCCTGTGCTTGTTTTTATTTTGATATTGTCGCCAGTGTTGACAAATAACGGAACGCGTATTTCCGCTCCTGTTTCGATTGTTGCTGCCTTCAGCGTACGCGTGGCAGTATCACCTTGCATTCCCGGCTCCGTATAGGTAACATGAAACTCAACATGCGCCGGTGCTTCTGCGGTGATCGGATTACTTCCGTTTTCAAAAGCAATCAACAGGGTAACTCCTTCTTTGATAAAATTAACAGAATTGCCAAGGAGCACTTTGTCAATATAGATTTGCTCAAAGGTTTCATTGTCCATCACCACCAGACTGTTTCCATCGGGATAAAGGTATTGATATTCTTTTGTCTCAACGCGAAGTTGTTCTACTGCATCCCCGGGGCGAAAACGGTTTTCAACAATTTTGCCGGTCCTTACGCTCCTCATTTTCACCTGGTAAAATGCCCGGAGGTTGCCCGGTGTACGGTGTTGTAATTCCTCGATTTGGAGTACTTCGCCGTTGTAACGAATATAATTTCCTTTGCTGAGATCAGATACAGTTGCCATAAAAAAAGAGTCCTTAAGTTACAAATGAATTGATTAAATACAAGTTTTAAAAGGGTCACCAGAAGAATCTAAACCATGACTCCTGGCTGGGATTTTACTGACTATCATAGGCCCATTTTACATACACCGCACCCCAGGTAAATCCTCCCCCAAAAGCAGCAAGGATCAGATTATCTCCTTTCTTTAGTTGTTTTTCATAATCCCACAAAAGCAACGGAATGGTACCCGCCGTGGTGTTGCCATATTTTGCAATATTCATCATGACTTTGTCTTCCGTAATGCCTACCCGGCTTGCTGTTGCATCGATAATACGTTTGTTGGCCTGGTGTGGCACCAACCAGGAAATGTTTTCTGGCGTCAATTGGTTTCGCTCTGCAACTTGTGCCGCTACGTCTGCCATGTTGGTGACTGCAAATTTGAATACCGCCGAACCTTCCTGATAAACAAAGTGCTGTCGCGCGGCAACGGATTCGTGCGTGGCCGGAATGCGGCTGCCCCCGGCTTTCATGTGTAGATAATTTTCTCCGGTACCATCGCTTTTGAGAATGGAATCAAGAACACCTATTTTTTCGGTGGTTGGTTCCAACAGGACACATCCTGCACCATCGCCAAAGATGATGCACGTCGTGCGATCCTTATAATCCAGGATGGAGGACATTTTATCGCCGCCGATCACAATCACTTTCTTATACATTCCTGTTTCGATATACTTCGCACCCGTAACGAGCGCGAAAATAAACCCGGAGCAAGCTGCGCCAATGTCAAAACTAAATGCATTGACCGCACCGACTGCTGCGGCCGTAACATTGGCCGATGCTGGAAAGGGCATGTCGGGTGTGACAGTAGCGAAAATAATTAAGTCAATGTCCTTGGGGTCCGTTTTGGTTTTGCGCAGCATTTCCCTGACAGCTTCAATCCCCATCACAGAGACACCCTTGTTTTCTCCTTTGAGAATTCGACGTTCTTTTATGCCGGTGCGTGAGGTGATCCATTCATCGCTTGTTTCGACCATGGTTTCCAATTCCTGATTGGTTAGGATGTAGTCCGGGACAAAACCCCCTACACCGGTGATGGCCGCGTGGATCGTGCTCATAAATTAATGTTCAGGTTAGCGATGATTGGATGTAAAAAGAAATGCCCGGTATGTCTCACCGAGCATTTTGAAAACGAAATACTGACTTCTTGCTTTTTGCCTGAACCACAAGCAAGACAAGTAAAATGCGATTCCTCAGGGATAAACCGCGTCATGGTTTATTACGCCAGGACTTCTTTTTCCATCACCACGTTGCCCTTGTAGTACAACTTTCCTTCGTGCCAAAAGGCGCGGTGCGGACGGTGATGTTCTCCCGTTGTCGGGTCAACAGAAAACTGCTTGGCCACGGCCTTGTAGTGAGTCCTTCTTTTATCTCTTCTGGTTTTCGATGTTTTTCTTTTCGGATTTGGCATAACCTAAATTGTTTATTTTAACTTTTTCAATTGTTCCCATCTTGGATCCGCTTCATCTTCTCCTGAATCTTCATCAGCCGCCGAGGAATAGACCATTTTACCTTCACTTTCTTCTTCTTCCTCTTCATGGCTCTCAAACTTTGGGTGCAACTTCTTGATGGGTATTTCCAATACGATAAATTCGTACAGGTACTGACCCAGATCCAGCGTTGTCCGATCGTGACGAATGACCATGATTTCGTCACTTAATTCCATCTCTTCTTCTCCATATTTGAAGACCATCTTCTTGTCGATCTCCAGGAGATGATCAAACGGCTCAAGACTACGGTCACAAACTAACCGGGCCTTGCCTTTGATCATGAAGTGGGCCTCAATGAACGTTTCCTTCTTGCTCAATGTCACCGCTACGCTAAAATCGCCGGCGGAGACGAAATCGGCCCCGTATTCCTTAAAAAACCCATCATCCAACATGAAGTCGAAATGATGAACCTTTAAGCTTAAGCTGATGATATTGACGCTAAAAGCCTTCAATGCCCAATCCCCCTCTAAGGGATTTTAAAATTAGGGTGCAAATTTATCAGATTTTGCCCATAATCCCAGCGATTTTTGAGCACGATCTAAGGGGTGGGCCTAAAATAGAAATAATGAAGATAAAATACTTGAATTTTGGCTTATTTGAGGCTTTTTAGGATATCAGGTCATTCCAAAATCGCGAAAAACCTTTAGCTTGATTTCTTCCTCGGTATGCTTATTAATGTTTTCGATCAGATAATCGACCACATTCTTTTTAAAGCCTAGTTTGATGGCAATGCTTTTGCAAAAGATCAATTCGCTCTCAAATATCTTTTGATCGACAAACATGAGGTTGATGCACGTGGTAAGGTATTCCAGCTTTTGGTCTTGCGAAAGGGCCCCGAGTGTATCAATGGGCTCAGGATTCCGGATCAGATTGTTGACTGTTTCTTCAGGGAAGTTTCTTTCTTTGGCGATCCGGAAGATCATTTCCCGTTCCACTTTGGCGAAATGCTTATCGGCTTCAGCCAATTGTATAAGAATATTGATTTGCTTTTTAGTAACAATGTCCATTTCACTGGCTTTCAATCAAATCTACCTTATAAAACAGAAAAAAGCAGAATTTGGAGATAAAAGAAGATTTCAGACGCTGGAACAGCCTTATTTTTCTACTAATTGCTCCTGCCGGTTTTTAACTATTTCTGCCGCCAAATAGATCGCCTGTCGCATGGAGCCTTCTTCTGCCTGGTTTTTTCCTGCCAATGAATAAGCAGTTCCATGATCGGGTGACGTGCGTACAATGGGAAGTCCTGCTGTATAGTTTACGCCATTTTCAAACGCGATGTATTTAAAAGGAATCAGCCCTTGATCGTGGTACATGGCCAGGATGGCATCAAATTTCCGGTGCTGGCCCGCGGCAAAGAATCCGTCAGTAGGAAAGGGTCCGAAGATCAGCTTGCCTTTGGATTTTAGATCCTGGATCACGGGTTTAATCACATTATTTTCCTCATCCCCAATTAGCCCTTCATCACCGGCGTGGGGGTTGAGACCAAGTACCGCAATTTTCGGTTTGCTGATTCTAAAATCTTTCTTCAACGTAAGCTCAAGCAAACGGATTTTTAGTTCGACACGCTCTTTGCTCACATAGCTGGAAATTTCCCTTATCGGAATGTGCTCCGTGACCAGCCCAATTTTCAAATCGTCACCGGCCATCAGCATTAAACTTTCGGTAGCATTAAATTCCTGGGTGAGATATTCAGTATGTCCTCGGAAAGGAAAATCATCTCCATGAATGGTGTTCTTGTCAATCGGTCCTGTAACAAATCCATCGATCAATCCTTCCTTTACTTCCTCGACTGCTTTTCTGAGACACATCAGGGCTGCCTTTCCTGTCTCACGCGAAGGCTGACCTGGGTTGATCTCAATGGTGTCCTCCCAACAATTTACCACATTGATGGTTTTGGAAAAAAACTGTCCTTTTGTTTTTACCTGACTGTAATTGAACTCTTCCAGATTCATCAGCTTGCGATAGAAAGAGAGCACCCGGGTTGAACCATAAATGACCGGGGTCACCAGATTTAGGAGTCGGTTGTCAGCCAGGGCTTTGATCACCACTTCCGGGCCAATGCCATTGAGATCTCCAAGGGTAATGCCAATCCGGGGTTTATCGTAAGATTTTGTGATGGTTGTCATGATGAGGTATTATGGGAATTGAGTAGCGCAAGTTAATCTAAAATTCTATTCGAAAAGGAGGATAATCCCAGTCTTAAGGCTGGGTTTATTAGCAGGGGTTCCCAAGTCCTCAAACTGAAACACTACCGAATAGCTAAAGAAAAGTAAATGCCTAAATTTGTTTGTAAGTTTATCCGTTACGGGCGACCCCCGGCGTTAGAGGTTATAAATTTGAACGAGTGAATCGCATTCCTTATCTTAAGATAATTGGCTTTGCAATTTTGATTTCAACACAAATCGCCATTGGACAAAACCTGGTACCCAATCCAAGCTTTGAAAGATTTTATAGGATACCTTTTAGTTTTAGCGATACGCCGGAGAAATTCAAGATGCCGGGCTGGAATTCGGCGAGTATGGGAACGCCAGATCATTTTCATTCCGCGAGCACAGGCGACGCCAGTGTTCCATTGAATTGGGCTGGTGTTTCTGAAGCCCACAGCGGTCAGGCATATGCCGGAATTTTTGTCGGCGGAGCAGCCAAAGAAAATGGGAAAGTTTATCGGGAATACATTCAATGCCAACTTCTTGATTCTTTGCAACGGGACAGCCTCTATCAGCTGGAATTCTACTTCAAACTTTCCTCTTATTCGCATTACAATGTGAACCGGATTGGTTTGCTTTTGCTTGATTCAAGTCTTCATTATAAAAATAACCATGTCGTGCGATTGAACCCAACGCTGAGCATTATCCGGTCGTCATTGGAGACGGGGAATTGGGAGAGTGCCAGGATGTTGTACAAAGCCCATGGCGGGGAAATGTATCTCGTGATCGGTAATTTTTTTGACGATCAAACTACCGGAAATGAAAGGCTCGAATTCCGTACCGGCAAAAGTCACACCCTTTCGGGAACAGCTTACTTTTATATCGATGATGTCAGTGTGAAGCTGGCAGAAAAGGAAGTCGATTCGGTTCAATCCTTACCCCAGGCCCGCGATGTCAAAGCCAATAAAGCCTATGTGCTGAGTAAAATTCAATTTGAATTTGATAGTTATTTGCTGGTTGCAACTTCCTTTCCGGAACTGGACAATCTTATGAAGGCAATGGAAAAACAGCCCGCCTGGAAGTTGGAAATCGGAGGACACGCCGACGATCAGGGTACGGATGAGTATAATCTTCAACTTTCTATCAACCGCGCAAAAAGTGTTGCCGATTATCTCATCAGCAAAGGGGTTAATCCCAGCAAAATTGTTGCGAAAGGATTCGGAAACAAGATCCCCGTAAAGCCAGGGAAGGATGAGTCTTCGCGGGCCGCCAACAGAAGGGTTGAGGTGGAGTTTATTGATTGATCGGGCTTAATTAGCTTAATTAATAATTAGTTCATTTTTTTTCCGGATACAGCACCACCTGCATAAAATTCTTCATGTCCAGATACTTGTTGGCCGTTTCTTTTAATTCTTTTACCGTGAGTTCATCCACTTTCTTTTCATAAGAAAGAATATCCGAAGCGCTGGAACCCAGTTCCACGCTTTGTTGGAGTTGACGCAACCAATACCCATTGTCTTTGATGTCTTCCTGATACTGCTTCTTCCAGTTTTCTTTCACTTTATTCAAGTCGGTTTCCAGCGGTCCGTTTGTTTTTACTTTTTGGATTTCATCCAGCGCACCCTTGATCAGCTTATCTACGTTTTCTGGCCCACAAGGCAAAGAGAGGTTTATGGTGTAATTACCGTACGGGTTTTTGCTCAGCGACCCGGATATCCGGCCGCTGTATATCCCACCCAATTCTTCACGGAGGGTTTCGATGAGTTTGATACTTAATACTTCCAACACGGCCTGCAACTTAAATTGCTCCTGATCTGAATAGGGGGCTTCTCCGGTGAACTGCATGCTGATGAAACTTTTGGCTTCACTTCCCTTTCGGACTTCCTTTTTTACAATGCCTTTTACGGGTCTTAATCCCACATCTTTATAAGCAGAAGCGGCTCCACTGGAGGGAAGGCTGGCCAGGTAAGTCATCAGCAAGGGTTTAATCGAATTCAAATCAATCTTGCCCACGAGAATGAAAGTAAACCCGTTGGCATTGGCGAAGCGCTCCCGAAAAATATCCAGAGCGCGTTGCTCGTTGAGATGGGTAAAGGTTTCCGAGCTCGGGACTTTGGGCGCCCGGGGGTGAAGGTTATACATAAATTTCCACAACGAATCCCTAAATACAACCTGGGGATCGGACAGCATGTTTTGATACATCGCTTGTTGCTTGGACACAAACGATTTAAACAATTCATCGTCTTTCCGCGGTATCGTGAAATATAAATAAGTGAGCTGAAGCATCGCCTCCACATCATTGGCACTGCTTGATCCGGTAACACCTTCTGTCAGGGTTCCGATGCGGGGCGAAACATTAACGGTCTTACCTGTCAGTACTTTTCTCAAATCGGTCGGAGAAAAAGACCCCACACCCATTTGGCTTACAATCGTAGCCGCGAATTCCGCGTTGTATCGATCTTCGGTTCCATATAAAAATTGACCACCGTAGCGGAAGCCGGACATGACCACCTGATCGTTTTTAAAATCAGTTGACTTGAGAATGACCCTGACCCCATTGCTGAGAATCAAGTCTGTGTAACCCGCGTCTTTATTTTCTTTCTCCGACAAAATTTTTCCCGGTACGGGAGGTGTAGCAATAAGACTTGAGGCTACTGCCTTCTCTTCATAAGCCTTCATGTCTGTTTTGGAAGCATTTTCAACAATGGCAAGTAATTGTTCGGAAGAAGGGATTTTGAAATCAGTTTTCTCAGGCGTTGTGAGAACGACCAACTTGCTCCCGGATGCCGGAATTGCATTAGCCGTATATTGATTTATTTCTTCAAGGGTAATGCCATCGAGGAATTGTTTGTAATAACCGTATTCAATTTCAATCCCGGGAATGGGCTCATGGGTCAAAAAATGTCGGATCAATTCCCCGGCGAAATCTTCAGATTCTGTTTTATCGCGTTCGTTGAAAGATTGCTCCATGCCTTTTAGCATATTTTTTTTGGTGCGTTCGAATTCGCCGGTCGTAAATCCAAATTTGCGAGCACGTTCGTCTTCTTGAATCAAGGCGGTGATGGCGGGTTCGATACCAGCCTTGCTGATGACAGCGATAGAAAAGAAAGCCTCGTAGCCCCGGACAAATCCGCCGAAATTACTTCCACCAAAGACAAAGGGTGGATTTGATTTTTGGGTGAGCTCCTGCAAGCGCAAACCCAGCATGGACTGGAATAAACTTCTTAATAAATATTTATTGCGGTATTCGCCTGCCGTTTTTGCCTCGCTGGATTTGCTAAAGGGATAATAAATACGGAGAATTGAATTGGTCGCCTCCTTATCCGAAACAATCACCGCTTCAGTTTTCTGACGGGGAGGGATTTCGGACAAAATTCTTTTTTTCTCATTGGCCGGATTTGCAAGTTTTTCAAAATGCAACTTCACCATCTTTTCCGCTTCAGCGGGATCCAGATCACCGACCACCACAACGGCCATCAGATCAGGACGGTACCAATCGCGATAAAAGCGTTTTATCGCATCGTACTTAAACGTTTTCAAAATATCATCTTTACCAATTGGAAGCCGCAACGCATATTTAGAACCTTCCGCAATTTTTGGGTAAACCACTTTGTTCATCCTGTCAGTGGCACCCTTGCCCATCCGAGACTCCTCTAGAACTACACCGCGTTCCTTATCGATTTCCGTGTCTTCAAAGGCGACCGTGCTGGCCCAATCTTCTAGCACTGTGAAACCCTTTTCAAGGTTTTCTTTTTTATCGATCGGGATGGGCAATATATAGACCGTTTCATCAAAGCTGGTGTAAGCGTTCAGGTCGGCCCCGAATTTCACACCCATGGCCTGTAGAAAAGAGACTAATTCATTTTTCTTAAAATTCCTGGACCCATTAAAACCCATATGTTCTGTAAAATGGGCGAGCCCCTGCTGGTCGTCGTCTTCAAGAATAGAACCAGCATTGACCACCAATCGTAACTCAACACGGTGCTCCGGCTTGCTATTTTTGCGAATAAAATAAGTAAGGCCGTTCGCCAGTTTTCCGATTTTTACTTCCGGGGCAACTGAAATAGAGTCGGTTAATTTTGCTTGGGCAAAACCCGTAAGATGAGCCAGCAGTAAGAATGCGACAACATTCAGGTTAAACTTTTTCAAAAACGGTCTTTTCATACAGATTTGAGTTGATGGTTTACTTGGGTTTCAAGCTAACAAAATATTTGAAGGTCTGAAAATGAAGCCTTTCCCTATCTTTGAACATGATCGTTCGCCCCAAAAAATCCTTAGGCCAGCATTTTCTAAAAGACCAAAATATCGCAATAAAAATAGTCGATTCCCTGGAATCGTCAGCCGTGCCGGTTTTGGAAATTGGACCCGGCACGGGAATGCTCACCCAGCTTTTGTTAAAAAGAAAAGACATTCAGCTTAAATTGGTTGAGATTGACAGGGATTCAATTGCCTATCTTCGAAAACAATACCCCATACTCGGGGATAACATTGTTGAGGGCGATTTTCTTACAATCGACTTGCAAGCCATTTGTGAGGGGGAGTTTTGCATTATCGGCAATTTCCCTTACAACATTTCTTCTCAGATACTTTTCAAGGTGTTGGATTACCGGCACCAGGTAAAGGAGGTCGTGTGCATGTTGCAAAAGGAAGTGGCGGAACGGATCGCAGCCCCACATGGGAACAAAACGTATGGTATCCTCAGCGTTCTGCTGCAGGCATATTATGATATCAAATTGCTGTTCAAAGTTGCACCCGGCGTTTTCTTTCCGCCACCCAAAGTGATGTCGGCCGTTATCCGACTGACCCGGAATAAAAGAGAATACCTCGACTGTGATGAAAAGCTTTTTAACAAAGTCGTAAAGCAAGCTTTTCAAATGCGCCGCAAAACCTTGCGCAACGCATTGAAAAGTCTAAATTTGCCTGCCTTGATTGTAGCCCTGCCGGTCCTGGACAAGCGGGCCGAGCAGTTGGCTGTAGAAGAGTTTATTGCGTTGACCAAATTAATTGGCAAATCCAGTGAAGGAGTTCGTAACATTTGAGCTGACCAAGGAATTTCGTGACCGCCTCCAGAAGGCATTGGACGTTCGCGATGGTCAATTTATCAGCGATAGCCTGCAACAGATAAACCCCGCCGATATTACCGCATTGCTGTACGAGTTCAACAGTGAAGAGTCGAAGTATGTGCTGGATATTTTACCAACCGACGTCAGATCTCAGATCATAAACGATCTCGACAGCGAAACGAGAAAGGAGTTTCTGAAGGTCTATACGACGAAAGAATTGACGGAAGTAGTCAATCAGCTGGACTCCGATGATGCCGCGGATATCCTCAATGAATTGCCCATCAAAGACAGTGAAGAGGTCATTGCCGGGCTAGATGCCTTGCTTCGTGGACAGGTTATTGATTTGCTGCGTTACGACGATAATGTGGCGGGAGGGATCATGGCCAAGGAATTGATCCGGGCACGGGATAGTTGGACGGTTGTTCAATGCGTCGATGAAATCCGGAAGCAGGCAGAGAACGTAACCAAGTTTTATGCAGTTTACGTCGTCGATGAAAATGACAAACTTCTGGGCCGGGTAGCTTTACAGAAATTGATTCTCAGTGACTCCAGGACGTTGGTCAAGGATATTTTTGATGATGACGTAGTGGCGGTAGAGACGTACATGGAGAACCGGGAAGTGGCGGAAATCATGAAGAAGTATGACTTCGAATCGGTGCCGGTAGTGAATGTAAAGGGTCAATTGGTGGGCAGGATCACCATCGATGATGTAGTCGATGTGATTACAGAACAAGCGGAGGAAGAACGTCAACTCATGTCGGGGATTACGGAAGATGTGGAGGAAGACGACAGTGTATGGAGAAATACACGAGCGCGGTTACCATGGTTGCTGATCGGAATTATGGGGGGGATGATGAGCGCACGCTTTATGGGTATTTTTGAAATGGAGATTGCGAAGATCACCGCCATTGCATTTTTTGTTCCGCTGATCCAGGCCACAGGGGGCAATGTGGGGATTCAGTCCTCCTCACTTGTTGTGCAAAGTCTTGTCAATCCCGGTTTTTTGGATGAAGGGCTATGGAAGCGATTAAGCAAAGTATTCAAAGTAGCGCTCTTCAATGGTTTTTTCCTCGCTTTAATCGTTTATGGCGTAACCTGGGTTATTTTCGGTCATCAACGACTGAACCTTGTTGTCTCAATGGCGTTGTTCTGCGTTGTTCTTTTCGCCTCCTTCATCGGAACGGTAACCCCGCTTATTCTTAACCGGTTTGGATTTAATCCGGCGCTGGCCTCAGGGCCATTTATTACCACGACCAACGACCTTTTGGGATTGGCTATTTATTTTTTAACCATTCATTTGCTATTGTAGGTTCTTCTTTAATTTCCGGAATGAACAAACCGGTGTAATATTGAAGGGCAAATTGCAGCGTCCCTGCCGCTTACTTTAGTCTATATTTGCTGGTTGGAAGGATTAAAATCACAACGGTTAATGATCTTCATCGATTGGAAATGAATGGGTTTCTATAAACGACAAATCGACAGACTGAAAAATTACTTTGATGAAGTAATTGAGAAACCGTTGTTGACTACGTCGTTTGTGTTGTTGTTCGTTTCAATCATTGTCATCGGCCTCAGCCTGAAATATTATATCTATGAATTCGAAACCTTCTATGTTCAGATTTTGGCGGAAGCCCATGGAATGATTTTTGATATCGCCGTTATTGGTATTTTGCTTTTCTGGCTCAACCAAAACGGCGACACCCGGCAACGCATCCGTACGTATAAAGATGAGATCGATGATTTTCGGTTATGGGAATCCGAAGAGGCAGCGTTCCGGACAGTCGGAAATATCAAACGTTTGAACCGCCATAAAATCTACGAGATCAATCTGGTTAATTGCCATCTTTCGCGAACCAATCTCAACTATGTCAATTTGCGCGGCTCGAATCTTAATTCATCTGATCTTTCGCATTCTTCGCTGATTGAAACAAACCTTGAAAATACCCGGTTAAACCAAACCAATTTTGAAAACTCAAACTTAAATCAGGCTAATTTAAAAAACGCCTATGCAAGTGGCGCAAATTTCAACGATGCTTTTTTAATCAAAGCGCAGTTTGAAAATGCGTTCCTGATTAAGACAAGCTTTAAGAATGCTTTCTTGATGGAGGCCAACCTCCAAAATAGTTATCTCATGGGGGCGGATTTTGAAAATGCGAGCTTGTACAAAGCAGACTTACGTGGTGCTAAAGGACTGACCATCGAACAATTAACAAAAGCCAAAACATTATACCTGGCCAAGTTTGATGATGATATTCAGCAACAAGTTTTAGCAAATATTCCGGAGCTCGTAGGCAGTTAGTGGGTTTTGCACAAGTGATTTAATAAATTAACTTTGTGCAAGAATCAACAACGGTTTCAGAGATGAAGCCGTTGTTTCTTTTTAGATCATTGATTGAAGTAGAGCATGATCAAGGAGGAGGACACGAAATAAAAAACATGAATAATCAGGAACAACGACGATCATGAGTAAGAAAGTTTCATATTATACGAAAGAAGGGTTGACGAGACTGCAAAATGAGCTGGCTCACCTGAAGACGAAAGGCCGTGCAGAAATCGCCCGGCAAATTGCGGAAGCCCGTGACAAAGGCGACCTGAGCGAAAATGCCGAATATGATGCGGCAAAAGATGCGCAAGGCCACCTGGAAGCGAAAATTGCGCAATTGGAAGATGCAATGAGTTACGCGCGCCTGGTGGATGAAACGAACGTGGATACTTCCAAGGTTTCAATCCTTTCAAAAGTGACAATCAAGAATAAAAAAAACGGTGCGTCGGTGACGTACATGCTGGTGTCGGAAGAGGAAGCAGATTTGAAGGCAGGAAAAATTTCTACCCAATCACCGATTGGAAAAGGATTGCTGGGCAAGAAAAAGGGTGAGACGGCAATGATTAGAACACCGGCCGGTGAAATGGAGTTCGAGATTGTGAATATCGGGATGTAGAAATGTTCAATGGTCAAGTTAGCCAATGTGTCAAGGCGTAGCAGTTAGTATTGCCAATTCGCACGTTGAAAGTTATGGGTATGCCTTCGATCTTTACAAAAATCATCAATCGCGAAATCCCAGGTGAGATCATCGCGGAGGACGCAAGCTTTATCGCTTTTCTCGATATTATGCCCCTCGTCATGGGGCATACACTCATCGTTCCAAAAAAGGAAATTGATTATCTTTTTGATATGGACGACGAGTCTCTTGCTGGGATCAATTTGTTTGCTAAAAAAATTGCGATAGCCATACGGAAATCAGTACCCTGCAAACGTATTGGTGTAGCAGTCATTGGACTGGAAGTACCGCACGCCCACATTCACCTGGTTCCGATGAACTCCGTTGGGGATATCAATTTTACCAGACCAAAACTGAAACCTTCTGCCAAAGAATTATCGGTTGTGGCCGAAAAAATAAGAATGGCACTTTAAAATTTTTATAAAAAGTCAATATCCACATTCAGGGGATTGCGCATCAGGTACTGAAGGGCTTCTTGTACTGTCATCTTTTCAAAGAGTACTTTATACAATGTATTGGTAATCAGGGCTCTTACCTTATAGCGGTCTGCACACTTTTTTGCAATGCGCACAGTATTGACCCCTTCAGCAATTTCTTCCATGTCGTCCAGAATTTCTTTGAGGGTTTCACCTTTCGCAAGACGGTAACCAACCGTAAAATTGCGACTCATCGGACTGTTGCACGTAGTCACCAGATCCCCAATACCCGCTACGCCTAGAAAGGCTTTGGTATTTCCACCAAGTGCTCTGCCGAGGTAGACCATTTCCACGGCACCACGACTGATCAGCAAGCCTTTTGCATTTTCTCCGTAGCCCAGGCCACTGAGCGCCCCGGAAGCAATTGCAATAATATTCTTAAGTACGCCCGCAATCTCTACACCAACTAAATCATTATTTTCATAAACCTGAAAACGATCGTTGCGCAACAAACGCTTGCCGGTCTGAATGACTTCATTAAAATGACTCGCCACTACGGTCGCGCCGGGTTGTCGCTGGGCCAGCTCCCGCGAAAGATTGGGTCCTGCCAAACAACCTACCCTAACCACGACACTTTCTTCCTGGATGACTTCACTCATCGTTTTCACCTGACTTCGGTCCAGTTGCTTAACCGACTCCAATGTTTCCCCTTTTGGTAACTTGATATCAAAACCTTTTGTGCCATGAATGAGGATATGGTAAGGGTGAAGATACGGGGAAAGCTTTTTCATCATTGTCCGAAAATGTTCGGAAGGAACCATCGGGAAAATCACATCGCACTGACTGGCGAGGTACGCCATGTCGTTGGTTGGCAATACGTTTTTGTGCATTTTATATCCACGGTTTTCCCGTTTGTCCAGAATGTTCTTCAGGACCTTTTCATTGCGGGCGTACAGCAGCACTTTTCTATTCCGGGCCAAGATGTTGGCGATTACGGTACCAAAATTTCCGGCACCCACCACCCCAACCGGCTTTTCAGATAAACTTTTCGAGATCATAGCCTACCAGGCGATTGTGATAGTAATAGAGGGTGTTGAGGTCACGTGTGATGATATTCCCTTTCTTATTCTTTAGCAAAGGACGCTTGAGGTGAAATATGCCCACGTTGTCAAGACCGTGCTTGATCACCAGGTCTGCTTCCCCCTTTAGGTGGGTAGCATAATAAACCTTGTGGGCTTCTTTCAGATTGTAGATTTCCTTTCTTACCCGCTTAAAAGTTTCGCGAAATTCTTCGTAAGGAATTTCCAGTTCCTCTTCCGGCAAACGCAGGAGGCTGAACAGATCCAGCTTGGCATGTTTTCGTTGCCACATTTCAAAAGCAACGAAAGCCACCAAATGACTTGCAAACACCCGGTTGATGCGGTGATATTCCGAAACAATTTTTTGACTCAGCATCCGTGTATACTCATCTTCGCGCTGCCGGTCAATCGTAATATCATTGTTGGAAATGAAGTAATCCCGGGTATCGACAATCCGGCCATTCACATCAAGGCTGTTGCCTTCGTCGTCTACATAGTTTCCCATCACATCCAGACCGCGACCAATGGCCACGCTGATATTAGAGCCTTTAGTAAAAAACTTGAACAGGAAACGGATCAATTGTAGACTCCCATAGTTATCCTGTTCAGGGAAATAACGGTCCTGGCCCTTCATGTGCAGGTAGTCTTCGATCAGATCGGGGGCCTCCAAAACGAAATGGTAATTCAAGGTGACCGGGACTACAAATATTTTGCGGACAACAGCACCTTGGGGCGTTTCTGCATACAGACTTCGTTGGGCCTCAATGGCTGTGCTCAGCAATCCAAGTTTTAGTGATTTTTCAATCAGACCTGAGCGTGATCGCGTCCCTCCCGGAAAGAATAAACTATGAGCACCTTTTTGTAACGCCAGGTTGGAATACATTTTCAACGTCTCCAGGTAGGGGAGGTTCTTTTTTCTCCGATCCACTTTGTAAGCGCCGAGACTGTTCATGAAGTAGGCGAAGATCTTGATGTTGAATAGATTTAATCCTGCGCCGTAAATAAATGGAGGCAAGCCCAGTGAATGTATGACCCAACCGATCAGGATTGAATCGAGATTGCTGAAATGGGTGGGTACCATAACGACGGTGCCCCTTTTCGCAAGTTCCCGGAGCATTTTCACTTTTCCTACAATGTGAATTTTATCCCGCAAGGTATAACGGCTGCGGAAGAAGGCCCCAAATTTTTTGACCCGGGCTCCGTTTAATAAACGGGCAAACCAAAACTGGATGACTTCACGCGCAAAGCGATAGGAGCTGGGATTAAAATATCCAGCGATTTCATCGGCATACCGCATGACAATCTGACGGAGAATTTCTTCTTCCTTCTTTCCAGCTTCTTCGGTTTTTTTTGAGCTGAGTTCGACCAGCTCATTTTTGATTTTGGCCCAGAACTTGTTTTCATCCGGCGGATCGGCACGCCAGCGGTTGCGCTTCATGCGGTTCTGTTCGCGGTAAACAGTTGCCTCCAGTTCGTCGATCAGTCGCTTGCGATTGGGACGTAATTCAAGGATGCGGTCGATTGATTTTTGAGTTACCTCCTCAATGAATTCTTTCCGGTTTTTGCTCAATTGGTAAACCGGCCAGTCCGCCACATCATCATGGATCGGCTTATAGGGCTTATTCTTGTTTTTCTTTTCGACAATCTCCATTCACTATAGACTATAACCTGTCAAAGTTAACCGCAACCGGGTCAATAGCAAAACCAGCATAATATTGATTCATGAAAAACAGGTCACAAGTTATTGGGAATTCAGTTAAAAATGCGCTTCAGTAGGAGTAGGCCAAATTTTCCCGTCAGCGACTCCTCACAGTGCACAAAAGGGCCCTATAACCATGACGCTGACTAAATCTCATCCGTTGCTTCAGCGAGACTCCGCGACATATCGGCAAAGCGCGCCATCGCCTGTTGTATAAAATCTTCGTCAATTACTTTCTTAAGATCGGCTTCAGCGCTCAGATCGAACTCATCAATCTTGAAAGTTTGTTCAAACGGACCTGCTTCCAGTTTGATCAGGTATTTATTGTTCCAATAAAAGATGGTGATCTTACAATCCGGATGAACGATTTCATGGACAACGCGCATAGGGGTGAAATTCCACAATTCACAGCACAAAAACCAGTCGTATGCAATATTGACCCTTTAGTGCTAGAAATTACCCAATCCATAACCAGGATATCAATCATTTGGATAGGATTCAATATTTTCTGGTGCTTTGCGTTATAGCAATACGATTGAGGGTGTCTTCGTGAAGATTGCAATCAATTTTTGCCATTGAGAAACCAGAAGGGTTGAATTAATGTTGTATTTTTAGCTGTTTTTTTGAGCATGGGGTTAAGGATAAGACGATTTCTGATTTTGGCCTTTCTTGTGATTGCGGGTGGAATCATTTCCATTCAAAGTGCTTTTGCCACCCATATCCGAGCTGGCGAAATCACCGTCACCCGGAAAAGTTGCACATTTGACTTTATTATTACAATCGCTGTTTATACCAATACATCGTCCCCTATAAAGTTTAGTAACAACGGTTCCGGGGAGTTGAATTTTCATGATGGGAGCCCCATCTTTCATCCGCCCGAAGAAATCGGTAATCCCGTTCCTGGATTTGGCCCTCAATTTGGATACGTTAAATATTCTACTTCACACACCTTCCCGGGTCCGGGTCAATACACGATCAGTTATTTTGAGCACAATCGCAACGGTGGCATATTAAACATGTTTAATTCAATTGAGACCCCCTTTTATATTGAAACGGTGATCAACATCGATCCATTTTTGTGCGACAGTAGTCCGCGGTTGCTGGTACCTCCAATTGACCAAGCATGCACAGGAGCTGCCTGGTACCACAACCCTGGAGCTTATGACCCGAATGGCGACAGTTTATCATTTGAGTTGACAATTCCCAAGCAGAATGTAAACCAGGATGTAAACGCTTACCGTCCACCCAACACGAAAGAATTTTACGATGACATCAGCTTAAACTACGGCACATCTAACGAAGCTCAAAACGGTTCCCCCACCTTTTCGATTAACCCCATCACCGGTACGATTATTTGGGACGCTCCGGGTGCGCCGGGAGAATACAACATCGCTTTTATAATAAAGGAATGGCGAAAGGTCGGCGGTAACTGGGTGCAATTGGGTTATGTAACACGTGATATGCAGATTATTGTCCAGGATTGCCAGAACAAACGTCCCGAGCTGACGGTGCCGCCCGACATTTGTGTAGATGCTGGGACCATCATTAATCAAAAAATATTTGGTACCGACCCTAACTATGACAGTGTTAAGATCGAAGCTTTTTCTCAAGTGTTTAGTATCACGCCTTCTCCGGCTAAGTTTACGCCCAGCCCCGCGGTTTTTCAACTTACAGCTAATGGGGTAGATGCCAGCGGTACTTTTAACTGGGTGACGGTATGTGAACACGTGAAAGAGCAGCCTTATCAAGTTGTATTCAAGATAACGGATAGTCCGCCTAAAGGAAACGGCGCCAGTCTGGTACAGTTCAAGACATGGAATATTAAGGTAGTCGGACCGGCACCCATTTGGGAAAGTGCGCAGGTTAATCCTGGCCAGCGCAAAGCCAACCTGAAATGGAAAAAGTATCATTGCAGCAATGCTATGAGTGTTCAGATTTGGCGCAGGATAGACAGCAATCCTTTTGTTCCACCGCAATGTGTTACGGGTATGCCAGATTTTCTGGGCTACACCCTGATTGATCTGGTCTCTGCACAGGACAGCACGTACACCGATACCAATGCAGGCGCCGGACTGGCTCAGGGAGCATCGTATTGTTACCGGTTGGTAGCATTGTTCCCCCTGCCTGAGGGCGGAGAAAGTTATGTGTCGCAGGAAATATGCCTTCCCCCGATCCTGGCCAATGCCCCGATCGTAACCAATGTTACGATTGACATAACGGATCAGGCAAATGGTCGGGTTACAGTAAAGTGGCGTCCACCGTTTGATGTCAGTCCTATACAATTTCCACCTCCCTATCAGTATAAGGTTTATCGCGCAGAGGGATTTTCGTGGGCGATAAAACTGGATACCGTTTATGCAGGATGGCGGCCGGATACGGTATGGGTAGACACCGGATTGGATACCAAGGAGACGGTTTATAATTACCGGATTGTCGCTTATGATAATAACCATATATTGATTGACACGTCCTCCACTGCATCATCGGTTCGATTAGAGTTAAAGCCTCAGCTTAAGGAGATCGAGCTGAACTGGAATGCAGTAGTGCCCTGGAGTAACCACACATTACAAAACCCACTTCATTTGATTTTTCGCGGGCCGGCAAATA
Organism: Bacteroidia bacterium; assembly: GCA_043785125.1. Lineage (GTDB taxonomy): Bacteria > Bacteroidota > Bacteroidia > Cytophagales > Cyclobacteriaceae > ELB16-189. Next base: position 81,132 of record JAYVXP010000250.1, read on the forward strand.
GCAAGGAAAGCGACCTTACCCTGATTGACAGTGTAGATGTGAATGAGAAGTCGTTCCACTATATTGACTCCGGACTATTTCAAGGGATAAAATTAAAACAAACAGATACGTATTGTTATCGCGTGCTAACGCGCGGAGGTTATGGAAATCCGAAGATCAAACAACCGTTACTTAATTATTCTCAAATTATTTGCGCACAACCCAATGACACCATCCGTCCTTGCAAACCGGCATTGTCCATTAAGGCTGTTGATTGTAAACAATATTTACTGGGTGCATCTTGCGCGCCCAATACTTTCAGTAACACACTGACGTGGAATTTGCCTACCAATGAAACTTGTCGTGCAGAAACCAAAACGTTCAATATTTACATCGCAGGTCAGGTCGGAAGTGCGTTTCAATTGTATGCCCAAAATGTTAAGGATACATTTTTTATAGATGCAAACCTCCCCTCGTTTGCGCGGTGTTACAAAATATCTGCTGTAAGCCGCTCGGGGATTGAAAGTGTGCTGAGCGAATCTTTTTGTTTTGACAATTGTCCATCCTACGGGTTGCCGAATGTGTTTACGCCCAACGGAGACAAATGCAATGAATTGTTTAGCGCCTTTAGTGAACGGTATGCTGTCAGTGAAAATGGTGATGATGCTTGTGGGCCGGTACAAAATGCTGCAGAGCGCAAGTTGTTGTGCGCGCGCTTTGTAAACCAGGTGAACTTTACGGTCTATAACCGGTGGGGCAAAGCCGTTTTTACTTATGCATCAGGCGGAGAACGTACCATATACATCGACTGGAATGGCAAAGATGATAACGGTGCGGACGTTGCGGCTGGAGTTTACTTCTACATTGCCGTGGTCAACTTTAATGTGGTGGACCCATCAAAACAAAACAAAACGTTCAAGGGTTGGGTGCAGGTGATCAGGGGTAATCAGTAATATGTCATCGGGCTTTCCTCATTTCGGGTAAATTGAGAAAAAAAGATTAAGGGGTGGATGAGCTGAATTCAGTAGATAAAGGTCCGATCCTCCTTTTTGATGGTGTCTGCAATCTTTGCAATAGTTCAGTCCAATTCATAATTCAGCGCGACACCAAAGCCAAGTTTCGTTTTGCTGCGTTGCAGTCGGAGTTTGGAATAGCCACTTTGAAAAAATTTGGAATACCTCCGGAGCAGTTAAATAGTGTTATCCTGATCATCGGAGAACGACTCTTTCAAAAGAGTGACGCCGCGCTTGAAATAGTAAAAAATCTTTCCGCACTTTGGCCTGCATTGTATGTCTTTAAGATTCTGCCGCGATTTATGCGCGATGGATTGTATGATCTCCTTGCGGGAAATCGTTATCGCCTGTTCGGTAAAAGGGCAGAATGTATGGTCCCCACCAAAGAACTGAAGTCAAGATTTATTAAATAGATTTAATATTTCAAATTTGAAATCAGGTATAATTTTTTGGAATGTTAATGTCCCTGTTGAAACTTCAATTCTAAATCCTAAATATTTATGAAGGCATACGTTTTTCCTGGACAAGGCGCTCAATTTGCGGGCATGGGCAAAGATATTTATGAGTCAAATCAACAGGCAAAATCATTGTTTGATCAGGGTGATGCCATTCTGGGATTTAAGATTACCGACATTATGTTTGGGGGTACGACGGATGAATTAAGGCAAACCAAAGTCACCCAGCCTGCCGTTTTTATTCATTCTGTAGCAATGGCACTAATGCAGGAATCATTTTCTCCCGATATGGTTGCGGGTCATTCCTTAGGAGAATTTTCAGCGCTGGTGGCCAACAGGACCCTTTCTTTTGAAGATGGTTTGAGACTCGTGTTCAAACGGGCAATGGCCATGCAAAAAGCATGTGAACTATATCCTTCAACAATGGCTGCAATTATTGGCCTTGATGATGCAGTAGTAGAAGAAATCTGCACCTCCATCGATGAAGTGGTTGTGGCAGCCAACTATAACTGTCCCGGTCAGCTTGTAATTTCAGGCTCTTTGAGGGGAATTGAAATAGCTTGTGAAAAATTGAAGGCCGCTGGCGCGAAGCGTGCGATACCGTTACAAGTTGGTGGAGCATTTCATTCTCCATTGATGGAACCCGCACGCGCCGAGTTAGCTGCGGCGATCGAAGCCACCGTGTTCAGCAAACCAATTTGCCCCGTTTACCAAAATGTCGACGCAGTGCCTTCCAGGGATATTGTCACCATCAAAAAGAATCTGATCAACCAACTTACTGCCCCGGTTCTGTGGTCGCTGTCGGTAAAGAATATGGTGCATGATGGTGCCACCATATTCATCGAATGCGGTCCAGGAAAAGTATTACAAGGTCTGGTAAAGAAAATTGCCCACGAGGTGGAGGCTATGAGCCTGTAGGGGCATACAGCTTGACCTGCAAAGGGTCAGTACATTCCTTTAAGAGCTGTTCGCACTGTTTGTTAAGTTGGGGGTGCACAAACTTTGAGGCAATCTCGCAAAGCGGCACGAGGGTAAACCTGCGGGCGGTTATGGCTGGGTGCGGAATAATGAGGTCTTTTTCAATAAGGATGATGTTCTCATAAAACAGGATGTCGATATCAATCACGCGTGGCCCCCAGCGTGTTGTTTTTTCTCGCCCGATTTCTATTTCAATCGATGACAATTTCTGAAGCAATTGACGTGGCGGATAGTCCGATTTAATTTCGATAGCTTGATTCAGGAATTCTGGCTGGTCTAAAACCCCCCAGGGCTGGGAAGTGTAGAGTGCGGACACCAACAATACAGTGCCGGCCTGTTCATTGATCTTTTGGATAGCCCGCAACAGATTTTTCTCGCGTTCATCAAGGTTGGACCCGAGCAGCAAATAGATTTTATTTCTCATTAGGGCGAAATATAAAGCATTATTCTAATTCAACCGGATTGCCTAATTTTGGCGGGTTATCTCTGAGACACCACCATTTTGGCACTTAAATAATTCAAACCATGGCTTTTTTAAAGAATATTCTATCGTCCTGCCTGGGCGTTGTCGTTGCATTTTTCCTGATTATCGGATTGACCATCTTGTTCTTTTCCATACTTGCCTCTGAAAAGGAAGTTTCGGTTAGCGATAACACCGTGTTGCACCTCAAGCTAAACGTACCCATCGCCGAATTGGAGATAGAAGATCCAGTGGCGGAATTGTTTCCGGGGGCTGGAGAGCAGCGGATCGGATTGATTCAGTTAAAGCACGTGATCAACCACGCCAAAAGCGATGATAAGATAAAGGGGATTTATTTGAATGTCAGTCAGCTCAGGGCCGGTATTGCCACCGTTGATGAAATCCGGCAGTCGCTGCTTGACTTTCGCAAAGGCGGTAAATGGGTTGTGGCCTATTCAGATGCGTATAGCGAAGGCGCCTATTACCTGGCCTCTGCCGCCGACAAGGTTTACCTCAATCCGGAAGGTGAAGTGGAATTTAACGGACTGGCGACGGACGTGACATTCCTCAAGAAAATGTTTGATAAACTGGAGATCAAGCCGGAGATATTCCGGGTAGGGGAATTCAAGAGCGCCGTGGAGCCCTTTCTTCGCGACAACATGAGCGACGCCAACCGGTTGCAATTGAACTCCATGATCAATTCAATCTATGGAGAAATGCTGGGCAAGGTTTCTGAAACGCGCAAGATTCCAAAAGATAAACTCAAGGAGATTTCAGATAAGATGCTGGTGCGAAGACCAAAAGAATCAGTGCAATACGGACTGGTTGATTCATTATATTATGAAGACCAGGTAAAAGACGAACTGCGTGGACGGCTGGGACTGAAAAAAGATAAGGCCATAAATTTTGTCAAGTATTCAAATTATAAAAAAAGCTTCACGTCCACGTACGACTCCAAGAATGAGATCGCTGTGATTGTTGCGGATGGTACAATCCTCCCTGGCGAATCCAGCGAGGATGTGGTGGGAGGGGCCACGATTATCGAGGCCATTCGCAAAGCGCGGGTGAATGAAAAAGTCAAAGCGATTGTATTACGAATCAACAGTCCGGGGGGAGCCTTTAGTGCTTCCGATCAGATGTGGCGCGAAGTTACGCTGGCGGCAAAAGAAAAACCGGTTATTGCTTCGATGTCAAATTACGCCGCTTCGGGCGGTTATTACATCGCGATGGCTTGTGACACAATTGTGGCACAGCCCACGACGGTAACCGGCTCAATTGGGATATTCAGTATTCTTCTTGACTGTAGCGGTTTTTTGAGCAACAAAATCGGGATCACTTCCGAAGAAGTAAAGACCGGCGAGATCGGAGAACTCACAACCGTGATGCGCCCGCTATCGGATGTGGAAAAAGATATTTGGCAAAAGAAGACCGAGGACATTTATGAAACTTTTACCAGCAAGGCGGCGCAAGGTAGAAAAATGAAACAGGTTGACCTGAAGAAGATTGCGTCGGGAAGGGTGTGGACAGGGAGTCAGGCCAAAGACAATGGATTGGTGGATATACTGGGCGGCTTTGATGAGGCCATTAAAGTGGCAAGCGGCGCAGCAAAGATCGGCACCGACTATAAATTGAAATACTATCCTCATCAAAAGACTTTTCTTGAGCGATGGACCGGCGATGCCGAGCAAAGTGCGAGGGTTATGTTGCTGCAACACGAACTGGGAGAAAACTATTCCTGGTTCCAACAATGGCAGCGGGTGAAGCAATATCAGGGTGTTCAGGCGAGAATGCCGTGGGAGGTGGTAATACGGTAAGGATCGGGAATTGGCTGATCACATTACGAATTGACCATTTACAGATATGGACTCGTTCCTGAATTTCTTTGAATACATGCCGACTTGGCATAAACTGGTTTGGGTGATTGGTTGTTTGAGTTTTTCGTCATTGCTCGAAGTAATATTCCCATTGTTCCGTAATGAATACCACAAAGGGAAACACGCCCGCACCAATTTGATTTTTCTGGCCTTCACACTGACGATTAACGTTATTTTTGGAATTGTCACCATTGGAGTGTTTCATTGGATTCAGTTACATCGCATCGGATTACTGTTTTATGCTCATCTGCCGGTTTGGGTGGCCTTATTGATTTCGGTAATGCTCATGGATCTCATTGCGCAGTATTTTGTGCACTATCTGCTTCACCGCATCAAATGGATGTGGAAGCTGCACATGGTACACCACAGTGACACCAAAGTGGATGCAACCACCGGCACAAGGCATCATCCTGGAGATTATGTTTTGCGTGAACTCTTCGCACTGGGCGCGGTAGTGATCATTGGAGCCCCAATCTCATTTTATTTTTTTTACAGGATATGCACGATTTTCTTCACGTACGCTACGCACGCCAACATAGCGTTGCCCCGCTGGCTGGACAAGCCGCTGAGTTTTATTTTCATTACGCCGAACATGCATAAATTCCACCATCATTTTGAGCGACCCTGGACCGATACGAATTTTGGAAATATCTTTTCGATCTGGGACCGGCTTTTCGGTACGTTGGTTTACGATGACCCGAAAAAGGTAAAATATGGATTGGATGTTCTGGATCGAACCCAGGATGAAAATGTTATGTTTCAGCTGAAGATTCCGTTTAATAAAAACATCAAAACGGATTATTGAGGTAGGGGCAACATGCATATTGCCCGTGTTGGTCACATGCTCATTGCATGAGAAATCTAGGTCAATCCCGACCCATATTAAAGCAAGACACGGTATTTTTTACTGTTACCCATCAATATTATTTTGAAGCAGGAAATGTCTTAAGAATAAACCATCCACAGCAATCAGAGGGCGAAGCTTGCGGGAAACATCTGTTGGAATAAGGGTTAGATCCGGGCAAAAAAAAATGTCAGGCTTATGGCCTGACATGGGATATTGTATTTCAAATTCGATCAATACTCGCGGTTGAAATCACCCCTGCGGAATCCTCCAGCACTACCGCCACGGTTTCCACCGCCAGTGCGGGGACCACCTTCGGTACGGGGACGTGCTTCGTTTACGACAAGATTTTTGCCCATAAAATCAGCGCCATTCAATTCGTTGATGGCGTTGCGTCCTGCAGTGTCGTCTTTCATTTCGATGAATCCGAAACCCCTGCTGCGTTGTGTAAATTTGTCGATCACGATCTTGGCAGAGGTTACTTCTCCGTATTCTGCGAAAAGAGTCTTGAGTTCTTCCTCGGAAGCCTTCCAGGGAATGTTGGCTACATAGATGTTCATTTTTGTTATTGAAATTAAGTGTTAAAAATTTTCTGTCAATTCAATAATCTCAACTGATGAACAAACTACTATGTACGACCAGACTACCGATTATTTGATTAACCTTTCGCAAAGATAATAATATTTTAATAATGAAGTGCATGGTTATTTTTTGGTGGCTAAGCCTAGATTGTCATGCTCTCGTTGGTCTTTAAAGCGCTTTTCAACTTCATTTTGAGGCTTTTTTTCTAATAACGAGGAGAATTTCATGTTAACGCATTTTCTTTGCGAATGGGCCGGTACTCAGCGTACCTATTGATATTCGGGATGCTCAAGGATGAATTTTGCTAACCCTTTTCGGGCGTTTTTGCGGATTTTATTTCGAACCAACGGAGACCAACCCAGCAAAATACCCGGGCCCCCCAGGGCCAAGCGACTCCACCGCCAAAGATCAAATTCATCGGCATGCCTTACTATCTTTTCATCCTTGAATTCAAATTGGGCTGCGATGATATTGTGTACGCTTCTTCCTGTCCTGGAGAATTTATACCAGGCTTGCCATTGGCACGAACCACTATTTTCTGATGACTTGACTTCGCCAAAAATGACTTTTAGATCCTGTGCGGCGCCAGCAAGCATATGCCACATCGCTTTCACTTCCTTGGCCGTCAGATGTTGAAACACCGGATCGTTGAAGGTGGCCTCTTCATGATAACAGGACTGCATAGTTTTCCAGTCTTTGATCTGGAATGAGGTGTATAGTTTGTGGATCAAGTTTTCAGGTGTTATCATCGGATCAAGATAAACTATCTTTATTTTGATAAATTATTTAGTTCAAAACTATTTTTGGTTGTGGATCAGTTCCTGGACTCGTCGGCTTGAGTGTCATGGTTAAACAAAAAAACCCAAGCACTGCAGAAATGAGCGATGCCACCAGTACAGCAATTTTTGACTCATTGATTTGTTCGGCTTGACTATAGGCCAGTAGGGTAATGAAAATTGACATTGTAAAACCAATTCCGCCCAAAAACCCCACCCCAATTACTTGTTTCCATTTTAAATCAGCAGGCAGTGCAGATAGCCCCAGCGCAACGGCGCAGAGACTAAACAGAAAAATGCCCAATGGTTTGCCCACGATTAACCCGGAAAGGATTCCCAAGCTGTTCATCTGTCCCAAGTTTGTAAGCCAGTTACTATCAATGATGATGCATGTATTAGCTAAAGCAAAGAGTGGCAAAATAAAAAACGCAACTGGCTTATGCAGGATATGTTGAAGCGTAGTGGAGGGTGACTTTTCTCCTTTCCGTAAGGGGATCGCAAAGGCCAGCAAAACCCCGGTGATGGTTGGATGAACGCCCGAGTGAAGCATAAAATACCACATGACCAATCCACCAATAAGATAGGGAATCAGGGTGTTGACCTTTAGGTGGTTTAATAAAAGTAAGAAGGCAAAAATACACAATGCTATGCCCAAATTGATCCATGACAAAGCGCTGGTGTAGAAAACAGCAATGACGATAATTGCGCCCAGATCGTCCATGACAGCCAGTGCTGTAAGCAAAACTTTTAGCGAAGTGGGAACGCGCTTGCCCAATAGCGACAAAATAGCAATCGCGAATGCAATATCTGTTGCCATGGGAATTCCGGCTCCGGACTGTGAAGGTTGTCCATGATTGAATGCAAGAAACAATAGGGCAGGAACAACCATGCCTCCTATGGCGGCAAAGATGGGGAGAAGCGCACTTCTAAAATTCGACAGTTCTCCAAAATAGATCTCGCGCTCTAACTCCAATCCAATGAGTAAAAAGAAAATCGTCATTAATCCGTCGTTGATCCAATGTTCGACCGGATGTCCTGCGAATGGAATATGCCATAACTTTATGTAGTCGTGCTGGAGAAATGAATTGGCGAGAAAAAGGGAAATGATTGTGCAAAAGATAAGCAAGATACCTCCCGCCCGTTCACTCTTGATGAAATCACTAAACAGCATGGAAAGGTTCATCGAATTGCCTTCAGCTTGTCAGAATAAGTCGCTTTGGCGATGAACAACATGAATGCTTTATGGGATAGCAACCTCGGGCGCTAATAGGCCCGCTCAACAGACCCGGAACCATACACTTTTTTGGTCACATTCTTGGTGTTGCCCTTGTGTTTGATTGATCCGCTGCCCAGAACCAGCGCTTCCAATGTAGCCGTTACGTTCAATTCATCGGAGCCACTTCCGCTTACTTTTACTTTAGCGCTTTCGACTTCACAGGTAAATGCATTGAGTGAACCCGAGCCACTTGTGGTCACTTGATTTGAAGTGGCGTAACCCTTCAATGTAATACTTCCAGATCCGCTGATGTCTGTTTTCAGTGTGTTGCCTTTGATATCGAGATCCATACTTCCGTTTCCGGAAACAGATAAGGAGAGATAGTCTGATGCAAGCGAATTTTCCGAAACAATCTTGCCGCCACCATTGACCTGGAGTTCATTGATGTTCTTTACACTGACATGGAGTTTCATCACCGTTCCGATTTTGATGTCGTCAATCTTCTGCCAAACGCTTTTGTTTGGATTATCTGGTTTGCGTTCAACATTGACCATCAGCACACCATTATCAACAATCACATTGGTCAGTTCCATTATATCTGCAGGTGCTTCGGCAATCACTTCCTGTTTGTTGGTTTGCTTCAAGAGTACCGTGTAGTTCGAGTTTACATAGATACTCTTGAATTCTGGGAGTTCAAAAGTCTTCTTGATTCCTTGTGAAAAGGCAATCGATGCAATCGACAAAAGGAGGAGGGAAATCAGGATAATGGCGAAGATGAAATTGATCTTTCTCATGGATATTTCTTTTTTACTGGGTAAGGTGCACCAGGTTAAGGGATCTTAGGAAATTCTTTCGACCAAATTACGTGACAGACGCCAAAAAGACTAAACTGGAGTTAAATTAATTATTGGAGTCAATCACTGCTTCTTCCTGAATATCAGCCTAAAGATCACAATAAAGACGACCAATCCGAAGCAGAGTGCCCAAAGTACTCCAGGGGTAACAAGTTTTGTAGCGTGCATCGTTTTTTAAGTCTTTTGTTTGAAAATAGCTGATGGACAGCATTTTATCTTGCGTCTGTATCCCCACGCAGTCAGACAAAGGGAAAACCATTGCGACAGCTAAAGTCTTACTCTTGCCTGCAATTTAAGATCGTTTTTCATATTTCCAGTGATGGTTTCGCCCCCTGAGCCAATCAAGTCTCTATCGATATAACGCGTGTGGGCCCAGCGGAACCATAGGTCGATATGCTTACTGAGCTTGAATTGTAACATTACATAGTTACGGATACCCACTCCATAATAGGCTGGAAACGAGAGCGCAAGCAGCACATCACGCTCGTAAACATAAAGGCGATTGTCGTAGTCATCAGTGTCGAATAAAGCGTAACGGGTTGAAAAGGAAAACCGGCCCACATCAAAGTTTACATCCTGTATCAACGCCATGCCTTGCGTAGTTTTTCCTTGTAGCGTGTAGCTGCTGAATTGGGCGCGAGTTTTGAAACTCAATCGCAAGCCCGCTTCATAATCGAAGTTGACCCAGTAATTTCGTTTTACGCCATTTTCAGTTTGGTAAAGATTGTTTTCATTTACCAGGTTTCTGATCTTGGATTCTTCCCTCGCCTGTAAGAAGAATAGAACTGTCCGGGAAGGTTGGAAATTGAATCGGAGTAACCATTCGCTTCCAACACTGGGGGCGTAGCCACGATAACGAAGCCAAGGGAACCGAAATAAATCGAGATAACCGGCACATGAATATTTTTTATTAAAGGTATATTTCCAACCCCAATACATTCCCGATTCATTTTGAGGCACCGTATTTTCAGCCATGGCATTACTGTAAAGGCCAATGAAATTGCGACTGAAATTCCGGTATTGAAAAGAAATATCCAATTGATGGGTAAGGCTTGCGAGCAAGCCAGTCGTCATGGCCGCACCATGATAAAGGGTTTGTGCGAATTCACTGAAGAAGGTTACGTTGTGTTTTGAATAATTTAGAAATACACTGAAGTTGGAATTATTTTGACCCCGGAAATTAAACTGATTATAAAGCGTAGCAGCGCGAAGGATAGGAATATCAAATTGATTCCGATGCAAGATAATGCCCATATCGAGTGATTGATTTCGGTAGTTTAAGACAGCGCCAAGATTGTTTTCCATGATTTGCTTTCGCAAAGCCAATTCGCTGGTTGTCCTGTGGTATCCCGTAATGGCAAACGAGGAGATCAAAGACGTATCGTCCTGGGTGGAATCCTGATTGAGCTTTCCGTCTCTTCTCAAGTGAGAGGCAAAACCATGAAGAAACAGATTTTTACCCAGCGAATAACTCATGGCCCCACCCCTAAAGAAACCGGATTCATTGATGGAGGTAAAAGGAATAAATCCAAGATTGCTTCTCCGGATGGTGGTGATCGTTTCAGATCCTTTCCCCATGCCAAATCCGCCACCCAGCACCAATCCTTGTCCAAACTGTGCCAGGTAATCGCCCACAATTAAGTTTCTGACACGACCCTTGTTCAGAATCTGGCCGTGGATGGAATAATAGTCCATTCCGTAGATTCGTTTTGCCGGCTTCCACGTGATGGACTCACCCGCATCTTTTTCGGCTGTAAAGCCCAGGCTAAAATCTCCTGATCTGGCCACCCGAAACCGCATGAGAAACTTATCCGGCGTGCCTGCGAAGTGCTGGGATGGGCCCGTTTCTTTTTTATACCCTTTTTGTTCTTCGAGCGTACGTTCATAGCGTGTGATGAGATATCCGTTTTGTTCATTCAGAACCCGTCGTAAAAGTGATTTATCAAAAGTGGTACTTGCGTCTTCTATCCTGACCAGGGGTAATAATCGCCTCACCGTGATGGAATCAAAATTGGGCACGGATTGTAATTCATACAAGGAAAGAAAGGGCCCATTCTCCGCCAGGTGTGTCAAGAGAGATTTTACCTGCTCTTCACGTAAGACATATAATGCACGGAGATCATCTGCCGTGGCCCGATTGAGGTCGATGGGATTGGAAAGTATTTGCAAAAGATTATCATAGAGCTCCTGATAATTCAGGTCCAGGTTTTGGATCGGGAAAATCTCTTCAGCTAGCCTTTCTGGGTTAGTGTCTTTGCGCGGGTAGTCTTGTGCGAATAATAACGAAGGCACAATTAACATCAGAAAGCACGGAACATACAAAACATTATGTTGCCTCGCACTAAGACTACAATCATCGGAAAGAAATTCATCCTTCACGTTTTTTTTTCTTCTTTTGGAGTTGGTAAATGACAGAAGCCTGGTGTGCCCCGCTCAATGTGGTGGTATACTGAAAAGCATAATCGATTTTGATTTTTTTGATCAGGAAGCCAAGTCCGAAAAAGGCAGCGTTGGGATGAAAGTTGAATCCGGTTCGGAAGCACACTTTCTTGTTGATGGAGTATTCGATTCCTCCTTTAAGTGTAGCGTCATAATTCAGATCTTTTTCTATTTCTGAGACGATCGATATCCCCCCACCGGGTTTAAAGCTGATGCCCGCAACCAGTTTTGTAGGAAGTCTTTCTTTATCGATGGTTGAAATCCGGGGTTGATTGATATTGACAACGTAGGCCCCGATAACGATCCGGGGCGTAATCTGTGTTATGCCTCCAAAATTCAGGCTTATGGCAGTACGGTTGCCAAAACCATCGGCATGGTATTGAATGTAGTTTACCTTTAACCCCAGGGATGCAATTCCAAATTGGTTGCTGTATCCGGTTGAGATGATTTGTTCATTGTAGAGATCATCGCCAAAGCGAAAAAGCCCAACACCGGCGACACCAATTTTTAAAGGTGAAGAAAAGAGAGCGGCTATGCGATTGCCGCCGATCAGTCCCGGATGGGCTTCGTAAGCAAATGCGACGGTCGGTTGATCAATCCTGGAGAGTCCGCCTGCGTTGTTGATGAGGGACCATTCATCGCGCAGTGTTGCCGTAGCATACCCCATTCCAGCTCCCCGTGCACCCATCAGGGTGGACACGCTTTGTGCTGCTCCTTCATTTCCCAGAAGGATGAGAATCAATAAAAACTGAGATTGTAGTGACGCCTCCACTGTGAAAATATTTCACTGTGAAGGTGATCGAAAGCACGCGAAGTTTTTGGAATTCGGGTCTAGGTTTTCCTGACAATATCAACTAAAACTCCTTCTTCACATTAAAGAAAAATCCATGCGTTCCTTGTCTCGTGAAGGTGTACTCAAAGCGGAATACCAAATCGTAAAGTGAGACGACGTCCAATCCGCCACCAGCCCCGGCAAGCAGGGTGTTTGACAACCTTGTGTTAATTCCCGTGGCAGTGTTGAGGTCGGAAGGGGGATAGTTTTGGTAGTATGGATAATTCTGAACATAGCCCAAATCAAAATACCCTTTTATATAAATAGCGATTGGAATATGCCGGAATTGTTCCAGTGGAAGGCCCTCCCAGCGCCAGGTCCGATAAAAGATTCGTTTCTTAAACGTGGTTTTGTTGATGGCATATCTCGGCCCCTCAATAACATAGATTTCATATCCGCGAACAACTTGCCTACGATATCCGAGCGCACTGTATAAATTATAAGGCTGCGAGGAGGGCGTGCTCAGGTAGCCTGCCGTGAAATTGGATAGATAATATTTTTGCCTGAGGTCCCAATGCCTCGCCTGGGAAAGATTGATCTCAAACAAGTTGACGGAAGAACTTCCCAGTCCGCTGTAGGCAATGTAAGCGGTATACTGATATCCTTTTAATGGGTAAAGAATGACGTCGCGGTGATCAGAATTAAAAGAATAGGACATTCCTACGTAGTGCTGGCTGGTGGTGCTGTTCTTGTAATAGTTAGGGTTGCCTTTTCTTACCGTGTCGGCAATCGTACCGGAACGATATCCAACAGAAACGGAATGGGTTTCATAGAAAGATTTGCGGTAACTGTAGCTCACGCCGAATCCATACGTCCTCTTTAAAATTTGCGGCAACCGGATGTATTGCAAAATGTGGTTGTCCGTAAAATAAGCAAGATTCCTGGGTTCTCCATAGTCAAAATTCAAAACAATACCCTGCTTTTGCTTCTGGTCGATATAGGGTATCTGATAACTGAGGTCAAATTTTCTGGCGAAACCAAATTGTGCTGTAACCCTAAGCGTTTCATTGCGACCCCGAAAATTTTTCTGGTCTAGATGAATACCATAATTGACCCTACTGAAATCATGATGGTAGTTTTGATACCATTCATTAAAATTTCGGTCGGACAACTCAAAAATTGGGGACGGAAAAAGGTACCAGCGTTCTGTTACTTCTACCAGGATGTCAATGTTAATGCTGGTCATCTGCAAAACCCGAACTGTTACCGTGTTAAAAAGCCGGAGATTGTAAATTTTGTTTTTGTCGCGGGTCAATACCTGAGGAAGCAGCTTGCTGGAAATCGTATCGCCCGGTTTGAGGCTAAGCTCCCGCGAGATAATCCGGTCACGTGTAACTTTATTACCAATAATGATAACACGGTTGACTTGCAACAACCGATTCACCGTAGTGTCCAGACTGTTCAGAATTATGGTATCGGCTTTTATTTCCTCAAAGGAATGATTGCCTTCAGCATGAACCCCCAAACACCCAAAAATTCCTAAAATAATGGCCAGCATGAATCACTTTACCTAGAGAACGAGCTATGATATTTTATCGATGTTGGGACTTTCAATTTTTTCTACCTCAGCATGCCGATAGGAGCGCACCAACACGAAAATACCGACAATCACAAGAGGAATACTTAGGATTTGCCCCATGTTGAGGCTCATGTTGTTTTCAAAGCCAACCTGATTTTCTTTTAGAAATTCGTAGGCGAATCGCAGGCTCCACAAGATCAACAGAAACCATCCAAAGATCCGTCCCGGCGGTGTGTTTTCCTTGTAATGTTTCCAGATCAAAAAAAGAAAAGCAAACAGCATCAGGCAGGAGATAGACTCATACAATTGTGCCGGATGTCTGGCAATCCCAAAGGTCTTAACGCGTGCCCCATAGTCCCCATTTTTTTCTTGTGTAATCTCATAGTGAAGGGGCTGGGCACTGGGTTCGTCGACATATTCATCCAGCTCATTTAGATAGTATTTGACATTGCCGATCAGGAATCCCCGTGCCTGCTCTTCGGTTGTACCGGTTTTGAAAAAAATGTAAAGGCTTATCGGTACTCTGCCATGTGCCCCCGCAGGAAGGGATTCATCTTTTGTAATTTCGAGGGATTCTACTGGATTATCCTGTTTTCTATCCTTGATAGCTTCGCTGATCCGGCTTACGAAAACAACACTAAAGGGGGAATCGGTGGGCTTGCCAATGATTTCAGAATTAAAAAAGTTTCCGAAACGGATAAGCGCTCCGGTTAGCGCAACCAAAATCACAATGCGGTCAAGAACCTGGAGGTAACTCTGCCCCGCCTTTTTCTTGCGGCTGTAAAGCCAAAGTCCAAACAAAATACCAAAAGCGGCGCCATGACTCGCCAATCCTTGTAATCCCGTAAAACGGAATACCGGTTTATATTCGAAAGGGAGAATAATGGCCAACGGATCGTTCCAAATCATCTGGGGCTCGTAAAAAAGTATGTGTCCGAACCGCGCACCAAGCACGGTCGCCACCACCATGTAAATCGTGAGGGTGTCTACATCCTTTTCCGGTTTTCCTTCCTGGCGATAGATATAATAAAGAATTTGCTGACTGATTAAGAAGCCGAGGGCAAACAAAAGTCCGTACCAACGCAGGGCAAAGGAGCCAAATGAGAATATTTCGGGGTTTCCGTTCCAGATCAGATAAGAGATAGTCATTGTTAAATAGTCAGTGTCCTTTTAGAGTCAAACCCCGCTTTAGGGTTTAAGCAGCGTAAAGATATTAGCTTAAAGCTAAAACCTTCATCGTTCAAGATCTAAAGTTTAAGGGCCAGGGTTAAAAGTCCAAACTTTGATATCCAAGGTTCAATAAGACTACCCTAACATTGGATATTGAACTTTAAGCCTTATCTAACGTATCTATTTCTTCGACAAAGTTGCCGGATAAAATAGGGAACCTGCACCAACTTCGGGGGTCGACATTCCAATCGCCAAAGTGAAAGGAGGGCGCGATGCGTTCACGTTTCCATTGATTGGCCGACCAAAGTTTGAAGAATTTTCTGATGTAGCCTTTCAGTTCAGCCTTGTCCGGATAATGTGTTGAAAGGGCATGGTAAATTTCCAAGGGAGGGTTCCTGTCGTAAATGGCCAGCTTTTCTATGGCCAACAAAACGGGGTAGGGCATCAGGTCTTTTTCATCGGTTTGTGATCTTTCGAGCGGTCTTAGCTCGGCAGTGGGTGGAAGATTGTTTACCCATTCCAAAGCATTATAACCGAGATTCGATTTTGCCCATTTCAGCCATTGCAACAAGAACGGTTTATCAATGCCGGCAATGGGCGCGAGGCTGCCGCTCGTGTCGCCATCCATCGTGGCATAACCCACATCGCCTTCGCTGCGATTGGAAGTAGTGAGCAGGATGGATTGTTTTAAATTAGCCAACAGCCAGATAACGGGCGAACGGCTGCGGGCCTGTATGTTTTGCAATGCAATATCGTCTTGTTCCCAGGTAAGTGATCGTCCCAGAACTTTTTCTATTTTTTTGCTGTATGAATTTACTTCCTTGTCAACCAGCCAATAGTGAAAATGAGCACCAATCGATTTGGCAAGCACTTTAGCAGCGTGTAAGGTGTCAGTCGACGAATTCTTTGTCCCCTGGTAAGCACAGGTAAGTAAATATCCAACGGCGGCTTTTCGATTGGAAATAGGTGGAAGTCCGAGTGTCTTGCAAAATAAATCCCAACCCAATTCCTCACTCGCCCGGTGCACCATCTCAGCAACTAAAACAGCACATGTCGAAGAGTCTGCTCCACCACTCAAACTCAATACAAATCCTTTTGCTTTGCTTTTCCTAAGGTAATCGAATAGTCCCAAAGTTGCAGCCCGGGTGAATTCTTCATTTCTTTCTTTGTTATCCAACGACGGAATAACCTGTGTGCGTGCGGGGTTTTCAAAGTCGATTGTGCAGGCCAGCAGGTTGTAGCTTTGAAACGAGAGTCTGCGGTTGATGGCAATCAGTTTTCCTTGTTGAGCAAAAATGATATCTCCGTCATAGATCATTCTGCCGGCTTCATTACCCAGCAGGTTGACAAAGAGGTAAGCACAGTTAAATTTTTCCGAGCCGTCCATAACGACCTGGTGCTCGCGCAGTTCACTTTTTCCCATGGCGAAATGACTTGCACTGGGATTCATGATCAAATCAACACCGCGTTGATGAAGCCGGTATCCGGGGCGGTCTTTGCGCCACGCGTCTTCACAGATCTCAAAGCCAAACGTGATTCCTTTAGCGTTGTAGATGATGTCTCCGACGGGAATGGGATGATAGATTTTGGATTTTAGATTTTGTATATCCGGTAAGATTTCGGCGGTTTCTCCTGCCGGCCAGGCGTCAAACCAGCGAGGCTCATAATGGACACCATCCCGCGCGAGATTTTGCTTGAGTGTAATACCCAGGATTTTTTTGTTATCTATTACAGCGATGCCGTTGTAAGTTATTCCTTTGATGTGCACAGGAAGCCCGACACAGACAATGATGTCATCACATTCTTCTTTGATGATGTAAAGTTGTTCCCAGGCTTTTTCAGTAACCCAGTTGCTCAGAAAGAGATCTTCCGAGCCATAACCCGTGATGCTCATTTCCGGAAAGCAAAGAATGTCGACGGCATTAGCCTTGGCTTCCTGTATGGCTTTGATCATGTTGGAGGTATTGCCCGGCCAGTCGATGGGGGTTTGGTTAACTGAGGCGCCCGCTATTTTAAGTTTTTTGGCCATCTAAATTATTTTGAATCCAGAACAAAATGTCACAAAGAACACAACAAGCCACAAAACACACAAAGATATTTTTTAGTATTTGATGAATTGGGAGCCATCATGATCGTCACTTTGTGATCTCCTTTGTGCATTCTTCGTGTTCTTAGTGATCCTGTATTTTCGATATCGAAAAGAAGTCTATCCGATATTAAGCAATTCGCAGGTTTTCTGTGCAGCATCTTGTTCTGCTTTCTTCTTGGTATAACCGTAACCCTGTCCGAAAGGTTGCTCTGCGATAAAGATCTGCGCTGAAAATTCCTTGTTGTTGCGGTTCTTTTTCACATTGATGATTTCAAACCGGATTTCCTTGCTCTGGCGCTGGGCCCACTCAATTACTTTGCTTTTATGGTTGGTGTTGGAATTGACCACCACCTCCAGATCAAAATGGGGTTGGATGAGTTTGTCGATTACAAATTTCTTGCAACGAAGATAGCCCTTATCCAGATAGACCGCCCCAACCAACGCTTCCAGTGTGTTTCCCAGAATCACTTGTTGAAGTTGGGCATTTTTTTGATCAAACTGGACAATGGAACCAACCCCAATTTTTCGGGCAAGGTTATTTAATGATTCGCGATTGACTATACGGCTGCGAATTTCTGTGAGGAAGCCTTCATTTTTAAAAGGATATTTCTTGAATAAATAATCGGCTACTGTTGCACCGAGGATCGCGTCTCCCAAATACTCCAGCCGCTCATTCGATTCGCGAAAGCCGTTGGTTTCTTTGGCTTTAGAACTGTGGCGTGTGGCCAGGTGATACAATTCTATATTGGAGGGACTGAATCCGCCTATCGTGCGAATGGCCGTGATCAGCTTTTTATCTGCTTTTGAATTGGATTTGGAAAGTTTGAGTAAAGTCCACACAACGACGTGTCTTACCCGGCCTTCTTAAGAATAATGGACGCATTGTGACCACCAAATCCAAAGGTGTTGCTTAGGGCAACCTTTACTTCCCTATTCTGGGCCTTATTAAAGGTGAGGTTGAGTCTTGGGTCAAGACCATCATCATCATTGAAGTGGTTGATCGTGGGCGGAATAATACCTTCCCGGAGGGCCAATATACAAGCAATGACTTCAATGGCTCCAGCTGCACCCAACAAATGGCCAGTCATGGATTTAGTCGAACTGATATTAAGTTTATAAGCGTGTTCACCAAAAACCTTTTGTATCGCTTTGATTTCACCCAGGTCGCCCAGTGGGGTGGAGGTCCCATGTGTATTGATATAGTCGACTTCTGATGGTAAAATACCAGCTTCTTCGAGGGCATGCTCCATTACTTTGGTGATTCCAGCGCCTTCCGGATGTGGAGCGGTAATGTGGTAGGCATCCGCAGTTAACCCGCCACCGACGATCTCCGCATAGATTTTAGCGCCACGTCTTTTGGCATATTCATACTCTTCCAAAATTACTGCACCGGCGCCTTCCCCCAGGACAAAACCATCTCGGTCTTTGTCATAAGGCCTGGAGGCAGTCTCCGGCGAGTCATTTCTTTCAGAAAGCGCCCGCATCGCATTGAATCCTCCAACACCGGCTTCGCAAATGGCAGCTTCCGATCCACCACTTACCATTACATCGGCTTTTCCCAACCGAATATAGGTGAAGGCGTCATAAATGGAATTGGTCGAAGAAGCGCAGGCCGATACCGTTGCAAAGTTGGGTCCGCGGAATCCATACTTGATGGAGATGTGCCCGGCGCTGAGGTCGGGAATCATCTTGGGAATAAAGAATGGATTGAATCGCGGTGTACCATCGCCGCGCGCATATGCTTTTACTTCTTCCTGAAAAGTAAGCAACCCGCCAATGCCTGAACCCCAGATCACGCCTACGCGATCCGGGTCAATTTCAGTCAAAGAAAGGTTGGAGTCTTTTATTGCTTCATCCGCCACCACCATCGCATACTGTGCAAAGGGGTCTAGTTTGCGGGCCTCCTTGCGGTCCATGAATTGGACTACGTCAAACCCTTTCACCTCACAGGCAAACTTGGTTTTGAAAAGAGTAGCATCAAAGTGGGTAATTGGCGCAGCACCCGATATTCCTTTTCTTAAACCATCCCAATATTCTTGCAGGGTATTTCCAATTGGGGTTAGTGCGCCTACACCGGTGATTACTACTCGTTTAAAAGTCATACAATTGGTTCGTGGCGGAGCATTCGGGTTATTTCTTAACGTTCTCTTCGAGGTAAGAAATCGCCTGCCCAACGGTGGCAATGTTCTCAGCCTGGTCGTCAGGGATAGAAATGTTGAATTCCTTTTCGAACTCCATAATCAGTTCTACGGTGTCCAGCGAGTCAGCCCCGAGGTCGTTGGTAAAACTTGCTTCAGGAGTAACTTCAGATTCTTCTACGCCCAGTTTGTCAATGATGATCTGTTTTACTTTTTGTGCGATTTCAGACATGTTATTTATAGTTTAGATATTCAAAAATCTGTGCAAAGAAAGAGATTTAGCGCAATATTGTCAAACTATTTTCCCGTTTGGCATAGGAGGCATAAGTTATAAAATCCTTCAAATTTGGGTTAATTTTAAATATTGTTTGGCAATTTGATGCCTAATCCATTGATTCAGTATGGTATAGCGAACAATTCATGCTATTTACGATAAGTAAAAATGACCATCCGGATTTCTCTAAAATGAAAAAAAATAGACTTGAAATAGAGTATTCCTATGATTTTGAACTCCTGGGCTTGACTACTTCTGCAAAAAGTTATAAACTGGCTTGGGAACTCAACCGAACCCTTAACATTCGACTTACCCGTAAAGCCGATCTGGTCATCCACGCACGTTCTTATCAGCTTAACTATTCTTTTCACGAACATGAGGGGCAGGTTAATACATTACGGCTTTTCAGGAATAAACCCAATGAAACAGAGCTAGCCAGGAACCTCCTGGTGCCTGAATACCCTCACGGTGATTACATTTTGATGATTCAGGGCGACGAAATACTTAGCAATCGATTGCAGCAAGAGTTGAGAAATATCCCTTCCATCGAATTGGTTGCTTTTATACCTTTGGACGCTTTAAAATCGAAAGACAACTTTATTTTCTAACCCAACTATGGAAAAAATCTCTTTTAATAAAACGAAAATCGTTGCCACTGTAGGCCCGGCCTCAAACAACAAGGAAATGCTTCGGGCACTGGTGAAGGAAGGAGTAGATGTATTTCGATTAAATTTTTCACATGGAACGCATGAGGACCACCTCAAGGTGATCACCTTTGTGCGCGAGCTCAACAAAGAAATGGGAACACAAGTGGCGTTACTGCAGGATTTGCAAGGCCCCAAAATCCGTGTGAACGACATGCAACCTGGAGTCGAGATCAAGGCAGGTCAGGATTTAACGATTACTACAAAGGAGGTATTGGGCAATAGTGAACTTGTCAGTACATCTTACAAAGACCTTCCCAGGGATGTCAAGGTGGGCGACATGATTTTGATCGACGACGGGAAGATCGAGCTAAAAGTTAAAGAGGTCCGTGATATTGAAGTCGTTACCACGGTAGTGTATGGTGGCCCGCTCAAGCCACGTAAGGGAATCAACTTGCCACATTCAAGGGTATCAGCGCCGTCGCTAACAGAAAAAGATATTGAAGATCTTCACTTTGGATTAAAGCATAAGGTGGATTGGGTGGCGCTCTCGTTTGTGCGCAAAGCAAAAGATATTGAAGCACTTCGGGATATCATCAATGAACACCAATCAAAATCTCGCATTGTAGCTAAAATTGAAAAACCGGAAGCATTGGAAAATATTGATGCGATCATCGCAGCAACCGATGCTGTAATGGTGGCCCGGGGAGATCTCGGTGTTGAAATATGGATGGAGGAAGTACCCATGGTTCAGAAAATGCTGGTAGAGAAATGCAACAAAGCGGCCAAGCCAGTCATTGTGGCTACCCAGATGATGGAAAGCATGATCGAAAATCCAAGACCTACACGAGCAGAAACAAATGACGTGGCCAATGCTGTAATGGATGGCGCCGATGCGCTGATGCTGTCTGCCGAAACTGCCGCTGGAAAATATCCGCTTGAAGTAATCCGCAGCATGGTGCGCACAATCGGTTCAGTGGAAAAGCAGGCTAATATATTTTATAAGTTCCGTGACCTTGACATTCACGCATCAACTTACCTGACCGACAGTTTGATTTTGACTGCCTGCAAATTGGCCAAGGAGGTAAATGCCAAGGCGATTGTGGGTATGACCCAGTTGGGATACAGCGCATACAAAGCAGCGTCACACCGCCCCAACGCCAGTATCTTTGCATTTACGAGCAATGCCGCAATCATCAACACCATGAATCTATTGTGGGCTGCCAGGGCTTACCATTATGATAAGGCCTTTTCTACCGATGATACCATTGCCGATGTAGAAGCCATCCTGAAGCGGGATGGTCATGTTAAAACCGGTGATATTTTCATTACCCTGGCCAGTATGCCGATTCAGGAAAAAGGACGAACAAATATGATTAAGGTGAATGTCGTTAAGTAATGGAGTTTTTAATCTAAGGTTCAAGTCCAAAGTTGGACTTTAGACTAATCCAGGTTTAACTAAAATCACATCTTCCCTTTCCACGATTACCGCCCCGGCGGGATCGCCTTTTCTTTTACGGACAAATTTCTTCGGTGTCACGGTAACGGGACAAAGGCTATCCGTTTTGCGTTTTGAGTTGTATGCGGCCAATTCAGCCGCTCTTTCAATTACATCTCTGGGAAAATTCTTGCCTGCCTGGTGTTTGATCAGAACGTGCGACCCCGCGACATCTTTTGCATGCAGCCAGAGGTCTTCTTTGAAGGAATGTTTAAGGGTTAACGCATCATTGCTTTTTGCATCCTTGCCGACCCATATCTTAAATCCTTTGAATTCAAATTCATGATAGGGCAGGGATTTTTTTATATCTTTTCGATGCTGAATGGCGGTGTCTGCTCCCATCGTTTTATCCAGACCTGCGGCATCCTGTTCTTTTTCTACCGCTGCCAACTTGAGCGTTACCCGCTTGAGCTCTTCTTCCTTCGAAGTAATCGATTCGTTGAGTTTTTGAATTTCAATTTGCCTGTTCTTAGCCTTACGATAAAAGACCTCAGCATTGGTTTGAGCGTTGAGGTCTTTTCTTAACTTGATCTCAATGGGTTTGTTTTGGTCGTAGAAGTTCTCCAGGACAACCTTTTCCATGCCCAATTTAATGTGATTCAAATTGGCCATGATCAGATCAGCCCATTGCTGATAATGCGAGTCCTCATTTAATTCTTTGAGCTTTAGCCTGTTTTTCTCAACAAAGCTTTTGCCAGCAGAAAGTTGGGACGTCAGATTCCGAAGGGCGGTCGATTTCACCGAGTCAAATCCGCTTGCCTTCTGATGTGTTGTGTAAAACCGGGTAATGGCTTCGAGTGGCGCTGGGAATTGATCGATGATGTCAGCAGAAGGAAGCAGTGAAAAGATCAGTTTTTCTTTCTTTTTCAGGATATAAAACTCCGGATGTCTGAGTTTCTCCAGTGTGATTGAAAATAAATTCCATCGATTCG
Organism: Bacteroidia bacterium; assembly: GCA_043785125.1. GTDB lineage: Bacteria > Bacteroidota > Bacteroidia > Cytophagales > Cyclobacteriaceae > ELB16-189. The sequence goes on from JAYVXP010000250.1 coordinate 103,698, forward strand.
AGATATCCATTTGATCAAATCCTTGCTCCTGAAGGTAGGACCAGACTTCCTTTCCGAAAGTAAAATAGGACTCCTTCAGGGTATCCTGATGGGCCGTAAAGAATTCCTCACTCCAGTCGATCCCCCGATCGAGCTTACCCGGGTCCAAATCCAAATCGGCTTTGAGATGGTTTCTGAAAATTTCAACAGGCCTTTGACTCCCTAGCAAAACCACATTGGCGCGGTTGCCGTGCATTTTGAAGAGCAAGGTCAGGTTGGATTCAAGGAGAAGGGAGAAAGCCCTTTCATTTTCATATTGCCTCGTGCCGGTGATTTTTTTCAAAATGACCGAAGGGAAGAGATCGACGCTGTTTTTTTTTGCTCTGCTAAAGCGTTCTGGAAAGGACAGGCAACAAAATCCGGATTGCAGACTTGCTTTGAAGAAGAAGGATTTTTCGCTATTGTTGAATTCTAAGACCAACTCATCTTTGTTTTGCGTAAAGCAGGAAACCACAGTGAAACCCAGAAGTTGGCCGTTTAGTGTTTTACTGAGTTGGCGTAGGAAAAAAAAATTATTGTGCACGAATTACAGGGTGATGATCAGCCCATCGTGTGCCAAAGCTACTTGTTTTGGAAGTTCTTTTTCCACCAATTTGTGCATGCCGAGTTTGTGGCTGATGTGGGTAAAGTAAGTTTGTTGTGCTCCGATTTTTTCGGCCACGGCTATGGATTCTTCCAGGTTGAAATGGGAGATGTGTTTCTCCTTTTGCAGGGTGTTGAGGACAAGGACTTGGGTGCCTTTTAAGATTTCAAAAGTTTCGCCGGGAATGCTGTTGGCATCGGTGACGTAACTAAAATGGCCAACGCGAAAACCCAGGACAGGCATGTTTAAGTGTGTTACGGGGAGCGGAGTAAATAACACCCCGGCGGCTTCAAAAGGGGTTGTGTCGATTTCATGAAGATTCAGTTGCGGCGTGCCGGGGTATTTCACTTTCTCAAAGGCGTAATAGAATTCTACCTTGAGTTGTTTAAGTACTTCTTGCGTCCCGAATACCGGCATGTCCTGGTCTTGCTTGAAATTGTAGGCGCGGACATCGTCCAATCCAGCAATGTGATCTTTGTGACTGTGCGTAAGCACCACCGCGTCAAGTCGCTTAATCCCTTCGCGGAGCATCTGCTGCCGGAAGTCGGGTCCGGTATCAATCACAAAACTTCTGCCATCCACTTCCAGATGGACCGATGTCCGTAGCCGTTTGTCGCGGTAGTCCATCGACTTGCACACCTCACATTCGCACCCGATGACGGGCACACCCTGTGACGTGCCGGTGCCAAGAAAAGTGATTTTCAAAACAATTATTCGATTTTTACTTCGGCTTGCGTCAGCAATTCGTAAAGCTTCAGGTTTTTTTCGGAGAACCGGGTGGTGTCTAACGCGATAATCTTAAGAATATCAAGCAAAGAATTGATTTTGCCCTCGGTCGCAAAGAACTTGTTGACAATCATGATCTTCTGCTCCCGGAGCAGGCAATATCCTGATTTGAAATTCCCTTTCTCGTATCGCAATATGTAGTCCGATTCGGCGATCAGATCTTCTAATTTATTCAGGAATTGGTTGGTGTATTTGATCATTCGTAGTGGCGAATTTTTTCCAGCTGCAAGGTATGGAAAAAGTTTAAGGTTTGATGTCCTAATGTTCAAAGTCGCGACAGCCCTGAATCCGAACCGAACCCTTTGATTGACACCTTGAACCCGAAACTTTTCCGATATTTGGGGCCTATCATGGGTAGCAAAAAGCTGATTGTCATCGTGGGACCTACTGCAGTAGGAAAGACAGGTCTGGCCATCCGGTTGGCAAAACGTCTGGGTACAGAAATTGTTTCGGCTGACTCCCGTCAGATTTACAGTGAGCTGGTGATCGGCACCGCCAAACCCAGTGCTGACGAACTAAAGGAGGTTCCTCATTATTTTGTCGGCGTCAAATTGATCGGTGAGGAATATGATGCCGGGCAATACGGCCGCGATGCTTTGACGTTGATCCATCAACTTTTTGAAAAGCACAATGAGGTAATTCTTTGTGGAGGCTCGGGCCTGTACATTAAGGCCGTAACCGAAGGATTTGACGAGTTGCCAGACGTCCCTCCGGAAATCAGGGAAAAAATTATGAAGGAGTATGATGAAAAAGGGTTGAGCTGGCTCCAGGATCGTGTGAAGGAAATTGATCCTGAATATTTTTCGATTGTGGATCAGAAGAACCCCCATCGGTTGGTACGGGCACTGGAGTTGAACTATGTGGCAGGGAAGCCGGTAGGCGAACTTCGTCAAAGGAAAAAACACCTACACCCTTTTGCGGTCGTTAAAGTTGGTTTGGAATTGGATCGCGAAGCACTCTTCAGGCAAATTGATGTGCGAATGGATAAAATGATTGAAACCGGATTGTTTGAGGAGGCAAAATTGCTTTATTCAAGGAGGGATCAGAATGCTTTACAGACGGTGGGCTACCAGGAGGTCTTTGGTTTTTTGGATGGACTTTATGATCAAGAAGAAGCCATTCGGTTGCTGAAAAGGAATTCGCGAAGGTATGCCAAGCGTCAATTGACCTGGTTTAAAAAAGACCCGGAAACAAAATGGTTCAATCCGGAACAGTTAGACGAAATCGTAAAATTTGTGTCGGGTTTGGAATCTCCGAATTGGAAGGAAAGTCTGGCGGCAGGTAAAAGAATTCAATGAAAAGGAAAAAGGTTTTGATCATAACGTATTACTGGCCTCCCAGTGGCGGGATTGCAGTACAGCGTTGGGTAAAATTTGTAAAGTACTTACCAGGATTTGATTGGGAACCCATAGTTTATACCGTCTCCAACGGAGAATATGCGTTGGTGGATCATTCATTGGAAGGCGAACTGGCGGCCGATTTGGTGGTAATTAAAAGGCCGATTTGGGAACCGTATCAATGGTATCAATTATTAAGCAAGGCAAAGAAGGGAAATGATCGTTTGTCAATTAAACTGAGTGAGCGAGCCGGTTTGGCGGAACGAATATCGCTGTGGGTGAGGAGCAACATTTTTATCCCGGATGCGCGTCGTTTTTGGATCAAGCCTTCCGTGCGATTTCTGGTTAAGTTTTTGAGTGAAACCAAAGTTGATGTGATCATCACGACGGGCCCACCGCATTCCCTTCATTTAATCGGTTTGGAAGTGGTGGCAAAAACAAAAATTCCGTGGATTGCTGATTTCAGAGACCCATGGACGTCTATGGATTATTACAAAGACCTCCAATTGACGAGATGGGCGGATGAAAAACATCAACGTCTGGAGAAAGAAGTTCTTCAAAGAGCGAATGCCGTCATCGCGGTGGGGAAAATGATGCAGCGCGAGTTTGAAGAAAAAAGAGGGGCTCTGGTGGAATATCTTCCCAATGGATATGATTTGAAAGAATTTTTCGTGGACCACCCAATTCAATTCGATTACGAATTTACAATCGTCCACGCTGGGTCTTTATTTGAACGCCGCAATCCACTATCGCTTTGGAAAGCCATGACCGAACTTCGTGACGAGTCCCATCCGCTTCTCCAAAAAATTAAGATCAAATTGCTGGGACGCGTTGACGAAACAGTATTAAAATCCATTCAGAAGAATGGGCTTCATGATTTTGTCCAACTCATTCCTTTTGTGCCCCACCCTGAATTGGTAACCCATTTACAATCCGCACAAGTTTTGCTTTTGCCCATCGATAATTTTGAAGGCGCCAAATGGGTATTGACCGGCAAATTGTTTGAGTACCTTGCAGCCCAACGCCCTGTACTATGTATTGGTCCTGTCGATGGGGATGCGGCGGAAATTATCAACGAGACGGGGGTTGGTGAAATATTTGATTTTGAGGATGTAGCCGGGATCAAAAAGTACCTGGTTACGGCCTTTGGGTTATATGAAAAAAACTCCTTAACCTTGGAAAATCCTCAGATTGGTAGATATTCCCTTCAAGGGCTCACGCTAAAGCTCGCGGACATACTGAACCATATTTCGAAATGATAAAAATAGTTACCGTCGTGGGTGCCCGGCCTCAGATTATAAAGGCTGCGGCGATTAGCAGGACGGTAAAGAACTTTTTTTCGGATACCCTCCAGGAGATTATTATTCACACGGGTCAGCACTATGATGCAGGCATGTCTCAGGTCTTTTTTGATGAATTGGGAGTGCCAAAGGAAAGTTTCAATTTGAATGCGGGTTCGGGCTCACATGGAGTTCAGACGGCCACCATGTTGGTAGGGATTGAAGAGATTCTGATCAAAGAGCAACCGGACTGTTTGCTGTTGTATGGAGACACTAATTCCACACTGGCGGGCGCGGTGGCAGCCTCGAAATTGCATATACCCATTGTTCATGTCGAAGGCGGGGTAAGATCTTACAACAAGAAATTTCCTGAGGAAATAAACCGCCTAGTTTGTGACCATTTGTCGACGCTTATTTTTGTTCCAACCGTTTCGGGGGTGGAGAGCCTGGAGAGAGAAGGCTTTGATAGAAAGAATACACCCCCATTTAGTGCAGACAACCCCAAGGTTTATCATTGTGGAGACATCATGTATGACAACAGTCTTTACTTTGCGAAGATTGCCGATGAAAAATCCTCCATTTTATTCGATTTGAATTTGGATGGAAAACGTTTCGCGCTGGTTACCATGCATCGGCCCAATAATGTCGACGACCCGTCCGTTCTGGGTCAGTTGTTCCGGACTTTCAATGAGTTGGCCCTCGAAAACAACTTGAATCTTGTCATTCCCTTGCATCCGCGCACACTAAAGGTCTTTGAATCTCATGTAGACAAGGTTATTTATGGGGAAGTGAAAAAAAATGCCCTGGTCAGGATCATTCCTGCGGTTTCGTTTCTGGATATGATCAACATGGAGACGCGTGCTGACATTATTTTTACGGATTCCGGCGGAGTTCAAAAGGAAGCCTATTATTTCAAGAAGCCTTGTGTCATTATGCTGGAGGAAACCCCTTGGGTCGAGTTGATTGAAAGTGGTTCAGCGATTTTGACGGGTTCCGATCCGGCTAAAATTAAACAAGCCTATCATCAGTTGATTTCAAAAACCAGTTTTGAGTTTCCGCCAATATTCGGCGACGGAAATGCTGCGCAGTTTATTTGCCAGAAATTAGTTGAGAATTTTACGCGTTGATCAGCTCAGTTTCTTTTTGATTTCCGACCACTTTTTGTAGTCTTCTATCGTCGTCGCGGGATTTCCGATCATGACCGATTTTTCTTCGGTGTTTTTTAGAATCACCGCGCCGATACCGGTCATGGTATTGCTCGCAACGGTGATCTGATTTTTAATCGATACAGATGGAGCGATCCAGACATTCTCGCCGATCTTTGCACTTCCCCCCACCATGGCATTGGCGATGACAAGTGAGTTGCGCCCCACGACCACCCCATGGGCAATGTGGACCTGGTTATCAATTTTCACATTTTCATGAATTTCTGTAGTTCCAAGAACACCGCGATCAATGCAGGTGTTGTTGTGTATTTCTACGTTGTCGTGGATAACCACTTTCCCCAGGTGCTCGAGTGCCTGGTATTCACCTTCGCTGTCCTTCTCATAACCAAATCCATAATTGCCGATGGTGTTGTTGCATCCGATCGTTACATGGTTTCCAATTTCAGTATTAGCCATGACCACGGTGTGGTGGAGTATAGTGGTGTGATTTCCGACGATGCAATTCTTTTCAATCACGACGTGATGGCCGATGTAACAGTTTTCTCCGATGCGGGAGGTCTCATCGACGATGGCGGTAATTTCTATTTTTGGAGTTCGCTCATTTTTGAAATACAGACCGATGAGCTTGGTGAAGGTGGAGCGGGGATTTTTGGAAATGAGAAAATTGCATTTAGCGTCTTTCAGATTTTGATAGGCTGCTTTGGACAGAACCAGCAAGCCCAATTGAAGTTGAGGGTGCTTGACCACCAGGCTATTTTTGTCATTGATCCAGCTGACGCTTTGTTGCAGATCTTTATCCAATGAATCGGTCAGGCTAATGACCTGGTTAATGATAAGGGTCATGGAGCCCTTGAATTCACATTCAGGAAATTGCTGAGGTATATCTTTTAAATTAAAGGCACTCACTATTGAAACGCGTTAGGTTAATATTGAATATTAGATCATCCATCGGATGACTTCAAAGGCTTCAGCGAATTTCGAACCATTTTGAACACCACGGACTACAGCCATGGAGCGGAGGAAGTCGCTGTTTAAGTAGCTCCGGTGTTTTTGTGACTCGTAGGCCCCGAGGGCCTCAATCTTTTTATTGATATGATTTTCCTGAAGTGTGACGAAACACTGGGTATGAAATGAAAGATCGTTCCATGGGAGCTCATATCCCAGCAAGGAAACATGTTTGAATGCACGTAATCCCTCCTCGGAAATCACCTGATGATCCTGATGGATGTCTTGTGCGCTGGGAACAAAAACAATGTCCGGATTAATTTGTGATTTAAGTTTTAGTATAGCGTCCAGAATCTCCTGCCTGAATTGTTTGAACGTACGCACGTCAAAATCAAAAAGAATGAGGTTCTCGGGTTTTATTCCAAGAATTTGGGTTGCAATTTTCACTTCTTTTTCCAGCGTATCCGGTGGAAGATTTGCGGGGAGGGAAGTTTTGCAAAGTGAAAATGCGGCACAATAAACTTCGGTACCTTCTTCAGTCAATCGGGCTATGGTGCCGCCGCATCCAAGTTCCCCGTCATCGGTATGAGGGGCCAAAACAAGCGCTCGTTCTTTAAACTTCATGCCAAATCAATTTTAACTAAATGAATCCACAAGATATTTCAAATGGGTCTTTTCAGGAATTGCTAAATTAATAACCTTTCAACCAGGCCCAGTAGGATTTCCTTGTTCTTTTCAGCGCTCAATTCCTTGGCGGCCTTATGAGACTGGTTTTTATAGTACTCAACCTTTTCGGTGGTCAAAGAATTCAAATAGAGGGCTATATTTTTTGGATTGAAATCATCAGAAACCACACCCGCATCATATGTTTTTACCAAATTAGTCATTTCTTCAGTCGGCCCAATAGCGATGGCCAGTCTTGCCTGAACGAAATCATATAATTTGTTGGGTAGTCCGTGGGCATAATTGAAATTGATGTGGGGTACAAAACAAACCCCGACGTCATATTGATGGATGAAATGAACCACTTCGTCGCTCCGTACCGGAGGCAGGATTCTTATTCGCGGCTTTTGCTGGATCAAGGCTTTAAGATAATCAAGATAGCCCCTTGTTTTCTTATTGGCAGAGTGGGGCGTTAATAAGACCATATCCAGGGTAAATCGCTCATCCAGGTAGTCCATGAGTTCGACCATCAATTCTAGTCTGCGGGATGGATTGGCAGCGCCATGGTGAACCAGTCTTATTTTGTCTTTTGATACGGCCGTGGGTTCGAGGTCGGCAAAATAATTTGCATTGGTAACTATTTTGGGTTTTACAAAATAGTTTTTTTCATACTCCCTGGCCAACCCATGGTTAATGGTCATCATTTCATCAACCTTGGGAATGAATTGCCGGCACAGGTATTTGTTAAAATCCTGAAAAAAGATTCGCCAGATCAACTTTTCCTCAAAATGCTGTGGCGCGTATTCGTGTGCATCAAACAGTATTTTTGCCTTTCCCTTTATGTGAAAGGCAAGGGGTAACGACTCAATATCATTTGCAAGAATGAGATCAAAATGTTGGTTCGTCAAGGCAGGTAATGAATTGAAAGGATAGAGTAGTTGATATGCTTTCTTGTAAAACCGGGCTAACAGAAACAGACCGGAGAAAATTTTCTTTATGAAGGTGACATGCGCTCGTTGTAATTTTATTAAAGTATATTCATCACTTTCTTCAGCATCATAACAGGCAACGGTTATTTGATAGGTGTCCTTAAGAAATACGATTTGGCGACTGACCCGGGCATCATGTTTTAAATTGCTGAACGATATGATCAGGATACGCTTCATGAAACTTCTTTAGGCCTGCAAATATAGAATACTGTCGAGAATTTCATGAATTGATGTAAACGCCTTATTTTGAGCGACCGTTTAGAATGATCAGCAGGAATTTCATAAAGAGCTCAATTATATACACCGTGGCAGGTGCGTTGCCCATGGCCAACGCAGTGTTGTTGCTTCCATTTTATCTTTATTACCTCACGGCACAGGATTTCGGTACGCTGGCACTCTACCTCTCGGTTTCGATATTGGTCCAAATTATCGTTACCTATAGCTTTGACGCCTCTTTATACCTTTATTTTCACGAGTATAAAAATGATCCGAAGAAACTTTCGGTTTTTATCAGTTCGGCTTTTGGGTTTGTTCTGCTGTTGGGAACAATCGTAAGTACGGTATTGCTGTTGACGGGAGGCCTAATCTTCCACCATGTTTTCAGTGCGAACAATATCGAGTTTTATCCTTACGGATTTTTTTCTGTTATCACGGCGGTTTTTCAATCTGTTTTCAAAATCAATAACGCTCTTTTGCAGAGCCGCGAAAAACCTGAACTGTTTTTGTGGTCCAATCTTCTTTCATTCGTTTTGGTTGCCGGATTTACGGTTATCGGATTATGGATGTTTCCCAATACCCTCATGGGGCCGCTGGGAGGGAAAATGGTTGCCTTTGTGATCTCCGGCCTTTGGGTGCTCATCCGGATCTATCGTGAGTTTGGAATACATTTTAACATAACTGTATTAAGGCAGACGTTCACTTACAGTACCTATCAGTTTGTTTACCAGCTGCAGCAGTGGGTCATTAATTATTTTGACAGACCCATCATGGCATTGATGATTACAATGACTGATCTGGGTGTCTATGATTTCACCATCAAATGCCTTCTGTTACTTGATTTTGTGATTGCCGCAGTGGTTAATTCATTTTTTCCGAAAATACTTTCCCGGACGAGCGGCCAAATCCTTGATCGGTCTTCTTTGGAAATTAACCGGTATTATCATGGCTTGACCGCGGTGATCATGTTAATGGTAAGTGGTACCATTCTGATTCTGCCCATTCTTATTACGGCTTTTGTTAGAAAACCCGGCTACGATCAGGCGATTAATTTTGTGCCCTATGCCAGTCTGGTATTTCTGCTGCGGGGTATGCGGTTTTTTTTCGGCTTGCCCTATAGTATCCGCAAGGACTCCAAACCTTTGCCGGTTATTTTTATGATTGTCTCGGCCGGCAAGGTCACGCTCTCTTTTCTTCTAATCAGGCAATTTGGAATTTATGGAGCCATTGGAGCAACCCTTGCAGCTACTGCACTGGAAGTGGTACTGTTGTGGTTGTGGATGAGAAAGAAATTTGATTATACTTTTAATCCGCTGAAACTCGTTGTTGGACCGTTACTCATAATGATGACGGTATTGATTGCTGAACCACTGATTAGTAATTCTTTCACCTTGATCGCGCATGGTTGCTATCTACTTCTGACTGTTTTATTGTTGGCCTGGCTTTACAGGAATGAACTTAAATTGATTATTCCTTCAAATTTATTCCAAAAGAATTGATTCCATTGGGTTACAAACCTTGGACTAAATTATTTACCACCTTTAACTTTTTGCCGAACAGTATTGACTTTGATGCTTTGATTTTCAGGTATTGGATCTTCAACAAAAAAAAGGTCTCCGATGAAGGAGACCCGTTAGCTTATAATCCGCTAAGAATTAAAAGAACTAAGATTTTTTCTGGTACTTGTTTTTGAACTTCTCAACGCGTCCTGCAGTGTCCACAAACATCTTTTTACCGGTAAAGAATGGGTGCGAAGCTGAACTTACCTCGACTTTGATGACAGGATAGTCTTTCCCGTCAGTCCATTGGATGGTTTCCTTTGGAACCGAAGTGGAACGGCTCAAAAACTTAAAATCGCTTGAAGTGTCCCAAAAGACCACTTCTTTATACTCAGGATGAATGCTTTTTTTCATGTCTTTTACAATAAAGGACTGCAAAAATACGGAACGCAAGCTGATTTGCAAAGGCCAACCCCAATTTCTTAACGGGGATCAAGATTTTAGGGTTTAGGCCCTACGAGATCGCTTAAAATCAAATAAAATCGGCAATTTTGGGTTTATTCTAAGATTAAAGGGGTTCTAATTATGAATTTACGGTGGCTCTATATTATTGTATTTCTGCCGGGGGCTTCCCTGGCCCAAAGTACCAATGCCCCCCTCAATGAAGACTATTATCACTGGATTGACCGGTATGAAGCCAAGGCGGGCCGGGTGGCACCAGAATTATTTACGACCGTAAAACCTTACCTGCGGGCTGCCATCGTTGCATTTGTTGATTCGCTGAATGCGAAAGACCAGGTTTTCACATCCCGGTCCGATCAGTTTAACTATGAATACCTGCGCAATGATAGCTGGGAATGGAGTCGGGCCGAAACCAGTACAAGCAAAAAGCCAATTCTCAAACAGTTATACAAGAAAAAATCCGATTGGGGGCATGTTGATATTCCGGATTTTGATTTGCACGTCAGTCCGGTGCTATACTTTGGTACCGGTAAGGACTCCCGCTTAAATGAATCACTTTTTACCAATACACGGGGAGTGGAAATCCGGGGAATGATAGACAGGAAGATTGGTTTTTATACTTTTCTTACGGACAACCAAATGATCCTTCCGTCTTATGTCCAGGATCAGATGCAACTTAATCCGATTGTCCCGCACGAAACCTACTGGAAGACTTTTAAGAAGAATGGTGTTGATTTTTTTCAGGCCCGTGCCTACATCGAATTCAACGTCAGCAAACACATCAATATGCAATTTGGTCAGGACCGTACCTTTATCGGCAACGGTTACCGTTCGTTGATCTTCTCTGATTACTCTGCTCCCAATCTCTTTCTCCGTGCCAATGCGAAGATATGGAAGGTCAATTACCTGTTTCAAATCAACCGACTTACGGCAGACGCCTACGGAAGTATAAATGGTTCAAAACCCAACATCCGGTATCCCGAAAAGTTTATGGCTTTTCATCATGCCAGTGTCAATATCGGGAAGAAATTCAATCTCGGATTGTTTGAATCGGTTGTATTCAGTCCGAAGGATTCTGTTAATAGCAGCACGTTTGATATGAGTTATCTCAATCCGGTAATTTTTTACCGCGCTATCGAGCAACAATCGGGTAGTCCTGACAATGTGATTGTGGGCGCTGACTTCAAATGGAATGCGATGAAGGGTATTTCGTTTTATGGGCAGATCGTGATTGATGAGTTTTTGCTCAAGGAAGTGAAAGCTGGCAAAGGCTGGTGGGCCAACAAGTTTGGTGGTCAGTTTGGGATTAAGTTCATTGACTTAGTTGGGGTTAAAAACCTTGATCTACAACTTGAAGGAAATGTGGTAAGGCCTTTTACTTATTCTCACGATACACCTTATGGAAGTTATTCAAACTACCGGCAATCCCTTGCCCATCCGCTCGGGGCTAATTTCGCTGAAGGCGTTGCCATTGTACGGTATCAGCCCGCACCTCGGCTCAATTTGATTGTCAAATCCTTTTACACTAAAGTCGGGCGAGACACCACGGGGGTAAACTGGGGAAGCGACATTTTAAAGAATAATAAGACCCGTCAACACGAATATGGTAATAATATAGGTCAGGGAGTGAAAAATACTATTGTCTTTGTTGATTTGACGGCTTCTTACCAAGTGCGACACAATCTTTTTATAGAAATAAAACAGACCATCCGCAACAGCAAAAGTCCGGTGGCATTTTATAACCATAATACTTCCATAACTTCAATAGCTTTGCGCTTGAACATTGCCAGAAGGGCGTATGATTTTTGATTTTCCAACGTAATGAAGACTTTTTTCAGGATTCTTTCCTTTGCCAATAGCCTCAACGCCAGATTGGTGTTGTTTTTTACCTACTCTATTTTAGGAATTATTTTTGGGGCCTTTAATATTGTGCTGGTGATACCCATGCTCCAGGTTTTATTTGAACAAGGCAGCAAGGTAATTGTAGTACCGGCCCTTCCTGACTTCAGTTTTTCATCGGATTACCTGGTCAAAATGTTCAATCACTTTTTTCTGGCCGTTGTGCGTGATCAGGGTAGCCTCGATGCACTTCTTTTTGTTTGCGCCTTGATTGTGGTATGTGTGGTACTCGCTAATCTTTTCCGTTATGCCGAACGGGTGATGGCCACCAAAATCCGTGTTGATCTGGTGAAGAATATCAGGATGGAAATCTTCAGAAAGGTTTCGTTGCTGCACATTGGCTACTTTAATTCCGAACGTAAGGGGGATTTGATTTCGCGGTTTACCAACGATGTCCAGGAAGTCGAGAGCGCCGTGATGAATAGCCTAAAGGCGGTACTGAAAGAACCGATCACGATTGTGGTTTACTTTTTTATTCTTTTTACGATTTCCTACAAACTGACTTTGTTTACACTGTTGGTATTGCCCCTCACGGGAGGGGTTTTGGGAGAGATCATCAAACGACTGAAAAGGCAAGCTACCCAAAGCCAGGAATCCCTGGGACGCATTGTTAACATCCTCGATGAAACGTTCAGCGGTATGCGGGTTGTGAAGGCTTTCAATGCAAGAAATTTTGTACTCAATAAAATTGACGATGAAAGCGCTTTTTACCGGAAGGTAAATAAGTCTTTGTCCTATAAGAATGAACTGGCTTCGCCGGTGTCGGAAATTCTGGGTGTGATGATTATGGCCGGCATTATTTTCTTTGGCGGGAAGCTGGTATTGGGCGAGCACGCTTCTTTGGATCCAGCGGCTTTTTTAGGATTCCTTGCCGTCTATGCGATGATTATTCAACCGGCGAAAAACTTTTCAAACGGGATTACATCTTTGCAAAAGGGGACGGCTTCGGCTGATCGCATCTTTGCCTTGATCGACACTCAGCCATTAATTCAAAACAAACCCAACGCCGTCATTCTTCAACATTTTGAAAAAACAATAGAATTCAAAAATGTCAGCTTTGCCTACGAAAAGGAATTTGTTCTGCGTCACGTGAATCTCACCGTCGAGAAAGGAAAAACAGTTGCTTTGGTCGGCACATCAGGTGGCGGAAAATCAACCCTGGCTGACCTGGTGCCGCGGTTTTATGATCCTACGGAAGGCGATGTATGCATCGATGGCATTTCGCTGCGTGACTATGAAATTGAATCCTTAAGAAAGCAAATGGGTGTTGTAACCCAGGAATCCATCCTGTTCAATGATACCATCCTGAATAACATAGCCTTTGGAATGCCCAACATCAATGAAGAGGCAGTAATCCAGGCAGCGAAGATTGCCAATGCCCATGACTTTATTATGCAAACTGAAGAGGGCTATCAGACCTTAATTGGTGAACGGGGCTCTAAACTTTCAGGCGGTCAACGACAACGATTGAGCATTGCCCGTGCCGTACTAAAGAATCCACCCATCCTGATTTTGGACGAGGCCACATCCGCCCTCGATTCGGAATCGGAAAAGCTGGTGCAGGAAGCCCTCTTCAATCTCATGAAGAACCGCACCTCCATTGTCATTGCCCATCGCCTGAGCACCATCCAACACGCCGATGAAATCATTGTGATCCAACACGGAGAAATTATTGAGCGTGGAACTCATGAAGAACTCAACCGGCAAGGCGGATTGTACAGGAAGTTGAGCGAGATACAGAATGTGACCAGGATTAATCAAGGTTAAAATGCAGAACTAGGATTATTCGGGATTAATCCTGGTGCTTCTTCACATCCTCTGAATTCATGGTGAGCATGTCGATCTTGATTAAAAAATGAAAGACATAAGTTATTCCTAATCCGAGAAGACAACCTACGATAACGGCAAGAACACGGCTGAGCGCAGCATCCCAAAGATGGGTGCCCTCCTGATGTAATAAGATGATGATCGTTGCGGCCAGCGTGGAGCGGGCACCGGCATTGAGTTTGAGACGGTCACAGACAAACAATGAAACGACAACACCAGAGGCAATTCCCCAAGGTCGTGGGATAGTGGTGAGCAAAATCAGAACTCCTATGGCCGCACCGACGAGGTTGGCCTTGATCCGCGTGATGGCCAGTTCGAGGGCATCCTTTCCTTCCGGGGATAGCACCAGGACAACCGAGATAAGACTCCATGGGTAGTCGATCCAATGCCCGGCAAAAAGGGAAATGACATAGATCAACAATACCCCAGCCATGCACTTGCCGATGTACACCAGAAGATTTTTATTTCGAATACTCATGATGTATTAGCAGTGACTAACGTTGCCCGCTGATTTGTTTCATCTTATACTATCCGGGAATTGAGGAGGATCAATACTGATGAAATGCTTGTGAGATAAATTCCAACACCGAAGGCAATGATTCTCTCCAGTAGGTCCATGTGTGCCCGCCCTCTCGGATACGGAATTCATGCGGAATTTCTTTTTTTCGCATAGCGATGTGAACCAGACTATTTCCTTCAAAAAGAAAATCATCATCTCCGCAGTCGATAAACCAACGCACGGATTTTTTCTGATTGTCCGGCATCGCGGCGATCAACGCGAGTGTGCTGTGACGGTTGTAATATTCTGTGAGCTGGGCCTCTGTGGCCACGACACTGTCTCTTTTTAGATTGTTTCGCGCATCATCCAGTGTAATGGGACCGGTATAGGCACTGAGCGGGCACGCTGAAGAAAATAATTCAGGATGATGCAGCGCGTAAATAAAAGATCCGCCGCCGCCCATAGAAAGTCCGGACACCGCCCGGTATTTTTTCTCTCCCTTGATGCGGTATTTCCTTTCAACGAAGGGAAGGAATTCTTCGAAGAAAAAGTCCTCATAGCGAAAGTCGCCCTTCATCGAATTGAAATAACCTTTATTTCCCGTATTAGCATCGGGCATAATAATAATCATGGGCGTCGCTAACCCTTTGTGGATCGCCTTATCGGCAATGGATAATACTTCTCCAAATTGTACCCACCCTGTCTGATCATCACCCGAACCATGAAGGAGGTACAGAACCGGATAGCTGCGCTGGCTGGTTTCGTAATCGGGGGGGAGGTAAACGGCGTACTTTCTTTCTCCCTTTAAGATTTTGCTGGTCATGGATAGATTGTCAAAGACTTTGCCGCCTTGAGCAAACGACCCCATGGGTAACTGGATAACCAAAGCAATCAGGATAGCGAAATGTTTTTTCATAGCATTTTGAATTAGACCGCTCAAAGTACAAATAATTAAATTAAACGTAATGCCCCAAAAAAACGGACTGTCTTTTTATTTTTTGATCGGTTCATCCCGGATTTGATTTGCGACATCTTCCAGGGTAACTTCTTCTAATATGAATCGGGTGGATAGGCCTTCCTGTTCCTCCCATTTTATCAGGCGGATCATTCCATCGGCGATTTCAATCCCTGTAATATCACCGTCGTTAAAACAACAACAACCGGAATTGAAATAAGTGGGTTTGACCGACAAGTAATTGTCGGTCACGTATTGACGCAATTTGATTTCAGACTCCAATGCCCGCACCTCGTCTGCTTTATTTTCCCCTCGCGCTGTAGCCAATTTACGGTATAACCGCTCCACGTGTGTCAACGATTCAAACACCGGTTGGTGCGTGTGTCCAGTGATCAGCAAGAGGTCTTTTTGTTTGGATGACCACTCATACATCATTTGATTGTGCGTTGTTTTCAGGTGATCATTGCAAGAGGGTGTGTTGGGATTGATGCTGAGGTAGCTCTGCAAAGGTCCCCAGACATTGGAGACAAAGAATTTACTAAACCAATTGCCGTCACTTTGTGCGTCGCCCTGATGTCCATGCGTACAATAAATTGCAAACGATCTGCCTGCTATTTCGGTTTCCAGCAGGACACCTTCATAGACATTTACTTCTGTTTGATAAAGGCTTTTTAACTGTGACCCTGACAACGGGTCATTATCCCAGAACAAGTCATGATTCCCAAAAATCTTCGTCATCGCGTAGCGCTCCATAAATTTGCTTTCGCTTTCAAAGGAGCGTTGATTGAATTTCTTTACCTCGGCAATGCTGTTCTCCCACAGTTCCTCGCAATCGCCAAGGTTGATTAAATGGAATTCATTTTGATTGTAATGATGAAGCGCGGCAATGTAGTTGGGTTCTGCTTTCGCGAAATCATCTGCTCCATTCTTAGCTCCTTTGTGTTGGTCGGAAAAGATAATGAACCGGCCTTCCTTAGCTTCAAATGAAATGATGGGCCCTTTCTTTTTTCCTTTTCCATGGGTGATCTCCTGATGAAGATGTGCTAATGCATGGAAAACCCGTTCATGTTTGGGGTGAGACGAGAAACGTGTTGCCAGCCATAAAACAGGTTTGACTAAGAATGACCGAAGGATTTTGCGCACTTTTTGTTTTTAATGTCTGAAGCCCAGAATTCAATGCCCAGGATGGGTCTGTTTTCATTGACCGTACCTTTAACTTTGAAACCTGGACATTGTACTTTGATTTCGTATTACAAATAACTCAACCACCACTGTTTATGGGTGCTTTTATAATCATTATATCTCCTACACAACGGATAACAGATGAGAATGACTGTGATCCAGGCGAGATATACCCATGGCAACGAGTAACCGGCGCTGTAGGGTACGCCGCCAAAGTAGCCAGTTAATTTTCCAGAAATAATATAGTGAAAGTTCAAATCTGAAAAATCCTTGTGCCGCACCAACATGAAAGTGAAGATGGCCATGGTATGGATGAGAAAGAAATGGAATAGGTAATAAAACATGGGTACGCGCCCGAAGACTTCAATGGGTTTTAGCTTCGCAATCCGAAATGTTTCCATCCACGACAGCAAAATGAGGACCGGACCCAATGTCATGAGTATGTAAAGCAACGAGATTGGATATTTTGTCGTATTCAGAAAGCTTAGTAACGTGTAGAGCTCATTTTTTTGAGACTGCCACGGTGCAGGATCGCCATATCCATTTAAAGTTCGCAAAAAAATGAACAACACCGTTGCACTCACACCAGTCACCAGCAACCATTTTTTTCTTTTGGATGGATCAAAACCTTTGCTGTACCATTCCCCCAGACAGTATCCCAAGAGCATAACACCCAACCAAGGCAGAAAGGGATAGTTTACCAGGAAGAATTTCCCTGGTGCAATTTCTATGAATCCGGCCTGATAAATAAATGTCCACCAATAGAATAATGGGTGATCCGGGGTAAGGCGGATGGTGTCCAGCGCATTGTGACCCAGGGTAATGACGATGCCCAGCATCAGGAGCACTTTTGTTTTCAGGTGAATGAGCGCCGCCATAATGATCATCGATGTGCCGATGGTATAAATCACCTGAACGATTGTCGCATCGTAAAACAGGTTAAAGAAAAAACTGAATCGCACAACGGTAAATTCCAGCAAGAGTAGCCACAAACCGCGCGTCCACAAGAACCGGGAAAGTTCTTTTTTGGATTTCCGTTGCAAGCTTAGCCGGATGGAAGTGCCTGAAAGGAAAACGAAAGTCGGTGCACAATAATGGGTAATCCACCTTGTAAAAAAGAGCACAGGAGTGGTCCTGGTAGGGTCTGCGGGGTCAAATACGAAAGCAGAAATGTGAAAAAAATCGCGGGTATGATCCAGAGCCATAACGACCATGACGATTCCCCGCATCAAATCAATCGAAGAAATGCGCTGTTTTTCTACAAGGAGGTCCGTTGGTTCTGTCATACAATAAATTAAAGATTGACTGGCGTTAATGCCAAATCATTACGGATCATCTTCAAGGGGCGTGGACTTTTCATCCTTCCATTTTTATCACCCCTTTCAGGTAGCCCACCGATTCCGCAAGTCCGGCAAGCGGGTCTTCTTCATTTTTTTCATACTCAAAAGCGACGTGACCCGTGTAATTTATTTTTTTCAATGTTTCGATTATTTTTGGAATATCGATAACGCCACGCCCCACTTCAATCGGTTGTCCTTCTCCACCGACCTTGTCCTGATCTTTCATGTGCATATCGTAGAGCCGGTCCTTGTAGCGCTCGATCATGGCAACGGGGTCTTGGCCGATGCGCACAACGTGCCCAATGTCAATGCACAATCCAATTCGTTGATCCAGGCCTTGGATTTTCTCATAGACATCGACAGGACTGGAGTACAATGCGTCACCCGGGCCATGATTGTGAATGGCCAGTTTAATGTTGTGTTTCTTGACTTGCTCGTTTACCAATGGCAACAATTCATGATTAGGCACGCCAATAATCATTTCAAGACCTGCATTGGCCGCATAGGCAAAGGTGGCTT
This sequence comes from Bacteroidia bacterium, assembly GCA_043785125.1. Lineage (GTDB taxonomy): Bacteria > Bacteroidota > Bacteroidia > Cytophagales > Cyclobacteriaceae > ELB16-189. Next base: position 121,884 of record JAYVXP010000250.1, read on the forward strand.
CTACTTCTTGCGGCGTTTTCATATAGATTACTCCCGCTCCGTATAAGTCCAAACCTGCGGCTCTCACTTTTGCTGCCATTTGTTTTATCTTATTCACGGAACTTTCCAGGGGCATGTGTACACTTTTGAGTGCGATACTTTCCAGGCCAATGCGCTTGGTCATTTTGATTACTTTCTCCAGCTTGAAATTACGTAACGAATAGGAGGCAAGGCCCAACTTGAAGTTGGGTGTGGACGAGGTTGGAGTCTTGGCGAAAGTGGTGTTTGCGGAGAATGCGGCAACCCCGGAAAGCCCCACCCATTTCAAAAATTCATTTCTTGTATATTTCATGGCTCAGTCAATTGTGAAACTTACACTATCGCTTTCTTTAATTTTTCAAACAAGGTAATGATTTTGGTTTTTGGGTCACCATCCCCCAGCGTTTCGATCGGCAAATATCCCTGGTAATCAGATGCTTTGATGATGCCCATCAATTTCTCCATGTCGGTTTCTACTTCAATACCGTTCACAAAAATATTTTCTTTTATCTGCCAGTTGATGGCATGTTTAATGGAGCTTTCTATTTCTTTATAGGGATTGTGTACCCGGTAACTTCCGGTATCCAAAATGAGCCCTAACCATTCTGAATTGATGGCCTCAATAATCTTATTGACTTCTTCTGCCGTTTGGATGAAATCATTATGGTTCTGCAAGCCAATCATCACGCCGTGTTCTTTCCCATGGGCGACACAGGTTTGAATGTCCCGCAGCATCCATTCCGTTACCTGTTCTTTTTTGTACCCTTCATTTTTTTGAGCTCCTGAAAAAATTCGAATGACCGGGGCCCCTAGTTTAGAGGCCACCTCAATCCATTTTTTAACATGTTCGACTTCCAGTTGACGTTTATTTTTATCGGCGATTGTAAAATCATTTCGAACCCCGGTACCGCTGATCTCAACACCGAGGTGGAAGGCTTTTCGTTTGATACGATAGATATATTCATCCGAAGGCACGAGCGGATAACCTATAAAATAATATCCAGTAATGTCCACGCCTTCAAAACCTACATCAGAACAGAATTGCAACATATCCTCAATGCTCATACTTCTATTGGTAAGCGGAGCATTAAAGGAAAAAGCATTCAAGCTCGTTTTTAACCTTTTGAAGCGGGAAAATGAATTGGGATCAACAGGGGAAAGCGGATGAAAGGCAGATCGATTTGATAGTAAGACCGGCAGACCCAATAAGGATGCTAAAAATGTTCGACGGTTAGGGTTTTTATTCATGACGTACCGAAATTTACTTCCAATAAGTTTGAGATTCAAGGGTTAAGATTGTTTAAAGATCCAGTGTCAAGGGCCAGTAAGGGTTCATTGGCGGAACTTTGGATCTCTACCGTCGGGTCACAGTAGCTTTCCGGATCCAGGATTTATTTCACGTCCTTACAGACTTTTATATTTTATTCCTTGTACCCTTCTCTTCTGGAGAAGGTTGACAGGCTAAGGCCGCAAAAGGCAGGGTTTTTGAGATGCCCTAAATGAAACCTGATCGGCTAATTATTTAATCCATGGAATCATTCCTAAAAGTGTTTTTATTTTCTGTCCGTATATGCCGAACTTACAGCGGAATATAGGACGATGAGAAAGGTATTGGCAAGTCAATCTGGACAACGAAAAAAATTCCGGGCAATTTTCAGCCGGACCGGCAAGAAAAAGAATTATCAGGGATATTCCGAGGATACCATTTTGTTGAATGATATCACGGAGGTGGATACCGGTAAGATGGTTGCCGATCATATATGGTTCAGCTTCACCCGGGGTTTTGAGAGAGCTGCCATGATCCCTGGAGTGCAGATCGAATTTGATGCACGCATCAAGGAATATACAAAGGGGTATGTTAATTCACGGTATGGTATCAACAATACCAATCAGGATTATAAGTTAAGTCATCCGACTAAAATTAAGGTTATTATGGAGTAACTCTTGTTTTCTAAATCCTGGTCTAGTCACGGTTAACCACCTTCGGATCACCGGTATAATGAACATTGCTCGTAAAATCTTTTTCAATCTCCAGCATGCGGGAAACGTTAACCCGCGCCTGGCCTAATCCATGCGCCTCGACAATGGCGTGATCAACAGGATAATTGGTGGCCCGGAATTGTGAAGGCCCCGAAACAGCAGCTTCCAGAAAATCACCCTTTCCTTCGAGTTCAAAAATAACCGGCCCGGTTAGGTCTATGGATAATTGATTCGCCGAAATCATGGCGTCGGCGATCATCGCTCCCGTTAAAGAGATTTTCGTTTCCTGTTCGTCAAACCCGCGGATCTTCAGGTTTCCGGCGCCCTTCACTTTCAACTTGCGCAAACTGGGCATCGTAATCGTAAGCTTAACCAATTCATCGTCGTTAACATTTGATTTCCAAAAATCCTTGGTGTGAGAATTATATTCGATTTCCAGAATTTCACCGTTCACATCAATTGTATAACGCTTCTTCTGTGCTGCAGTGCCTTCCAGCTGTATCGCATATTCATCACCTCTTTGAATGATGACATCAAATGCACCGCTCATATCGATTTCGTTAAAATCTTTTAGTCCAAACTGATCATCAGCGCTCAATCCTGACCTATCTTTTTCCGGCGCCGGACACGTGACGCATTCAAGTTTTCCGGTTTTGGTGATTTTGAATTTTTGCAACTCATCCTGCCCAGTATATTCATTTCGCCAATGATTTTCAATCAGCGCCCAAAGTTCGGCATCGATGGAAAAAGGTTGATCATAGGGAATGTATAAATCCATATCCAGCCGTTGAAAACGGAACGGGGCATCTTTCTTAAAAGTGACGTTGGAGTCAAACGTAATGACGCTGTCGGTTTGGTCAACGTGATATTCAATCCATAGCGCATTTTCACGGGCCTTTATTTTTGTGGGACCTTGTGCGGTAAAGCGCTCTACCAATTTGATGTCGGTGCCTTCATAACCGCGGAGTGAAAGATCGGTAACTTTATAATCATCCATGCCCACTTCCTTTAATTTCAGCACCGGTGTTTTTCCATTGATGGCAAAAATCTTTTCCACTTTGTTCTCGCCATCTACTTTAAAGGAATAAACGATTTGGGGAATGGTAAATCCCAGAAAGGCTACACTCACAAAAAACAGCACAAAGAGTGTCCAGCCCACGATGGCATGGAATACAATTCTCTTGGCGATGATGGAATTGCCCAGAAGCATGATAAACAGAGCAGGAATGGCTGCCGCCACAAACGCAAAGATCATCGACCACATCGGAAATGCCTGACGCATGGGTTCGAAGGGCAGATTGATATTGCGGAATTCACCCCATTCCGGCAAGGCCGTAATGGAGATCACCCCAAACCAGAATGTGGCGGCTAGCACAATCGCGATGAGCATAAAAAACCCCGTTGCACTGATGACCAACCCGAAGGTGATACGAAAAATATCGACCAGAACCTTCAACAGGGGCCCCAGAATGTTGACGATTCCTGTCAGTACAGCAGCGATCATACGAAAGGGGAAGAGAATGATTTTCGCCAGCGTACTTTCTTTTTCGTGTTCTTTTTCGTTCAGCCCTTTTTTGATACTGGACTCAATATTAGAAAGCGTTACGGGCTCACCTTGCATTTTCATTTTGTCGGTAATGCTTTTGGCTTCCGGCAGGGCAATCCAAAGGATAATATAAATCAACAGGCCGGTTCCAAAGAAGATCGTAAAGATCACGAAGAGTACCCGTATCAACGTGACATCCATGCCAAAGAAAGCGGCGACCCCGCTTGATACACCACCTAGCACTTTGTTGTCGGGGTTGCGATACATTTTTTTGATGTTGGACTCATCTTCCAGTTCATTCGAAACCGGGAGGACGATCCATAGGACGATGTACACCAGCAGCATGACACCCGATGAAGCAAAAACAAGCAAAGCAAAAAGCAAACGAGGCCATACTGGGTCTACATTGAAGTAATGTCCAAGGCCTGCGCACACACCACCGGCAATTTTTCGTTTTTGATCGCGGTATAATTTTTTAGTGGCAGGTTCATTGTCTGCCGTAGAGGAGCCTGACGGTTTGGCCTGACCCTGATTTGACTCTTGCTTGGGTGCTTCACCCGCCACCTCCTGGTCCTCAGCAGCCTTGAAGTCATTGACACTACCCATCGTGGTGATCAACGATTGCACGTCTTCCGACGTGATCACTTGCTTGCCCTCGTTGAGTCTGGAAAGGAATATTTCGGCGATCCGGCTTTCGATATCGGCCAGGATTTCACTGCTGTCTTCAAATGACCCGAAGTAGCTGTTGATAGAGTCGAGATACTTGCGGAGCGCATCGTATCCGTCTTCTTCGATGTGAAAGATGATGCCGCTGATGTTGATGCTGATATTCTTTTTCATAAATCGATAACGGTGAAATAGAACAATGTAAAGTTAGGTTTATTGTATGGTTGCTTTGGAACGATTGGTAATCATTTCAGTGGAGTGTACCAGGTCATTCCATGTTTCGGTAAGACCGTTGAGGAAGTTGACGCCTTCTCCGGTAAGTTTGTAATACTTCCGGGGCGGGCCCGATTTGGACTCCACCCATTTGTATTCCAGCAGCCCTGCATTTTTCAACCGGGTGAGAAGGGGATAGAGCGTCCCTTCCACCACGATCAGTTTACATCCCGTCAGTTCGTCCAGCATGTCCGACGCATAGACTTCCCCACGGGAAATAATGTGCAGGATGCAGTACTCCAGGATACCCTTCCTCATCTGTACTTGCGTGTTTTCAAGATTCATACATCCTAGTTTTAGTCGATTCTAAGGTATGTATACGGACAAAGTACTATGTATAGCCAAGTACTGTTGAAAAATAAATTGGATTATTTTATGATATACAATAATGCACCGTGGACTGAAGATTAGTGTAGATTACTACTTGTCTTTATGGGCCTGTTTACCCAATTTTCAGGCATTTCAGGCGTGATTTCAAGATTCCCTACCGAACAGCATTGTATTGATCATTTGGTGGCTATCCGGTGGCGGGGGCGTGTTCGTAGCCCTTTTGACGAAAATTCAAAAGTTTACAAGTGCAAAGGGAACAAGTACAAATGCAAAATGACAGGAAAATATTTTAACGTCCGCACCGCCACCATTTTCGAGGATACTAAATCGCCATTGCGAAAGTGGTTTGTCGCCCTCGGTATATTCTGTTCCACTAAAAACGGTATGTCATCCCATCAACTAGCGAAAAACCTGGGCATTACTCAAAAATCGGCATGGTTTGTTTTGCATCGCATTCGATACGCTTTTAATCATCCTGCATTCAAGACAATGCATAGTAATGTGATTGAGGTCGATGAAACGTTTATTGATGGGGCCGACCGTTTGAAGCAATGGAACAGAATGCACAAGATTTAGGATATAAGGAATTGATAGTATGAAAGAGTTAGAAAAAAATCATGGCAACAAACTTGCAATCTTTGAAGGAACAGAGATTCGCAAGATATTGATTGAAGATGAATGGTATTTCTCAGTGGTTGATATAATCAAGGTTCTTACAGATAGTGATAACCCCAGGAATTATTGGAACATGCTGAAGGTCAGAGAGATTGAAAATGGAATTGAGTTGAACACAATTTGTGTACAACTGAAATTAACAGCTTCTGATGGGAAGAAATACCTTACTGATTGTGCCGATACAGAGGGCATTTTAAGAATAGTTCAATCTGTCCCCAGCAAAAAAGCAGAACCATTCAAAAGGTGGCTGGCCCGGGTGGGGAAAGAAAGATTAGATGAAATAGAGCAACCTGCAAAAGCCATTGAAAGAGCTAAAAACTACTATTTGGATAACCAACCTGACAAACGAAATGTATAGTTCTACTTTTGGATTCACCGCGGAAGAATATAAGAAGTTCAAAG
>JAYVXP010000251.1:0-3443 GCA_043785125.1 Bacteroidia bacterium
CTTGTCAGCGCGCATACCCAACCGCCGAGCAGCAAGAGAATTCGAGAAATCTTATTCATCTTATTATTCAAAAAATAATCTTTCACTTCACTCCATTGAGTACGGTATGCGTGGTCAGGGGCGTTAAGTCAACGCTTTTAAGGTGTATTTTCCGAACTTCCTCACTTCCTTCAACGATTTTGACAAACTGATTGGGCGCGATATTCCTAAAGCGCTGCGTCTTACCACTGCCATTCCATTTTATTTCAATCTCGTCAATAATTTTTGCCTGCCCAATTCCTATTTCCCTTCTCAAAGGTGAAGACCCGAAACTCCCGCCTGAGTTGACATCCCGATAAATAGTTCGCTGCTCATTGTTTTCTTTGAAGGAAAGTTTTAAACGGGTTCCAATCGCCGATCGATTGGATGCTGAACCCTCCAAGGCAATACAAATCCAATTGTTGGTTCCCTGACCTGGATTGAGGAAAAACGAATTCTGATAAGCATCCCCGATGTATGCACCCCCCAGGTCGGTATAAATATCCTGATCGCCATCATTATCGAGGTCGGCGAAAGAGACGGCGTGACCTTTTTGTAAATGACCTACCCGTGCCGAGGTCGTGACATCTACGAACTGTTTTCCCTTTACATTCTTAAACATCTTGTTGGGGATGATGGAATTCAAAACCGGATTGCCTGTACCGAGGTACATGTCCAGGTATCCATCATTATCGATGTCTCCAAAATTGGATCCCATCGCAAACACATATTTATCCAGCCCCGCCTTCTTTGCCACGTTGGTAAACGTGCCATCCTTGTTGTTTTCAAACAAAAACATCTTCTCAGAATTGCCCAGTGATATCTTCATGGTCTCGGCTGCAGCATAGAACGCCAACGATCGCTTAAAATCGTAGCCGCATGCAAAAATATCGAGCCAGCCATCGTTGTTGTAGTCCCAAAACCAGGTTGGAAAAGTGCTACCCATTTCTTTGCTCAAACCTGCTTTTTCAGTCACATCTTCGAAAACTATCTCACCTTTTTTAGAAGTTTTGTTTTTCAGAAGAATTTTGTTGCCATCGAGAGTAGAAATAAAAATATCCGCCAGACCGTCATTATCGTAATCTCCGGAGGTGACCCCTTTTACAAAAGCTATCACATCGCATTTTGCGCTCTTCGCGATTTCGGTGAACGTGCCATCCTTGTTGTTGCGGTACAACTCGCAGGGATGTTTTTCTCCACGTCCTTTTACCATGCTCTCGTTGCCAATAAATAAATCCAGCCAGCCATCGTGATTGAAATCATTCCAGGTTCCAGATTGGGTAGGGTGGAAGGAAAGCAAACCGCATTGCGTTGTCACATCCGTAAACGTTCCATCTCCATTATTTCTCAACAAGGAGTTAGGTTCTTTGCCGAAATTGCCTTTCCATGCACCGCGAAGAACAAGGATATCAGCATATCCATCGTTGTTGTAATCGGCCTGTGTAATATTTAATCCGCCTGTGATTTCTCCCAATTCCGTTTTGCTGGAAAGATCGCTGAATGTTCCATCGGTGTTGTTGCGGAAGTAGTGCATTCCTTCTTCCAGCCCCCACCCTGAAGTTACAATATCCAGGTAACCGTCATTGTCAAAATCATCGACCAGCGTACCGCCAGCCATGTTCTTCACATCAAGGCCCAGCGGGTTAGCAATATCGTGAAAGGCATTCACTTGAAAAGAGGTGTCCGCATCCAGGCCGGGCAAGAGCCACTTGGAAGGAATTTCTTTTGGATATTCTCCCAACGTCATGCACACAATGTTGAGCAGCCAGCGCGATTCAAGATCCATTGAATCACTTTCCAGTAGTTTTAAATATGCTTCTTTTGCCTTTACCGTCGCATAGCGATCCCGGTGAACCCCAAGTCCCCTGATGGGCATGATACAGGATTCGGAAACATGGCCTGCGATGCAATTGGTTCTTTCACCCAAACGCAAATAGGCCAGCGCCAAAGTAGCCCTGGCAATCCGGGTAGTGGCCGGAGCCGTTTTTTCGTTTTTCATTATAAAATTCTCCATGATCTCAATGACCTGCTCTTCCTCGCCGAGCCGCAAAAGGGTCTCCGTCTTGTGATAGTTCCACATCATGATCTGAGACTCGTTTCCTCCCATTGCAATAAGCGAATCATAATATCGCAGTTTCCCTTCAGGATAAAAGGGGTTGTTTTGAGAATGAGATTTTTCCCTGGTTTGTGCCAGGAGTTGGATCATTTCCTGGTGTGAAGATTTCCGCTGACTAAAAAACCACGTGAAAACAGCAATCGCAAAAACCGTGAGTATAAGAAACAGGATGGCACTCCTTTTCATGAATTCGTTGTAAGATCAATACCGAAGTATTGCAATCTACCACCAAACTTCAATTTTGAAAACTCCAGGGAGGCTGAAAACGCGATAACCCATACATTAAGGCCAGTGGTTTATGGTTTCTCATCCTTGTAAACGAGGGAAATTTCAAGCGCCGTGAGCGCCCGGTTAAAAATCCTCACATCGTCCAGCAGTCCCTGAAAGTGATTCGAATCGGGATTGCTGTATTCGGTTGAAATACCGTTGTAGGTGTTTAGTTTACTTTGCCAGAATCCGAACACAAGCATATCATCATATCTCGCCGTGATGTCCGGAAGAAATTGGAGCCTGGCCGCCTTGTAGAGAGGTCGTATTGCCGGGAGCACGTATGTCGTATCCAGCAGGCCCAAATCTTGTTGGTACATTAATTCTCCATTGATATACATTGAACGGGTTTTTGTAGAGTCTTCAAATGTAAACGCTACCTGAGCCCATACTTTATCCAGTTTCGATTTCAGGCCGCTGGTTCCGAGATTCTGGCACACGGTCGTCGCATTGTCAATTCCCAATTTTATGCTGTCCGCCTTTTCACTTGCCAGATTATCTTTTGTTCTGCCGTTGGCGTAAAATTGAAAATCGGTGGTGGTCGTCGTGCCGTCACTCAAGAACAGCCCATGAGAAAACCGGCACCATGCATAATTGGGATCAACATCAAATTGTAGACCATGCACATTTCCGATCCCGAATACATAACTTCCCTTTTGGTTGCCATTCGCAGTAAGGTGGTTATCACTATTCAGCCACATCCAGAAAGTGATGGTAAATTCCGGCGTTAGTAATGTGGATCCGCTAAGTATCTGTTCAATGCTGGTTTTGCCATCAAAGGAAGCTGCCATTCCAGACTCAATATTCTTACTGTTGACATAGGTAATGAGCGCATCATCGGTGGTAATGGGATCATGACTTCCAACCACATCATCAGGGATCCCTTCAAAACTCCAATAGGCAACCTGATTGGAAGGGACAAACGTTCCGATGGTCTTGAACGTAGACGTGAAGGATTGAAAGGCTACACCATTGGAGGAATGCAAGGCTGATGTGACGGATAATGTGTAGGATGCCCCCGAGATCAGATTGGTGGTAGATC
>JAYVXP010000252.1:0-30416 GCA_043785125.1 Bacteroidia bacterium
ATATTGATATCACTCAATACGATGTCAACATCCGGATGCTGCTGAATCTTCTCCAATGCATCATTGCCATTTATGGCAAAAATAAATTCGTATTGATGCTCTCTTATCTTCTGGCGAAACTTTTGTTTGATGAGCATTTCTAAATCCGTCTCATCATCTGCCACTAATATTTTTGCCATCAGTTTATAATTTTAAATTTTTCTTTCAATAAAGTAAAGTCAACAGGCTTGGTTAAAAAATCGTCGGCCCCCAGTTGTTTAGCCATGTTAAAATTTTCCGCATCACCATAAGCGGTTATCATCATTACCAGTGGCGGTGGTTTGTGATACTTTTGCTTAATATGACCCAATAACTCCAGGCCACTCATGCCGGGCATGTTTATATCCGACAATATCAATACTGCTTCATGCTCATGATTGTTAAGATATGCCAAAGCTTCCTCACCAGAAAAGGCAAAAACAAATTCAAGCGATTTCTCCCTGATTTCCTTTCTAAAACGCTGCTCAAACAATGTTTGAATATCTCTTTCGTCGTCAACTACTAAAATTTTCATTTGTTGAATTTAAGGTTTATGTTGGTAAAGTAATTATGAATTGAGAGCCTTCGCCTTCATTTGTTTTAACGCTTAACTGACCACCGTGGCCCTTGGTGATAATATCATAGCTCATACTCAATCCCAGTCCTGTTCCTTCTCCGGTAGGTTTGGTAGTAAAGAAAGGCTGAAAAATTTTATCCAATACTTTTCGGGAAATTCCATTACCATTATCTTTCACTATTATTTCCACACGGGCTCCTTCGCCGGAAGTTGAAGTAAGTTTTTTGGTCATCACAGTTACTGTAGGATCGTAAACAGTATTGAAATTCTCGGTTCCTTCTTTCGCAGAGGTAAGGTTTTTCTTTTTTTCGGTTACCGCATAAAAAGCGTTGGTTATTAAATTGAGTATTACCCTGCCAACATCCTGAGGGATAATATTAATGCTTTCAATGCTTTCATCAAAATCGGTCTTCATTGAAGCATTAAACGATTTATCCTTGGCACGCAAGCCATGGTAGGCCAATCGCAGATACTCATCTGCCAGCGTATTGATATTGGTTGGTTCTTTTATGCCATTGCTGCTACGACTGTGTTGCAGCATTCCTTTTACAATAGCATCGGCCCGTTTACCGTGGTGATTTATTTTTTCTTCATTGCCTCTGATGTCATTTGAAATGGAGATCGCATTATCCACTTTGCCGGCTTTTAATTCCCCCTGTAATTCATCAATGAGTTCGGTATTTACTTCCGAAAAATTATTGACAAAATTTAATGGGTTTTGTATTTCATGAGCAATGCCGGCAGTGAGTTCTCCCAGGCTTGCCATCTTTTCGGATTGGATGAGCTGGGATTGGGTGGATTTCAGATTAATCAGCGCTGTCTCAAGGATTTTATTTGCTTTTTGTTTTTGTCTGTTATTCCTGTAAAGTAGAGATACAATGATGGTGAATACCCCCATTCCGACCAACAACCCATATTGTTTCAATTGATTTTCAACAGCCGCTTTCTTACCCTCTTCTTCCAGATTTCGCAGTTGTTCGTTAAAGGCCAATGCCTCAATCCTGCTTCGGTTGTTTTCGCTAAAGATTAAAGCGTTCAATGCAGCTTCCATTTTTGAATAATAGTAGGCACTGTCGGTTTGATGCGAGGCGTCAAATACTTGTCTCATGAAACCAGCCCCTGACAATTTCAGATTGTTATTATTAGTTTGTATACCAAGATTTAAATATTTTCTTGATTGCTCATGCGCCTCTGCTAATCTGTTGACTTTGATCAGAAATCGGATATAGGCGGTAAAAAACTCTTGCTTGGCTGAATGAATTTCAATTAGTTCCGACATCTTTGCCGCTTTGCTGAAATAGCTGTCCGCCCTTTTTTGATCACCCATTTGTGCATACGCCTCACCGCTGAGGGCGAGTCCGGTAAATTCAAACAGAATACTTTTTAAGTGACGACCGGTTTCCGCCGCTGCTTCGGAATAATACAAAGCGGAGTCTGGCTTATTGGCCAGAAGATAGTACCTGGACATACCCCGCTGGTACTGAACCAACATATATTCGTATTTAGGAGAGGATTTATCCGGAAGGTTTTCTCCGCCTTTGCGATTGTTCATAACGACCTCTTCATTGTTATGAAGCTGGGCATAGAGGAGGGCTATATCAAAATACAAGGAGCTTATTCTTCTCTTGTCGTGTGCCTTTTCTGCAAGCGGAATGGCTTTAAAATAGTATTCAAGCCCGGCTGCATTATCGCCGTTATTGAATGAGAAATACGAGCCAATCCAGTTATAACTGATCGCCAGCAACGAATCATTGTGCAACTGTTGTCCGATTTGAAGTAATTGAATACAGGCGGCTGAGTCAACCTTCACGCCATCATAAAACACAAAGCGTTCTGAAATCCGATTGATGATGTCAAATCGGTCGATCGGTTTTTTTACATCGGCCAAAGCGGTTTTCAAGCTGTCTACATACTTGTTTTGAGCCGTGCACGGGTTGCAGGTCATTACTGTGAAAAGCGCAATGGTGAATGCTTTGGTCATAAGGGTTTCTTAAATCGGTAATTGGATAATAAAATCTGCTCCTTCGCCTTCTTTCGTCTCTACCTTCAACTCGCCGCCATGTGCTTTTACGATATCATAACTCAAGGATAATCCTAATCCCGTTCCCTGACCGGTGGGTTTAGTCGTAAAGAAAGGCTGAAAGATTTTGTCAAGCACTTTTTGCGGAATGCCGTTGCCGTTGTCTTTAACGCGGATCTCTACTTTGCCCTCTCCATGAATGGAGAGAGGGCCTTTAGTGCTTACCACAACGATGGGTTCATAACCTTGAGGTTGCTTGATCTTTCTTTCCGTAACGGCATAGAATGCATTCGTAATCAAATTCAATACAACTCGGCCGATGTCCTGAGGGATGACATTGACTTTCAGGATACTTTCATCAAAGACCGTTTCAAATTTAGCATTGAACGATTTGTCTTTGGCGCGCAAGCCGTGATAGGCCAGTCGCAAGTACTCATCTACCAGTTTATTGATATCGGTAGGCTCCTTTACCGCGCTGCTGCTTCGGGAATGTTGTAACATACCTTTTACAATGGCATCGGCCCTCTTTCCGTGATGATTGATTTTGTCGAGGTTCTGTTTTACATCGTGGGCAATGGCTTTCACCTCTTCATAATTTCCTTTCTTTACTTCTTCTACCATCTCATCAAGGAGTTCATTGCTCACTTCAGAAAAGTTATTCACGAAGTTTAACGGGTTCTGAATTTCATGGGCAATGCCAGCAGTAAGCTCACCCAGCGAGGCCATTTTTTCCGATTGCACCAGTTGTGCCTGGGTCTGCTTTAAATCCACCAATGTTTTTTCAATTTGACCCTTGGCCGATTCCAGTTTGTTGAAATCTTCGTAGCGGGCATAGGCTGTGGAGAATGCATCGGCAAGGGCTTGCACCCACTGCAAATGCTCATCGCTCAGGGGGGCCACATCACCTACATACAACATCCCTTGCAAAAAAGGAAGGAAATGCAAATGCAAACTAGTGGGCCGATTCTCCGTGAGGTATTTTTCAGGAGAGGAGATAGCGCCCTGTTCCATGAGGCTTTTGGTCTGCTTCAAAAATGCTTCTTCGTCCCAATGGGTCTTGTACATTTCGTTCTTACGCCAATGGGGCAAGGCTTCGGTAAGTCCACTTGAGTTTGAAAAGGGGGTATTGAAAGAAGCAATCGCTTTGCCGTCGGGTGTAGACAAAAACGTATGAATTTGTTGCTGCGCCTCATCCATAATAAAAACCCCACACCGGATAAAAGGGACACCCAGCGTGGTCAACTCATTCCATATCAAAGGAGTGATCCTTTCTAAATCCGCCGTGGTGCGCATGGAAGCAGTTTCAGCTCGTACCCGATCCAATGAAGCACGTCGGACTGCTTCCAGGGCATTGGCTTCCGATTTCTGGAGTTCTAGATATCGCCTGAAGGTGAGGTCAATCACCGAGGCAAACCGTTTGAGTATTTTTATTTCCGATTCAGTAAAGGGCTTTTCCGACCAGCCATAAAAAGAGCCCTCCGAAAAAGGCAGAAAGTATCCATACTGTTCAGTGCCCCATTGCACAACAGGGACACTGAAACTGTGCCGGATCTTTTCATAATAAGTTTTCAGTAACTCATCTTTCAACACCGGAAAATAGTCTTCACCACGAAGCCAGCTATCATAGATTTCTGATAATACAGGATGGCCATCCAACAAGGCCCATCCAACAAGAGAAAGGTCATCTCCGCTTTCCAATGCGGTTGCTGAATACAATAAATTCTTTCGGTGCTCCTTGTGGTGCAAACTTACCCCGCATCGCATCGGACTGATCCCAAGCTTTCGCAATTCTGTAAAAACCATACTGGCCGTGGTGGTCAGGTCGCTGCTGGTGTGCATTGCCATCGCCTTGCCTCTGACTTTTTCCAGGGCAGCCTCTATCGTTGCTTCGCGTACCTGTTCTTCCGCATCCTTCAAGTCTTTATATCGTCTATAGGTGAGTGAAATTGCGGAAGTAAACCTCCGGAAAATCCTCAATTCATTTTCCGATAACTCATTTTCTGACCAGGTATATACTGCACCTTCTGTAAAGAAAAAGTAGTATCCATATTGGGTCTCATCCTCCGCAAAATTCGGAAAATCGATCTGAGGACTCATTACCTTATAGTAATCCTTTATTTCGTGTCCGTGTAATACAGGATGATATTCCTTTTGCTCCAGCCAGTGATTGTATACGTTGGCCAATATGGGATGACCAAATAGATTTAATCTTCCGCTGACTTTCATGGATTCTCCATCCCGGGTGGCTGTGGTGGCCTTGAGTTCGGCAGTATGGGTTTCTTTGTCGATTAAGTTTACTCCGCACCGATGCGGAAGAACGCCCAACGATTTTAATTCCCCAAAGAAAGTATCCACGGTAGAGGCCAGATCGTCAGAACTGTGCATGGCCATCGCCTTCGAGCGGACGCGCTCCAGCGAGGCTTCAATTTTTGCTTCTCTTGCCTGGGCTTCGGCTCTTTGTAAATCGAGGAAGCGGGTGTAGGTAAGATTGAAAACAGCGGAAAACCGTTCCAGCAATTGCAGCGTTTCCCGAGGCTGATCTTCAGGTGATGCCATCCCAATAAACCCGTTGTTGAAATAAGTAATATTCTGAACCCTTCGCTTTTGTGAAAGACCATCTTTGAAAGGAACATGGAGTTGGGTGAGATGATGAAAATATTCCTCTAGTTCCTTTCCCTGCATGTCAATAGTTATTGATTTTTTTTGCTCCTTCCATCCGTCATACATTTTTTTGAAAGAAGAATTGTCGTTCAGGTTAGCCGTAAATCCAGAACTTACCTTACTTCCATCCTCATCGGTGATCCAGAATTCCGCGATCCCCGAATCATCTTTTATGAGGGTAATGTAAAGCCGGTTGGGTTCTATGCCCAGGATGGTCAGTTGCCTGAAAACAACCGAAGCGGTTTCTGCCAGTTCCTCACTTTTGTGCATGGCCATGGTTCGGGCGCGAACTCTTTCCAGGGCGAGTTCAACCTGAGCTTCTTGTGCTTGTGCTGCGGCTTTCTGCAGATCGAGGAATCGGGTGTAGGCCAGGGAAAAAACGGCAATGGCACGGTGCAGCAGATTCCAGCTTTCATCCGAGATGGCGCCGAGGGAAGCGGCACCCATGTATCCATTGGAGAATTTCAACAGATGATAAGTCCTTTCCGGGATGACCTCTCCATAATATCCCTGCAACACCTTTGAGTGACTTGCGCAATAGTTAATCCATTCTTTTCGCATTTCACCTTGCATGAGAATGGAAGTTTGTTTTTGTTCGGATAGGTAAAATGCAAGCATCTCCCGTCCCACCCATGTTTCGCTGAGGAGAATGGTCATGTGGTCGGTGATCAATTGCTTGTCATTGTCACGAATATCTTTAATAGCATACCAGCATTCGGTACTTTCTTTTGCCTCATCCTGAATGTAAATAGAACTCGTCTCTAATTCCTCAACGCCCAGCAAGCCCATTTCTTTGCGAAGCAGCTCGGCCACCTCCAGCAGTTCATCCGGCTTCTGCATGGCCAGTGCCCGGGAACGAACTTTTTCCATCGCGGCTTCGATCTGTGCCTGCCTTGCCTGCGCTTCAGCTTTTTGCAGGTCTAGAAATCGCCGGTAAGTCTGTCCAAACACGCCCGCAAACCGCTTAAAAAGCGTAACGAAATCTGCAGGTATGGGTTCGGCCGTAAAAGCAAAAATGCAACCTTCCCCAAAATAAAAATCAGTGTGAATTTCTTTGAAGGGCAATGCATCCATCTTAAAGCGGGTAGGATAATATTGCGCATCGTTGATGGCCTGATAATAATTCTTCAAATCCCCACTGGCCAATTCGTAAGAAAATAAAGATTCCTTGTTTGTCCAGGCATTGCGGACATTTTGGAGCATGGGATGAATTGAGACATCCAGATGCCCAATGATTAAGGTAGCATCTCCCTGGGGGTTAGCCTTGGCCGTCCATACTTCGGTAATGTTTGTATTGTTGAAAATCAATATGCCACAACGGTTCGTGGTAATTCCCAGCTTCACCAACTCGTCAAACAAGGTGGAAATCGTGTCACCCACATCCTGGCTGTTGTGCATGGCCATGGTTTTGGATCTCACTCGTTCCAGCGCAGCCTCAATTTTTGCTTCCCTTATTTGTGCTTCAGCATTTTTCAGATCCAGGAAGCGCGTATAGGTAAGATCAAACACACCGGCAAATCGTTCCAGCAGCAGAACCGTTTCAGGCGGCCTTGGCTCTGCACTGGATATTGAAATATGTCCCTTGGAAAAGAAAGCGATGCTCACTACCCGGCGTCCACTGGTATCATTACTTTGGATGCTAACCCCTGTATGTGCATTTCGATAATCTATCCAACCTTGCAATTCCTTTCCGGTAAGATCCACAACGAGGGATTTCTTCTGTTCCTTCCACGCAGTAAATGCCTTCTTTAATAAGGTCGGTTCTTCAATACTTAAATTAAATCCCCGGTCAATCTGCGAGCCGCCACCCGCCCAATCTGTGACCCGGAATTCAATCACGCCCTCGATTTCATGATAAATGCCAATGGTCAATTGAATGGGTTCTTCACCCAATTCCCTGAACTGCTGAAAAAGAATAAAAGCCGTTTCCGAAAGTTCCTCGCTTTTTTGCATGGCCATCGTTCTGGCGCGCACACGTTCCAATGCCAGCTCAATCTGCGCTTCTCTCGCCTGTGCTTCGGCCTGGGTCAAATCGGCATACCGTCGATAGGCAAGGCCGAATACATTCTTGAATCGTTCCAGGATATTGATTTGTTCCTCCGAAACTGGAGCAAAAGAGGATATACTCAATGCTCCCAACCCGGTAGAATAGGAATAGTAGAAAACGGATTTTGCTTCATTCAATTTGGGGTCGGGTGCATAACCAATTTCTTCCCTGTATTTTCTCCACGCATCCATTTCCGTCTCCGGAATTTCAATAATGGCAAAAGCATCACTGGCTTTTTTTAATTCCTGTGCCCAATGCTGAACGGTTGGATTTGTTTTATAAAAGACTTCGATGGAACCGATGATGCCGTAATCAGAATAGTAATAACTAAGAATGGATTCTTTACCGTCGTTGTTAATGATTACTTCAGTGTTCCGAAGATCAACAAAGCCGAGCGACTTCAGTTCCATAAAGATGACTTTAACTACGTCAGCCAACTCTTCCGATTTGCGTAAGCTCATGGCCTGCGCTCTTACCCGTTCAAGGGAGGCCTCAATCCTGGCATCTTTTGCCTGCGCCTCCGCCTGCGTTACATCCGCATATCGTCGATAAGCAAAGTCAAACACATTCCGGAAACGTTTCAGCACATTCAGCTTTGCTTCGGGGATAGGACTGTAGGTAGAAATGCCGATGGCCCCGGTTCCTATGGAATAGAAATAATAATACAGTGAATCGATCATGTCCACTTTTGGATCGTCCGGTTCACCTTTTTTCTTTCTGATTTTTTTCCAGTCTTTCAGGTCTTCTCCGGCAAAAACTACTTCTGAGAAGGCATCCAGTGAACTCCTTACTTGATTTACCTGATTCTGAATTACAGGATGACTGTTGTAAAAATGGGGCGTAATGGTTTTGCCTGAATGGTTTGAATAATCAAAGTTCAGAAACGAAGTCTTTTCATCATCATAAATGTTGATCATCGAGTTCCTAAGTTCGGAGAAGCCCAGCTTCTGAAGTTCCTGGAAGAGACTTTCACAAATGGTCAACAGGTCTTCAGGGTTTCTCATTCCCATCGCCACGGTCCGTACCCGCTCCAGTGAAGATTCAATTTCCAGATTCCTGTTTTTTTTCTGGAGATCTTCAATACTTTCTTCCAGCATCACCGACAACGTGCGCCGGTCTTTTTCGGCCCGGTCAAGTTTAAACTGAAGTTGAGCTTGATGTTTATCTTCCTCTTTCAGTGCCTTCAATAAGGAATCTTTCTGCTCTGGAGTCAGATTCTCCGGGTTCTGAAGTTTGTCGAGTATCGATTGAAGAAGAGGGTTCATTTGTTAATCATCATTTTTCTTTCAATGTCACCCAGCAGCAAGTGTTATTATGAAATTCATTATTTCCGTTCGGGGTCCTTCCAAATTCGCCATAGGTAAAAAAACCAGCCATGGGAACATTGAATACATTTCTGACGCCTTCAATTTCATCACCCACCAACGGCCCAAATTGAGCCAGCCTGCCAATGCAAGAAAACATAAGCAATGCATCCGCATAGGGCATCTCCTCCTTCTTTAACTTTTCGGCATTTCTACTCACTTCTTCCACAACCTCAAAATCAGGCGCAAGAGTCAGGCGGATTTTATCTCCTTCTTGAATACCTCCAAGAATGGAAATCGACTTGTCCTTCCAATTGAACACTCCGGCTGTTCTCAACACCGGTTCACCTTTATCCCTGGCAACGCTGAACACGGTTGTGCCCGGATTGAAAGTTTCCGCTTCCTCTTGAGTTAATTTTAGTCCAAGGTATCGCAACACCATTTCCGCTGCCGGTTGGTTATCGATCTTGTGCACCCAGTTGCCCACTGTCTTTGTAATTGTTTTTTCTATTCCTACTGGTTTCTGACCCGAGGCTGCCTGCCCCTTCACCGTAATTTTATCACCATCCAATACTAACAGCAGAATTCCCCGTTTCATCAATTCATGATTGGTAAACACCACCGTTTCATTAAACATAAAATCGTCACCTGCTCTGCCTCCCCAGATAATCGTGTCTTTTCCTGTAATGGATTCTATCGCTCTGATGATGGGCTCTCCTAAAGAAACCGATTCGTTGGTCACAGCGAAGCTGCTGGAGAGAATAAACGATGGATTATTAAATCGTTCTTTTGCTTTACTTGCCATCACTTGCGTCACTACTTCGGGGTCTTTGTCGCGATAATCTTCGAGCAATACCATGAAGTTGGATGGATCCATATCCAATAACAGGATGGCAATGGTTCCTGCGCCAATATCACCATCAATAAACTCACCGCCAGTGGTGGCACCAAAAATTTTAATGCCATGCTGATCGAGAAGATTGCATACCGTATCGAAGTCTTGTTTAATGGAGATAAAGACAAACGCCAGGGTTGGTTTAAATCCCATGGCCACGCTCCGTTGCAAGGCGGTTCTAATTTCTGTAGGGGACGTTCCTTTTATCGATTTTGCATTCATAAAATAATTTTCAAAAGGTTCAATATGTGTCGCTACGGCAACTGAACAATAAATTCAGATCCTTCCCCTCTTGTTATCACTTTCAATTCACCACCATGAGCTTTTCATTCTCAGTGCATGATCAGGCAATCACTTTTTCTGAAGCCCTGAAACTATTTCCTTCAGCCGTTCCTGTTTCAGCGGCTCGCGATTAGTTTGACTAAAGTAAGTGTGATACCGGTGCGACTCCAGAAACGTTTTCTGCATGATGTTCCATTCCCGATCCGTTTCAACGACACCATTCGTTTTCATTTCTTCCAAAAGCTTGCCTCCAGTTTCATAAAAATCATCGCGACCTAAATAATCAAGGTCTGCATCGCATAGAATTTTCTCGGATTTTGTCGAAGGCGATTGCGGAAGTCTGGTTGCCAAAATCATTTTACTGATGCTGTCAATCTGATGATCACTCAAGCCAAAGGCAGGAAGGATTTCGGTGGCCATTTGTGCACCTCGCTCCTCATGATGGGAAGGGGAATGAATGAACCCCGCATCATGAAAAAGTGCGGCTACCCGAAGCAATTTGATTTCTTCATCGCTTGCCTTTTCATTTTCAACAATCACCATCACCGCATTCAGTACATCATAGACATGTTGAATATTGTGGTATGGCATTTTCGGCATTTTCGTCTCAAGCAACTCAACAATGTTTTTTTCTGCTGCCTCAAATTCAGGTGAAAGGGATTTTACTTTTCCCTGCAAATGATCTCTCAGGTTTTTAAGAAGCGGATCCACCTCCCACCAGATCAACCCCACATCATTGGTTTCTTGGGCTTTGTTCAGCCAAAACCGGGCAGAGGTAAGGTCTTTTAATGCATTGAACACATACACTATATTAATATGAATAGCTCTTTCCTGGTTTCCACTCCGTTTTATCAATTCATCCAGCAATTCTTTGCATTGATTCTTCTTATTTAAGGAGGAAGATGCAATGGCCAGATAGGCCACCATGGAAGGAGGTCTTAGGGTAGAAGTTCGAAACCCAGCTAGCACCGCTTCTTCAGCTGCTTCCCATCTGTTCAGGGTCAGGCAGATCCGCGCTTTGAAGTCATAAAAGCGCAAAACGGAAGGGTATAGACCCAAGCCTTCTTGCAGGGTATCCAGCGCCTCTTTATTTTTGCCCAGGAGGTGAAGACTGATGGTTTGATAATTAAAATAAGCCACGGTTAGCGGATCAATCGATTTGGCTTTTTCAACACATTGGACAGCTTCTTCAAAGCGTCCCATCATATTGAGCAAATAACTATAGGTGTATAAAATATCGGCATTGTTTGGTCCTGCCTGCCGGGCTTGCAGCAACAACTTTTCAGCAGATTGAAAATCCCTGGAGATGAAAAATTCAACAAACGCCTGCGTGAGGTAATCATTTTCCGAGGGCCCTCGCTTCCAGGCTTCGTTCAAATAGAGATCGATGTTTTTCTTTGCTTCGTGAGGCGACAGGTCCCCATTCCACGACATCCGGGCAGAATAGGAACTGGCCAAATTGGAGTAGGCCTCCTTAAAGTCAGGGTCCAGGGCAATGGCTTTCTTAAAATATTCCGTGGCGGCGCGATAACCTTCTACGCCCCATTGATTGAATGCGTGACGCCCTTTGAGAAACAGGTCGTAGGCCTCCAGGTTTTGGGTAGGAGCAACTTTTAGTTTTTCACTTTCTTTGGGCGCCAGTGAAGCGTGGAGTTCTTTGGCCACAATTTCAGCGACGTTGCTTTGTATTGAAAAAATATCATCCATGTTTTCCACAAATACTTTGGACCAAACATGATCATCCTGTTCCGCGTCGATGAGTTGAACCTGGATGCGCACTTTATTTCCATGCGTCTGAGCGCTTCCCTCCAGGATATATTTCACACTTAATTCGGCCGCTATCTCCGGTGCCGACTTGGAAGTCTTCTTGTATCGCATAATGGAGGTACGGGAGATCACACGCAATTGTCGAAGGCTAGCCAGTTGGATCAGAATATTTTCCGTAATTCCATCCGCAAAGTATTCATGTGAGGCATCCTGTGACAAATTCACAAAGGGTAGAACGGCGATGGATCTATTGTTCTGATCGATTGGGGACGGTGTTGCGGAGATGTTGTGGGGAAGGATGCTCTTTGTTTCTTCCAGCTTTTCCTTGTTAGTCGGAAAACGGAGGCCATTGGTAATTTCTTTTACCGCGTTGGCAACTTTGTTGATTTGATCGCGATAAAACAACCGACTCAGGTTGTCCTCGCGCTTGTCGTTTGCATGCAAAGGCCGATTTACGCCCGCTGATTTAAAAATGAATTCAACCGCCCTCAGCGGCCCACCCAATTCTTTTTCAAGCACTGCGCTATCCGCTGCATCGAGTTCATGGATTTTCATCGGAAGAATCCGGCTCGCGACATTCCCATTGCCCAACCGGATATCCCTGCCAAACTGATCTTTTTTCGCCAATCGGTTAAACACGCAGAACTCATGCTGCCAGGCAAAGCTTTTGGTATCGCAATACGTTTGAGAAATGATGGGTATAAAGACGACGCTCTTGAGTTTGGCTTCCAGGCTTTTGTCCACGCTGTGGGTTTCCAGCAAGCCATCGTAAGGGTTACTATCGAAGTAAATGCTGATGTCTTCCTTAAATGTGGCGCCGATTTCCTTTTTCAGGTTGGTCACGAATTCAGTGACCCACCCATCGTACTTATTGTCTTTGTGACGATAGGAGATAAAGATATCATATTCGAAGCCGGACAAGATTGAAGCCATTAACCAAATATAGCCAGTTTTACGACCGCTGAAATAACAAATCCTGAAGGTTTCTGAACATTTTTAGAGGAGGTCTAGTCGCTGAAGAAAACAAAGCGCGGGAGGACTTTGGGACCACATTCAATTTGTGACCCCGGTCCATTCGACCGACATTCCTGGCCAGTCATTATTTAATAATTCGCTTCCGGTGGAGCGTACCCCAGATTCTTAATTCGTTGATCAGATTCTCAAGCGATTTTCCATACGGTGTCATGGAATACTCTACGACCACCGGCACCGAATCATACACCGTTCGCTTGATAAGCTGGTTCATTTCCAGATCCCTTAACTCTTTGGACAGCATCCGGTCCGTAATGCCAGCTATTTCTCTCGCCATTTGGCTGAATCGCTTGTTGCCAAACATCAGGGAAATGATGATCGGCAGTTTCCATTTCCCGCTTAATATGTCCAGCGCATCCCTTACAGGGAGTATTGCCTTGGTGCAATCGGCATGATTTTTTATTTCTGGGCGCTTTACTTTTGGCATATCCGCAGGACTATTTGAGGTAAACCGGGAAGTATTGTGCTATACTATTGTATAGTACTTACAAAAGTATAGTAAATACCACTATCTTTGTAATGCAAAATAAGCAAGACTAACCCAATAAAAAAGCAACTATGAAAACGACATGGGCAATAGACCCAACCCACTCAGAAATTCAATTCAAAGTCAAGCATTTGATGATTTCCACGGTAACAGGACAATTCAACAAGTTCAATGCAACGGTGGAGACGGAAGGCGATGATTTTACAACTGCGAAAGTCCATTTTACAGCGGATATCGATTCGATTTCCACAAACAATGAGCAACGGGACGGGCATTTAAAAACTGGCGATTTCTTTGACGCAGCGCTGCATCCTCAGCTCATTTTTGAAGGGAAGACGTTAGAGAAACTCAGCGAAGAAAATTATAAACTGTACGGTACCCTCACGATGAGAGGGACTGCGAAGGAAATCATTTTAGATGTCGAATTTGGCGGAATGACCAACGATCCATGGGGCAAAACCCGTGTCGGATTTTCGCTGAGTGGCAAAATCAACCGGAAGGATTTTGGTGTAAGTTTCAGCATGGTTTCTGAAACCGGCGGAATTCTATTGGGTGAAGAAGTGAAATTAATTGCCAATGCCGAATTTGTGAAGCAAGATTAGTCCTGATTCGAATTTTCAACAGGGTCACGAAGACACCGGTGTTTATCGATTACTTCGACATTCGGTGTGCCCCTCGTGACCCTGATTTTTCAATCTTTTGTCAATAGGCCGTCATTCAAGGCGCTTCCGATGCAATTCACTCCTGTTCCTTTTCAGCATCCAGTGCATCGGCTTTTTCGATGGCATCCATCACCGAGTGAATAATGGTGTCCAGATCTATGGATGATTGTTTAAGGTGATCTATTATGACATGGTCTTCCGGATTTAAATTGATTTGCTCCAGCAGCGCAACTAACCCAAGAATTCTGGCCAGGGGTGCCCGTAACTTATGGGCAGTGATAAAAGCATATTCCTCCAATGCTAAATTTTTCTGATTGAGGTCCCGCGTGCGCTCCTGAACCGCCAACTCCAGGTTATCGTTGATGGATTTAATCTCATCGGACTGCGCCTCAATTTCCGCGTTCTGCTCCTGTAGAAGACGGTGATCCCTAAGCTTATTTCTAAAGAGAAAAACGATCGTGATGAGCAGGATGGAAAATAGAACGATAACCACAATCATTAACCTTTGCTTCTCGCTGTCCTTTCTGATTTCCAAATTCTGCATTTCTATTTTTATCTTCTGAATGTCCTTTTCTTTGTTGAGAAGACTTACCTCGTTTTCTGAATCGAACTTCTCAATAAAATGATACAAATCAATGTTGATATAATTCCCAATGATGGCTTCCCGATTTTGTGTGAATTCGCGACTCGCAAAATATTCGTTCATTGGGGTATCCCAGTCACTTATTTTTGGTAAACCAATTCCACGACCCTCATATATTTTGGTCAAATAATTTTGTCTTTTAAGTTTTGTCAATCCTTTGTTCAAATCCATCAAATACACCGGCAGGCTGAGATAACCAAAGCTCTTTTTTCGATTTTTGATGAGGGCAAGAAAATCGTAACTATTGGAGGCGTATTCTATTTTAAAATCAATTTTATTTTCATTCCTTAGTTTGAGCAAGTCTTTTTCTAAAAGGGTACCGGGTGCAGTTATTGCGGTTGCATCTTGTAAATATTTATGTAAGTCTTCCTTGTTCTTAATGATCGGAATATCTTCAGTGGACACGAGAACGGTGATATCGGCCATGTAAGAAGGAGAGAATTTCATAAATGTCTTTCGTTCCTTTGAGATAGAAAATCCGCCAACACCAAAAATGCCAGGCGATAATGCGTTTTTTATATGAGTTAAAACATTTTCAAAACTGTTTACCTGTGTCCACTGGATTGAAAGGTCAATTTTATAACGATCTCTGACGTATCGCTGAAATCCTTCCATAATATCTACCTCCATGCCCACCAATTGTCCGGAACCGTCTTTGTAACCGAATGGATTATTCTCAAACCAATAGATTGTAACACTCCCTTTTCGGGACTTTTGTATTTCAGCCCAGGATGGATTAAGGACCCTCATTCCCTGCGAAAAGGACGACAATGAGCTGAGTAAAATCAATACAAGAACCCAAGTGAAATAGCGCATGCGGTAAAAACAATCTTATAAATTGCTTTAAGATACAATCGATATTTGAAAGGTTTAGAAAAAGACTGGGATGTTGAGTTTGGTAAGGGGAAGTCCATGATAGCCGAAATTAGAGTTATGCCCCCTTTTTTCAGGATAAGTGCTTAGATGACTGCCAAAAGAGGCTCAGAAAAATGATGTGCCAGGACAAGTGTTTGGATACTTTCTTTTGGCTGAGGGTAAGAAGGGTTGACATTTCTGGAGGGTAATTCAAAAGGAAATATTAATTTTGGATGCCCCCGAACCAAGCTTATGAAAATCAAAATAGCCCATTTTTTATTTCCTGCTTTTTTTCTCTTTTGTTCCGTGGCAAACGCAAAAGATAAAGCAGACACCGTGAAAGTTGGGGTTTACATCATCAGCATCCACGACATTAATTTTCACGCGCAGGAATACACAGCACGCTTCTGGCTTTGGTTTGTTTATGACAATCCCCGGTTTGACTTCTCAAAACAAATTGACATTACCAATGCTAAAGACATAGAGATTACTTCGACCAGTTTGGATACGGTCAATGGAAAATATTGGGCTAAGATGCGCGTAAAATGTACCATGAAAGAAAACTGGCGCGTGAGCGATTTTCCATTCGATATGCAGCATTTAAGAATTGTTATGCAAGACGAAGCATTGGATATCGGTGATTTGATCTTTGTTGCGGACACAGTTTCCAGTCGCTTTGATAATGTAGAAGCGCTGAGTGGTTGGAAAGTTGACAACTTTAAAGTTGAGACGGACATCGTCACCTATAAGACTTCATTTGGTAGCCCTGAGTTGGCAAAGGATACGAACATATTCTCTAAGTTTTCGGTTGAGCTGGATATTGAACGGGAAGCCAAAGGTTTATTTCTTAAAATTTTTCTGGGCATGTACTTTGCGTTCCTGATTGCCCTGGTCAGCTTTTTGACTGACACCAATGAACTGGACCCGAGATTTGGTTTGCCTATCGGTGGCCTTTTTGCAGCCGTGGGAAATAAATATATCATAGATTCCCTGCTGCCCGAGTCATCTCAGTTTAGTCTGGTCGATATACTTCACAACCTTACTTTTTTGGGAATATTTGCCATTCTCACCATTTCAGCCATTGCATTGAAATTACACAACAACAACAAGGTGATATCGGCTCATCGCGTCAATAAAGTGGGGGCCGCGATGGTAATTATTGGGTATATCATTTCAAATGTCTATTATGTAATCAACGCGTGATGTGATAATAGCCTGTTATGAGCTATCCGGATAGTGAGACATTTCGCGGAAAGGTGTCTGGTTCCTTTGAATTATGCCTGTGCGGAATTAAGGTAAAGCTAATTTGTTTTGGTAATGGAAAGGTTTGAAAAGTCTCCGCCGGAAGTGTCGGCGACATAGAACCCTAGCGCGCCGCTGTGAATCTGGCTTGCCGTTTCAACCACCATGCATGGTTTTGGATTACCATTGATATACGTTGATATTGTAGAATCCTTTATTACAACGCGGACCCGAACCCATGAGTTTGGATCAGGAGAAGGCTCGATTGCTCTCTCATATTTGTTGGGGAACTTGTCACGTAATGTTCTCCAGGTAAAGTCTGGCAAGGATATATATTGGATTGAATGACTCTTCAAAACTTCATCCTGTGCTTTGAATTGAAATGGGCGAAGGTATATGGCCTCAAAGGTGACATTGTCCTTGCCGTGAAAAGCGATTCCGACAAAGCTGTGTTGTTTGACATCTTCGCCCCTCACATCAAATTCCAAAATACCATTTGAAAATTCAACCCCCTTCAACCAGACAACTCGTTCTCCTGCATCCTTGCTTAACCTGAAACCTGAATGAGGGCCCTCATCAATGAGGCTCAATTCCCGATTGTAGACCGTTATGTTTTTGTTCATCACTTCTTTATGAAGGTCAATAAGAATAGCATTTTGAGAAAAACATGAAAGGTTCAGGCATGTTAAAAATCCCGTCAAGGCCAGGAGAAAGCTTTTCATAATCCAGTTTTTAGAATTTTTAGTTGATTCCCTAAACTTTGGAACAACATTTCTATCCGGAGTAACGGAAAGAATCAGATTAGGTAGTAAACTTCCTTGCGCTTCTGCGCGGAACTTTTGTTTTTCCCCCACTTTAAGGGATGTGTCTTAGTGAAGCAAACATCACTAATCTAATAGCCCCTTCCCATGGATGGAGAGAGGTCACTTCACGACACCCAGATATTGATCGTACCACAATAAAGTCTCCCGTACAAAATCTGTTCTGGGAACAAGATGACCGGATTCATACATCAGAATTTTCTTATCCTTTTTAGGTGTACCCAAAAAATCAAACATGGGCTTCTGTGAAGTCTCTACCGGAAAAAACATATCGTGCTTTCCGTTCAGCATCAACACGGGTTGTGTAATGCGTGGAATAAAATTGATTTGGTCCGCCTCCGGCAACGCTTTGTGCATTTCCATTCCACCCACATGTAACACTACTGCCTTTATTCTTTTCTCAACTGCGGGCATAATGCCCCCCATAAAACCACCCCAGCTCCAGCCCAGATACCCGAGTTTACCTGCTTGAATATCTTTTCTGGTTTCGAGATAATCGATGGTACGCCCGATGTCTTTTCTCCACATGATCACGTGATCTTTATAGAAGACCGTTTCCTCCTGAAGGTCGGATTTCAATTCATCGTGTCGTTCATGGGTACCTTTGTATACCGGAATTACAAATGCTCGCCCGCTTTTTAAGATGAAATCCAATCTGAAGATTGCCGCATCGGCATCAAACTTCTTTGAAAATATATCGCCCGATCCCGGGAAAAACAGAATAGGTTGAAACGGGGGCTTTGTGTTTTTGGGTAGATACAGATACATCTGCATCCGTTCGTTGTTATAGCCTGCATCAAATGTTATTTTCTCTATTGTATAGAATTCCTTTGTGGCAATTAACCTCACACTATCGCGCAACGGGACTTTATCGTAAGCGTATTGCCTGCGAAAAATGGCAAACGTTTTATCATCAACTGGTTTTTCTTTTCGATAATCTCGAGAAGCCATCTCGACCTTTATGTTCAAATTGGCAAGGGTAGAGTCTCCTGGCAGTTCCAGGATGCATCGGAATCCATTGGCAGGACTTCTATCCATTGCCGACTGGGTATAGGCATCATTAAAAGCATACGTGGGGTCATTCCATCCTCCGCCTAAAATGAACCGCTGGTTGCGATCATTCGCTTCATTCGAACACCATTCGCGCGCATTGCCTGCAATATCATACACACCGAATGAGCTGAAGCCAGGCAAACTGCCAACTTCGGTGGTGCCTTTTCCATTAAAATTACTGAGTGAAACAATGAATTCTGTGCGTGAGGTTTCGGCCACGACACTCCAATGAAAAATGGTTGGAAGTTGCTTTTTAACAAAGGCTGCATAGGCTGCCGCCTCGTAACACGATATTCCGGTAACCGGATGATTCTCTTGCCCATCGGGGTAAGAACCTGCTTCCCAGTTTGCCGGACCTTGCCTTCCCGTGCGATCGGTAAATTTAGCCAGGGCAGATTCAATGGATAATACTTTGCCATCGGAAAGGATGGGAAATTGCCAAAAGGATTTGTTCGCGTATCCTTTTGCATCCAGGAATGCTTTAAATTGTTTGTTCGTGACCTCAAACCGATCGATGAGAAATTCTCCCACTTTTGTGTCTCCATACGATTCAAGCCCGACGATATACATCGGGCTAATTTTCTTTGGAATCCTCACCATATTTTCAGGAAGGGTTCCCAAAGGATCCAATTTTGATTTTGCAATGTCCTTTCCTAACCTCGCATAAGGCCAGGGTCCGGCATACTCAATGGTTTGAAATCCTGGCTTGCGAATTTCCATTCGAAGATAGCCGCGTGGAAAGGATGCTTCTTTTAAAGGGGTGATCCCCGAAGATCGCCATTCCGTTTCAGGTTTTGAATACTCCTTCCAGAATATTTCAGCGCCACTGGGCTCTGTTTCAATTGGAATGGTCGTGGCAACAATTGATTCTAACTTGATGAGTGCTGAATCATTCGGAATATATTTCTTAGCCTCCCTCATCATGTCATAGGCCTGAGTAGGAGGTCTGAAGTTCTCGTCCACTAGTTTTTGGATGGCGGGGAGCAAAAACAACTTTGCTCTGTCAACATTACGCTGATTCAAGTACCAACGAATTCCAAAAAATACGACCCCTGCAAAAATAATAACTGCGGCGGTCCACCCAATGACCATGGAAAATGGCTTAGAATTCCTTCTTCTATTTTGTTGATCGATAGTTTTATTTCTATCCGTATTAGTTTCTTCAACGACCGCCGGGGATGACTTCTCTACGATTTGTTTTCTTTCCACCAGCTTCATTCCGCGAAGAATTTCATCAATCGCATTGGCTACCTTATTGATTTGATCACGATAAAAGGGTTGCTTCGTGTTTTTGATTACGTCATCATCCCATGGCCTCAGCGAACGATTCACTCCTGGAGAATGATAAATAAAATCCACGGATCGAATTACGCCCAGATGCAATTCCGCCAACTTCACATCTTCTGGATCAAGATCATGAATGCGCACGGGTAATATGCGGCTTGATACATTTCCTGAGGCTAATCGAATGTTCAATCCAAATTGATCTTGCTTAGCCAGGTCAATGAAGGCAAGAAATTCGTGGTTCCACGCAAAGCCTTTTGGATCACAATAAGTTTTCGAAAGAATCGGAATAAAAATAAGGCACTTTAGTTTCGACTCAAGTGAATGATTGACCGAATGCGTTTCCAGCAAGCCATCATGGGGGTTGGCGTCAAAATAGACATTAACTTTGTCCTTGAGTGTGGCCTCCAGTTCTTTGTTGAGGTTGTTGACAAACTCCGTCACCCAGCCATCGTATTTGTTATCGTTTTGACGGTAAGAGATAAAGATATCATATTCGAAGCCAGGTAGGATTGAAGCCATTTTCAAATATAGCCAGTTTTGCAGACCGTTGAAATAGTAAAATTCAGGTTGCCTTCAGACACAAACAACTCCACTCGAGTAAAATGCTTTCTCCCGCCTTTGTTTATTGTCTACTTTTAAATCATATTAAAGTAAGTGCCATGAAAAAAATTCCGATCCTACTATTCCTGTCCATTTCGGCATATTCTTTCGGCCAGCCGGTCATTGGAATTCAAATGGGTTCTGTTGGGAAACATGCCAAGGCAGATCTTTCCGGAACGTTGAAGCAATTGAATGAATGGGGAGTGCGGGAACTGGAAGGGGGGGTGCCAAAGGGAATGGATGTAGCCGATTACCTTAAATTATTGAAAGAGAATAACCTGACGATCGTAGCTATTGGAGCAAACTTTGATTCGCTGGCCAGTAACCCGCAAAAAATTGCAGACCGCGCAAAAGCCCTCGGTGCAAAACAGGTGATTTGCTATTGGATTCCTCACCATGGAGATGATTTCACTATTGAAGAAGCGAAAAAGGGCGTATCTGTTTTTAATCGGTCTGGTGACGTACTTCATAAGAATGGATTGGCGCTGGGATATCACGCGCACGGCTATGAATTTCGACTTTATGAAGACGGCACATTGTTCGATTACCTGGCAAAGCACATGGATAAACGCTATGCCAATTTTCAAATGGATGTTTTCTGGATAAAGGAAACTGGAACTGACCCCGTAGCATTGCTTAATAAATACCCTAACCGTTTTATTTCAATGCATTTAAAGGATCGCCTTAAAGGAACCCCCGACTCCATTACCGGGCACGCCGATGTAGACAAAGCCAATATTGTGTTGGGTACTGGCGATGTAGGTATTGAAGCCATCGTCAAAGCGGGCTTTAAAGCCGGCATCAAACATTATTTTATTGAAGATGAGTCTTCCCGACAATGGGAGCAAGTGCCACAAAGCATAACGTACTTAAAGACGATTGGGTTCTAAGATGCCTGAGGCACCAGGTCATCAGCAGTTAAAGACTTATCCATCGGGAAGATTTTGATCAAATTAATTAAAGAGTCAACGGCTTCAGTCGGCTGCCCATGATGCCGATGGATTCCATCAATTTTTCATGTGGCAATTCCGCGCTGTCCATCTGAAAAGTAACCCGGGAAATACCGCCCAGGGCATCGGCATGATGGAGAATCTTTTCCGCCACTTCTTCGGCACTACCCACGAGCAACGCACCCGTTGGTCCGATCTGCGACTCGAACCGACCTCTTGTCATGGGCGGCCATCCGCGTTCTTTGCCCACCTTGGTCATCCCTTCAGCATAGCCCGGATAAAAATCGTCCAATGCTTCCTGTGTCGTGTTGGCTACATAGCCAAGTGAATGTAACCCCACTTTCAATTGTTCCGGAAGGTACCCTGCTTTTTTTCCAGCGGCCCGGTACAGATCGACCAGCGGACGAAAGCGATGGGTTTCGCCACCGATGATCGCCACCATCAGAGGTAACCCCAGTGCGCCTGCGCGAATAAAGGATTCTGGCGTGCCACCTACTCCCAACCATATCGGTATAGATTGTTGCTGCGGTCTCGGATAAATAGGCTGGTTGTTGAGGGCAGGGCGGAATTTACCGGACCAGGTAACAAACTCGTTGGCGCGGATTTTAAGCAACAGGTCAAGCTTCTCAACAAACAGCTCATCATAATCCTGCAGACTAAATCCAAATAGTGGAAAGGCATCTATGAATGAACCCCGCCCAACTACCATTTCAGCCCGCCCTCTCGAAATAAGATCCAGTGTCGCGAAGTTTTGAAATACCCTCACCGGATCGGCTGCACTCAGCACCGTAACAGCACTGGTTAGCCGGATTCGTTTTGTCCGTGCAGCTGCTGCCGTTAAAATAAGGGCAGGTGCCGAATCAAGAAAACCTTTACGGTGATGTTCCCCGATCCCAAATACATCAAGGCCTGCCTGGTCTGCATGTTCTATTCTCTCCAGCAATTGGGCCAGTGCATCCGTATCATTTATTGCTTTACTGCTATTGCCACTAAACATGGCTGCAAAACTATCAACCCCGATTTCCATCATCATTTTTTTAGTGGCAGACGTCACCCTTCATATTAATTAAATGCTGCCCAATTACCAGATGTTCGATTACACTAAGGAAGACAAAAAATTGGCAACAATGGTTCACAGCATATGTTATCCCTAAGAGAAGGAAACTTAAATAAGAAGTGCGTTATTTAAGGTTGATGACACTAACCTTAAATTGTGATTGTAATGGATTTCACAATCAATATACCGGGAGAATAAACGATGTCGCAGCGCAATAAGGTAACCCTGTTTTTATGTTCACTTACGGCATTGACTTACCTCGATCGGATTTGCGTTTCCATTGTTGGAACAAGGATTAAGTCTGATCTGCACCTCACCAATGAGCATTTTGGCTGGGTGCTTGCCGCATTTTCATTGTCCTATGCTCTTTTCGAAATTCCTTCGGGTGCCTTGGGCGACCGCATTGGTCCCCGCGCGGTTTTTATTCGCATTGTTTTATTGTGGTCGATATTCACGGCGCTTACGGGTATGGTTTACGGATTGATCGGACTGATTGTAATCCGCTTTCTGTTTGGAGTGGGTGAGTCGGGAACGTACCCCAATGCGCTGCTTGTCGTATCGCGTTGGTTTCCGGCAAACGAAACAGGACGAACATTAACATGGATTGGAATTGGTTCTCAGATAGGATCAGCGCTAGCGCCTTTGATCATCGTTCCGGTTGCTGTTGCCTATGGATGGCGAATGCCTTTTTTTGTGAATGCGATGCTGGGGGTGGTTTGGGTAGTGATATGCTATGCATGGTTTCGTGATTTTCCTTCAGAGATGAAGAACATTTCGGTTAAGGAGAAAGAGTTGATAGAATCCACACGCCGGTTTTCGGCAAAGCAACGACTGCTTCCCTGGAAGGTTATTTTTAGCCATCGCACCCTCTGGGCATTGATGCTCATGTATTTCTGTTGTCAATGGGCAAATTATTTCTTTGTCGCATGGATGCCGGTTTACTTGCAGGAAGGAAGACATTTTACTGAAGATGAAATGAAAGTGATCACGTTCATCCTGTTTGTTGTGGGCATTGCGGGTTTCCTGGCCGGCGGTTATGCGGGCGATAAGCTGGCGAAGGCAAGAGGGTTAAAGTTCGGAAGGCGTTTTGTGGGATTAACGGGGCTCGGGTTCTGTGGCATACTTATTCTTTTCGCGGCGATAGTCAATCATCCGATCATCGCTTCAATTTGCCTCGTGGGTGCCAACGGTTTCTTTTCTTTCGGCGTGATGGTGTCCTATGCGGTGTGCATGGACATTGGTCGCAACAATGCAGGCACAGTGACCGGTGCGATGAATTTCTTTGGCCAAATGGGAGCCTTTACTCTCTCCCTGGTTTTTGGAAAGCTGGTAGATGCGATGCATAATTTTACTTTTCCGCTGATGTTGGTAGGGGGTGTGATGATCGTGGGAGCGTTGCTTTGGTTGGGGATTGATCCGAATAAGCAATTGGAAGGAGATACGAATTGATGTTTTGGAAAAAGAAAATGTTATCAAAGAGAATTGCAGTCGTGGATTAAAAACCTGGATTAAATGATCAGATTTTCATCAACACCTACTCAGTAAGAAGGCATTCACAACACAATATGGTCGACCCGCCGGGATCTTGATTCATGGTGGAACTTATTCGGGCTATGTCCGTCCAGACTGAATTCGTAATATTAATCGCGGTTAATCCACTTAATACATCAGAAGTAAATCGGGTGAAATCGTAGACCTTGTGTGGACAATTCGAGGGCTGGGGCGGGTATTTTGATCATGTTCAAAACCAAAAGGCACGACTTCAAAAACCGCGAATGTGTTTTGATGACGCTCAGATCGATGTCGAATGAAACAAAATACTTTCGGTAAGGAGTAAAGTGCATCAGCTCACTTTGCGCATCCAGGCCGCGGACCATTCCCTCTGCACTTACTCCAACGGCCAGACAAAGCCAGGAGGGAAGTTTAAGAAAGTTGGGATGAAAAGAAAACCAGTATGTCTGCCCGTTATAGTCCTTTAGAAGCCGCTGGAAAAATCCGTCACCCAAAAGCGATGGACGCAGTGCGGCAAAACCGGTAAGGTGCACGGAGAACTTCGAAAATACTTTGACCTTGTTCCAAAGGCGATATTGCACAATGAAAGCAAAACATCCGAGGGCATTTGCGGTGATATCATAGAATGAAAAACCGTATTGATTTGAAAATCCGTCGAAGATCTCGACGGAAGAAACAATGAAAAACGCAACACACGTCCCCCTGAACCGGGCCTTCCTTTCCTCCATATATCGGGTCCAGCAAAACAATCGCGCAGTCAGGGTGCTGACCTGGAAGGCTGTAAAGAAGTGGCCCCATTTATCCATTTGCTTCCATTCGCTCAAATCGTTAAAGAAGTGAAATGGAAGTGAAAACTGTGCCGCGTACCAGGTGACCCCAAGCCAAACCGCAATCAGCAAATAGAAGATAGCGATCAGCGCCAGAGCAAAGCAAAACCTTTTCTTTCCGGATGTGGTAATATCCTTATTCACCTTGCGCGATGAGATGCAAATCAAGTAGAGTCCTGCTTCGTTGTTTGGTCCCTAGAAAGTCTTTATAGTTTTTTACTGAAGCTTCCATGATGACGTTGGATTAAAGTCAGAATCTGCCTTGTTAAATATACGGCTTTTTTTGTTCCCATTTTCGGCGGAGCTTACCGGGGTATTGTTCTAGAAACTCTTCCCGTGATGTTTTGAGCTTTGAGGAAGAATGCAAGAAGGAAACAAAGTATTACGATCAGGGAATAGGTTTTCATTGCAAATCAATTTTTATGGGTCATTTTTATTATCCACAGTTTACGAACTGCGTAATGTCGGAATGCCATGTCTGATTAGGACAGTAGGAGGAGGTGACAGTCATTTGGTTGATGCTCTGCTCGAGAAGGGATATTCCAAACTTTATGTTCTTGATATTTCGGTGCAAGCTATTGAACGTGCAAGAAAAAGACTCGGGAAGAATGCCAATAAGGCGCCTTTAGGTAAGCTCATTCTCGGAACATTTTCAGTCAACGGCCCTGAGTAGTGTAGTGGCCTTCTGTAAAGACATATTCAGTGGATTCCATGGCAATGACATTTGCCAGGTCTTTTCAAAAGATCAGGTGCTTTGCGGAACCACATGAGATACCGTTTCACACTGAGCAGCTTTTTCAGTTTTGTTTGTTCCAACGGAATGCCTCCTGATGAAATAAGGATACGTCAGCCTATCCATTACATCAGTGTGTTACATATACGTTAATATCAAAGAAGCCACGAGCAGCATCATAAAGTGATAGGAAGTGTTGATGCCAAACAATTTCCAGGATTTCTTTTCCCAGGCGACTGTACCCAAATCTACCGGCAAATAAAAACCAAGCCAGGTAAAGATGGTCGAGCTCATTACATTGGAGAAGGCCGAAGTCTCCTTCATGCCTGGAACATAACTCCAGGCCATAATGTTGTGCGCGAAAACATAGGCGAGAAAAAAATTGCCAATAATCATGAAACTCATCCCCTTGGCCATTTCGGCACCCGTTGGTTTGCGGGTAATTTCAAATCCATTTTCTTTCGCCCAGGCTTTCCCGAATAAGGGGGTGTACCAAATAAATCCCAGAATAAAATTGGCTACAACTGCAACCAGAACAGCAACCATGTTGATATGCATTTCCATAGTAGTAAGGTTAGGTGAGTGGAGTAATAAATTTAATAAATTTTTGATAACCCAAAGCACTTTATTCCAAATGACTTAAGTCCATGCAAATTTCGCCCTTTGGAGAAAGAATTTCAAAGATTTAAACTAATCGAGGAATAATAGAATCCGCCAATGGAAGGGCCACCCAGGAATGAACGATAGTATTGATTCAGAACATTAGTCCCTCCGATTTTTAATTTTACCTGATTAAATTTGAAAGTAGCTTGTGCGTCTACTGTGTGATAGGCAGGCACATTACCATTGACTAAAAAGGATTGCCAATAATAAGAACTCTGCCAGCGATAAGTAACCATGAATCCAAGCGACCGGAATACTTTGGCGTTTCCGACCGAAATGTTAGAAATCCACTGCGGTGTATTGTATCCATCCTCCAGGCCATCGTTGGTTGATTTATGCTGAAGTCTGGAGAGGGTAATGTTTCCCGTCGCCTGAAAGTTTTGGAGAAAGCGGTATTTAAGCCCCATGCTCGAACCGTAGTTAAAGGCTACGGTTTTTGAATTCGTCCACATGCGATAACGATCTTGTTTGGTTTTGTCACTCAAGTAGAAAGCGATTGAATCCGGGTTGGCTGTTTTCGGAATGTTCATCTCTACCTGGGCGATAAACTTCTTGTATTGATTATAGTAAAAATCGATATCGAACTGCAGATCATCATTCAGCAACAGACCACGGTAACCCACTTCAAGTGAACTAATGTGCTCGGGTTGAATATAGGTGTAATTATTTTTTATAAGCAGGCTTTGGTTTTTAAAAATGGCCTGATCTTTTGTCAATCCGTGCGTATTAACGTCATTGTTGATGGCAGCCTGGAAGGCATCAATGGAAGTACGCAGGTAGGCATTTTCAAAAATTCCGTTTGACATGACAGGGAGTCCGCCCACCCGTTTTACCCCGCCACTGTTTACATTGGAGAAGGCTTCAAAAACGCTGGGAAAACGATAGCCATTTTGATAGGAGAACCGGATCTTGTGAGCATTCGTAGGGGAATAGACCATGGTGAATCTTGGATTCCACTTTAAAGAAAAATATTCATTCTTATCGGCACGCACTGTAGCTCCGATCTTCAGTTTATCAGCAAACAAACTTCGGGAAGCTTGCAGAAACCCGCCCGACTTGCTGTACAAAAGATTCTTACCGGGTTCGGTTGGGTTGATGAAATAATTGCCGTCGGGTATGATAATATAGGTACGATGATCAAATCCCAATAAAATATCTAAACCTGTTTTAGCTCGAACCGATCGAAGAAGGTGCTGGGTAAGATTGATTTGTCCTTCACTGTGAAACATCCTGGATTTAACGCGGAGTGCTGCACCATAATTCCAGTCATTTATATTTCGCAATTGATTGATCAGCTTTTGGAAGCCTTCTGATCCCGGCTGGGGTCTTCCATTGTCAGCCTCCTGTCGGGCCAGGTGATGCGCCGCGGCAACACTTAATCCCGACACCACTGCGTTTTTATAATCATTGGCATACTCACTAAACCACTGGTTATCGGGTTTGAAAGTTTTGTCAATGGTTTCCGCCATCGATCGCGCATTGTAGGAGTTACCCGTGTTTTCCACATTCAGGTAAGTCCGCAGTTGAATTGATTTGCTTTGAAAGGAGAGGCCGTGCTGTTGCAATTGATAGTCATCCAACCGAAATCGGTTTGCTCGTTGATAAACATTATCCAGGTTTGCGAAACGATAGGTATAAGCGATGACGACATCCGGATGGAAAGCATAGTTAAGAGAAGCATCGCCTTTCAAGTTACGAATGCCGTAGTCAACCACGTCGCGTTCGTCATACCCTGTTCGGGCCACCGTGTAGTTTTTACCATTCAAAGAAAGTGTTCTGCGGTTTGGCGACTCATTTCCATACGAATTTACGGGATCAGAAGCGGGGTTGTCTGCGCCGGTCAATCCTGTGCTGCCGTTGGCTTTCGGATTAAGATCAGTGTGATCACTGGCTACCCAATCGGTTCCCCGCATATAGGTTCCATTGATTTTGAAAGCCAATCGGGAATGAATTACTTGCGCCCACCTGAAGCTGGTTTCGGAGAATGGTTTTGCTCCATCGGGGCTACCAACACGATTGAATCCGGTTTTTTGCTGGAAACTAAACCCGGTATATTTAAAGGGGTCTTTTGTTATGAAATTGGCGAGACCGTTAACGGCGTTCATTCCGTACAATGCCGAGGCTACTCCCGGAATGATCTCTACACTTTCTATATCTAAATCATTGGGGCCAAGGGAATTGGCAATAGGTGCTCCGATATGTGGTGCTTGATTATCCATTCCGTCTACCATTTGCACAAAGCGCACATTGGTTGTGTTCGCAAAACCACGTGTGTTGATCACCTTAAAACCAAGACTGGGTGTAATCATCTGAACGCCTTTTGTATTTTCCAGGGCATCAAAAAAGGATGGCGCTGCGGATTGCTGAATAGCGGCCAGGTTTAATTTTTCAATGCTGACTGGTGATTTGGTAATGTCTTCCTTCAGCCGGGATGCCGTGATCACTACATCCTGAAGCTGAACAGTTTTAGTGCTGTCGTGTTGATCCTGGGCGGTCAGGGTGAAGGACAGGGATAGCATCAAACTCAAAGCAAAAAACCGTAGAGGTCCCTTCATGCGTGTAAGATCCTTTCGATATGTACGATCGGGTACATCGCAATATACAAAAAGAGTATATCGCACAAAATGATGCGTTTCAATAATAGAAGGATGACGGGTTGGTGGAACGACTCGTTCTGCCGATGAAAGACTATATCAACTTGAAGATTCGGGTCTCCTTATTCACGATGGCTTGTAACTTATTCGTTAATTTCCGGTATGCCATCGCCACCTTTTTACCGGTTTCAGTCAGTTCAGTACCGCCCCCTTTCTTACCTCCTTTTTGAGTGATGACAAATGGTTTTTGTCCACGGGTGTTCATTTCATCAATCATCGCCCAGGATTTTTTATAGGACATGCCCATGGCTTTTGCCGCTTTGGTAATCGAACCCGACTCCTGAATTAATTCAAGAAGTTCGGCCCTTCCCGGCCCAAAAAATTTTACACCATCAATATCAATCCAACATCGGACACGGATTTGTTTCTTTTTCATATCAGTAATTTACTCTGAGGAATGTGCTTCTGAAAATTAGGCAGGAAATATTAATTGATCAGTCGGTGGCATCTAAAATTAACATCACTAAGGCCCGCCTTTAACTTTAAATGCCCGTTGATAGCCGTACCATCAGTTATTAGCATTCTGGGCCCAAGAGAAATTGCTGCATCGGAAATTAATGGCCTGATAAATGATTTTGTTGAGGCTGCCCATCGTGCTAAAGAGGCTGGATTTCAGGTAGTAGAATTGCATATGGCCCATGGATATCTTTTGCACGTATTCCTTTCACCGTTATCCAATCGTAGGACTGACGAAATATGGGGTGCTCTCGAAAATAGAATGCGGTTCCCACTCAAGCAATACGGACGCGCTAAAAAGTAAAAATGAAAAACAGGAAGGTTCCAACTCCTGTTTTTCAAAAAACACTAACAGCAAAAAGCATCCTCGTGGTGCTTTTTCATTTTCCTAACACGGCTTCAAAACCGGTGATTGGACTTAATGAGGTCTAATTAAAATCCTTGAGGCCGTCCAAAAATCCAGTCATGAATTTCGACC
The DNA here is from genome assembly GCA_043785125.1 of Bacteroidia bacterium. Taxonomy (GTDB): domain Bacteria; phylum Bacteroidota; class Bacteroidia; order Cytophagales; family Cyclobacteriaceae; genus ELB16-189. Next base: position 29,584 of record JAYVXP010000252.1, read on the forward strand.
AGTGCAGCACAACGTAAACAGCCACGAACACGATCGTCAGGACCAATTCGTAATTTAATTTTGATTTAGTTTTCATCATGTTAGTTTGTTTTGGTGAAAACATGGAAGGAATTGAGTCCCTTCCATGTTCATAAATTTAGCCTGCACTATTAATGAATGACGAGATATACCGATGAAAGGCCAAATGTAAATATGTGGGCCGTTACCCAAACATAGGATCTGCCGATTGCATAGGCAGCATCACCTGCAGCATCCCTCAATCCGCCCGATATCAAATTTAGCTCATTTTGGTCAAGTGATTCAAACATTTCGTTGGTTTTCATAAAATTTGGATTAAGTTAAAAAGAATTTTGATTATTGGAAAATTAATTTTCTTGGAGGTTATTGGAAATCTTTCAGACCATCTGATACTCCCGCTGCAAATTTAGCCCTATTGTCATACAGATAAATTGCCAAAGGGACTAGGAACCACCACCCTCCATCGATTGATGTAGCGTCGGTTGAATTCAATTCTTCCACCCCCAATGTGTTTGTGTTTAATGTGTTTTTCATTTTGCTTGATTTTGAATTATCCAGCGACCGGCTGGAACGGTTACCAGAAATCTGTCTGGTACAGTTGGCTTCGGCCGAAAACCATGGACGAATATTCTTAATGAACGGTTGTGTTGCAACAGTCATGACCATTTGATCTGGAATACCGGATGTGAATTCGGTTAGGATTCCCGGATTATTATTAAATTCATCCTTCTGTTTTATATGAAATCAATTTTGTCATGGTGGATTGTCGGGTATACGTGCATCGCCTTGTCCCAGTTTTCCTGTAAGCCGAAGGC
>JAYVXP010000253.1:0-3435 GCA_043785125.1 Bacteroidia bacterium
CTGTCTCCAAACCGTACTTTTCGCCTCATGGAATATTAATGCCTTTAATCAATTCTGATGAAGACATAAAGATTTGGATAGAAACCTTGGAGGAAATTCTGGGAAAAAGCAACATATTATCGCAATTTGCGGAGAAAGGTCTTGAGCGAATTAACCTCTTTGATCAACAATTTATCGTGTCGCAATGGTTGAGGGTTGTAGAGGATTAAGGTTAGGGTTCACCCGTTTATATGATCCAAAAGCTACACTACTTGATTCGTTCACTGAAAAACTCGAATCCGACCGGAATCTGTCCTGATTGCGGCGGTGATGCGCAAAGTGTGATCGATCAGAAATATTTCATTCAAAGTCTTTTGCAGAAAGGGTTAGGAGATAATGTTGCCCGGACAAAATAGTAAGCCAAGAGTTTTGGTAATAGAGAATGGCATTGCCATTACGGGCAGCGTAAAGTCTATTGTGCGGAGCAGCCAGGTCTTGCGCGAGCGATTCGATTTTGTTTTCCTTTTACCATCCAATAGTCAGGCTTCTGCTTATGTTAAAATGAAAGGGTTCACCGTTGAAGAAATTCCCATGAGGGAGTTGAAATCTGATGTCCTTGCGGTGTTAGTGTACGGACCGATTCTGGTGATCAACTTAATCAGGTTTGTCCGGCTTTTAAGACGATATAAGATAGACCTGATCCACTCAAATGATTTTTATAACCTGATACCTTGTATTTACAAAATGCTTGGTGGGCACCTTCCTTATATATGTCATGTCCGTTTTATGCCCTCCCGCTTTCCAAGGATTCTTGTTGGGTTGTGGTGCTTCCTTCACAAACGCTACGCATCATCTGTCATTGCTGTGTCGCAGGCCCTGAAGCGGGAGTTGATTTACGCAGATAAAGTTAAGGTCATCGGGGATGGATTGCCGTCCGAAGAAATTGAATATTCGAAAGCGACATCGAATATAATTCTCTATCCTGCGAACTTTACTCGTGGGAAGGGTCACGAATACGCCCTTCGGAGTTTTGAGGCGATCTCAACTAAATATCCGACTTGGAAGTTAAGGGTTATTGGCAGCGATTTCGGCCTAAAGAAAAATGCTGATTATAAAAAAGAGCTGGTGGCAATGGCCGCCGGCCTGGGGATAGAAAAACAAGTTGAATGGGGAAATTTTTCTCAGAATATGGCAAGCGAGTACAAGGCTTCATCGATTGTACTTAATTTTTCGGAATCGGAGTCGTTCTCCCTCACATGCCTGGAGGCCTTATATTATGGAAGGCCGGTTATCGCCACAGATTCAGGCGGCCCTGCGGAAATCATAGACCACGGTGAAAGTGGATTGATGGTTCCAACAGGAGATGTTGTATCCATGTATTTGGCCATGGAGGCCCTCATGCAAGATGCTGATCGCCGGGAACGAATGGGATTGGTTGGCCGCACCAGGGTACGGGAGCGGTACAGTTTGGAGCAGACCATGTACAGGTTAAGAGATCAATACCTGGCTGTGATAAACGTATGACAAGCCTGTTAATTGAGTTACCTTTGTTTGACAATTGTTATTTATAAGACAATGTCAATGTCTGACAGACCTGGTTTACTTGGGTATCAATGAGAATATCATTCCCAGTACGGTTATTTTGGCAAGGCTATTATTTAAAGGCTGGATGAAGCTAAGCATATGTTTTTTGATTTATGGTCTGGGTATTTTCGATGCATTTGGACAAAACCCGAATGCTAAGTTTTTAATGCCGTCCTCAGGATGCTTAGCGGAAAAAATTCTTCTTCAAAATCAGTCAACACAAGTACAACGTTATGAGTGGGATATTTGTCAGGGAGACCTTGCCCTAAACCCCGCTGCCTCGTTAGCGGGTGCACTTTCAGGTAGCAGTATCCCAACCGGTTTGGATGTAGTTTTCGATGGTGCAATTTGGTACGGGTTTGTTACTAGCCGGGCCAATAATTCCATTATACGTGTAACCATGGGTGCTGATCTTGGCAATTTCGGTTCGGTAGTCAATCTTGGTAATGTCGGTTCATTGAGTGAACCAGATGATATAAAAATCATTTCAGATAATGGTAAATGGTATGGATTTGTTCTTAATCATGGTACCAATTCCATTAGCCGTTTAGATTTCGGAACCTCCTTAACTAATTTACCTACGGCCACCAATATCCAGAATTTAACCCTTGATTATAACCAGGGGCTTGACCTTATAAATGATGGCACGCAATGGTACATTGTGTATACGTCCTTTTCGAAGGTGGGCATAATTCGTCTGTCCACCATCGAAAGTGTTCCCGTAATGGGAGATCAATTATTGACTCCTAATTTAAGTGGCAATCCCAATTTGGGCGATATCAAGATCCTGGTTAGCCAAGGCAATTTTTATGCCTACACCTGTTCATCTGACGCATCTCCACGACTGTATAGATTGGCCTTCGGGACCAACCTTTTTTCACTTCCGGTGGAATCTGATATTTCAACTTTCTTACCGCTCCCCCCACCATCATTAGTCTATTATGGAATAGATGGCGCTTATGATGCAGGAGTATTTTACCTCATTTTTTCAACTATACAAGGTCCGGTTGTCAGAGTTAATTTGGGAACGGATTTGACTCAAAATCCAGCAGGTGCCGAAGTCATAGGGAATCTCGGGATAATTTTCAATACTGTGAAAAACAGGCTCGTCAAACACAAGGGCAACTGGTACAATTTCTGCATTGACTATAATAGCGGGAACCTTTTTAAAGCCTCTTTTCCATCCCCCGTATGTCAGTTCACACCTGGATTACTAACGGATCAAAATCCGGTACTTCAATTTAGTAGTGCAGGAGTGAAATACATTTCATTGACCAGTTTTAATGGAGGTGCATTTGATGAAAGTAACAAATCCATTAACGTTTCATCACTCACAGCACCTGTGATTGATTTTAGTTATCAGAATATTTGCTCCCAAAATCCTGTTAATTTCACTGCTCAGGCTACCGAGGCGCTGACTACCATCCAGTGGGACTTTGGCAATGGTGTAACCAATAACCAGACCACACCTACCGTAACATATTCTTCTTCGGGAAATTACGATGTTGTTATTCGGGCAACATTCTCTAACGGTTGTTCCAATTATTTGAAAAAGTCAATTGCTATTTACAACCAACCAATTGCTAATTTCACACTGCCATCGATTGTTCCCCTCTGCACAAATCAAAGCTATCTCCTAACCAACACCTCTTCCTTCGATACAGGCTCCAACCCCTTCTGGGAGTGGAGATTGAATGGAGCGTTGGTCTCTACACAACAGATTTTTGCAGCGCTTTTCAACTCTCCGGTCGCTCAGGAGATCCGGCTAAAAGCACTGATACCAGGTTGCGAAAATGAATTGATAAAAACTGTTACAGGTCTTACGACAGGGCCTGCTGTAAATTTTTTAGCGAACGACAATTGCCAGGGAAG
>JAYVXP010000254.1:0-67935 GCA_043785125.1 Bacteroidia bacterium
TGCACCTCATTTTTTCTTTTCAAGCAAGGTTCCTTTACGATGCCCGAAAAATTACTAGCAGCTTCACTCCTTTCACTCTGGGTAGTCAACAGTGGAGTCTTGTTTGAAAAAAGGAATTGGGTTCGCATTTCTGAATGGATCAGGATTCTGCTCTATCCCCTGCTTTTGATGGGGGCCACACTTTATTTTGGTCTTCCGCTCTGGTTGATTGGGGCGGCTGTTGTCTATCTTTTTATTTCTTCCATTTGGTTTTACCGTATTACATAGTATGAGCAAGTTCAAAACAATGAGTGTTTATTTCCTTTTGGCCGTACTCATTATTTCATGCGGTTTGCCTTTGCCATCATTGGATGGAATTGATCTGGTCAAATGGAAGAATGACAAAAATGGATGCGCCGGCCAACGGGCGGCCATGATGGAGGCGCTTCAAAATCAAAAAAATAAATTGGAGGGCCTGACCGAAACGCAAATCAGTGAGTTGCTGGGACGTCCCGACCAAAACGAATTATACAAACGCAACCAAAAATTCTATCACTATTTTTTACAACCCGGACCTGCTTGCGAAAAAAATACGGCAAAACCACTCAAGCTCTCCATCCGGTTTAATGCGACGGAACGGGCAAAGGAAGTGGCAGTTGAGTGACCATAGGCGAACAAGAATACCGGATACAGGAGCACAAAGATCACCAAGGTGGCACAAAGATCACAACGAAGACGTCCGAGGTATAGCGATCACATAATCTCTTAGAATCCCGTAGTGCCTTTGAGGTTCATTTTGCATTTGTGACCTCGAATTTTGAATCTGTGGAGATGGTTATTCAGATTTGCAACGATGTCCTCTTAATTGTCCGGAATACCTAACTATCAATAAAACCCGTAGTGTTCTTTGTGGTTCTTTGTGCACTTTGTGACCCTGAATTTCATTGTTTAACAAACCAATCAAAAATGACCGTAGAATCCATCATTACGATCATATTGGATGAAGCCTTTTACATTCACAAAACAATTGGACCCGGCATGCTGGAAAATGTTTACAAGACTTGCCTGGCCTATAGATTACATAAGCGCGGACTCTACGTAGAAACTGAAAAGGCTGTGCCGGTATATTTTGAAGAAGTTAAGATGGATTGTGGTTACCGTGCCGATATTGTGGTAGAGAAACAGGTTATGATCGATACAAAAACCATAGATGGCATTGGTCCATTACAAGTAGCCCAAATCTTAACTTATCTCCGTTTTTTGGAATTGCGATACGGTCTGATTCTAAATTTTCATGAGCTGTTACTAAAAAATGGCATCAAACGAGTACTCAACGGCTTTGAAAAAAAACATCAAGTCAATCACTGATATTCTATCTTTACAGGAATTCAAGAAAATTAGTGTCAATGAAAAACATCGCAGTCATCGGCTCGGGCACCATGGGCAACGGCATCGCTCATGTCTTTGCTCAATATGGATATGCCGTATCACTGATTGATCAATCTGAAGAATCCCTGGAAAAAGCACTGGAAAAAATCGACAAAAACCTGAAACGGCAGGTTGAAAAAGGAATTATCCAGGAAGAAACACGGAAAAAAGCACTGGCCAACATCACTTCTTTTACTGATCTCAAGCGAGGCGTAAAAGCGGCTGAACTCGTCATTGAGGCGGCAACCGAAAATGCCGACTTGAAACTTCGAATATTCAAAGACCTTGACGAGTATACCCAGCCAACCACAATCCTGGCTACCAATACCTCATCCATTTCCATCACCAAGATTGCTGCCGTCACCAAAAATCCAGGCAACGTGATCGGCATGCACTTTATGAATCCGGTTCCCTTAATGAAGCTGGTGGAAGTAATTCGAGGCTACGGCACCACGCAGGCGGTAACCGATATCGTGATGGCGCTTTCACGCAAATTGGATAAAGTACCGGTGGAGGTTAACGACTACCCTGGCTTTGTTGCCAACCGTATACTCATGCCCATGATCAATGAAGCAATTTGTACACTTCATGAAGGCGTTGCCGGTGTCTATGAAATCGACACCGTGATGAAACTGGGAATGGCACATCCGATGGGCCCGCTCCAATTGGCCGACTTCATTGGGTTGGATGTTTGTCTGTCTATTCTAAATGTCCTTTATGAAGGCTTTGGCAATCCAAAATATGCTCCCTGTCCTTTGCTGGTCAACATGGTACAGGCCGGTCACTGGGGGGTGAAGTCCGGAAGTGGCTTTTATCGATATGAACCCGGAAGCAAGGAACTGGTGGTTGCAGTGAGGGGCGGTAATAATCCATAATCCGCATTCAGGGTCAGTGCCATCAGTCTATCCTTGTGGATCGGAGGTCATCGGTCATTTTTCCTTAGCAAATCCCTAATCTCGGTGAGCAGTAAGATGTCGGCCGGGGGTGCAGCGGGTGGTGCAGGAGCTTCCTGTTTCTTTTTATTAATCCGGTTGATGGCTTTGATAAAAAGAAAAAGTGCAAAAGCGGTAATGACAAAAACGAAAATCGCCTGGATAAATTTTCCGTACGTAATACTGGAAGCTCCAAATGTGTATTTTAAACCTGAAAAATCAAGACCACCGGTAACGATTCCGATAATGGGCATAAAAATATCCGATACCAGCGAGCTGACAATGGCATTGAATGCACCACCGATCACAACACCAACCGCCAGGTCAATAACATTCCCGCGCAGGGCAAATTCTTTAAATTCTCTTAGCATAAGGCAATTTAAGGATTAAAACTAAAGAGTCGCCCTAAAGATCAATTATCCAAAACTGTAACGCGCTCCTCTCTTCATTTAATTTCACTCACGCCCTCCCAACTTCTCCCTTCTCAACTTCTGACTTATTGAACAATCTTCACCTGATTTCGGAGCCCCCGGAATTGCACTAACTCAAGACCCGTGCTGCCGATAAACATCCGGGCCTGAATTTTTACCGGAATCTGATTTTCATCATCCGATACCCATACGGTGATGGAGTTTTCACCATCAAAAAGTTTGTTGTCGGGCACAATGGGTATCAGTCGCCGGCAAATCATTTTGCCCACATCGGTATTGATCTTTTCCTTTCCATCGTAAATGATTTTCAACACATAAGAATTGTCTTCAAAAAATCCAGTAATGGCCAGCGTGTCGCCCTTCTTGTATTTCGTATAATCAATAACGCGCAGATAGGTAAACCCGGCAACGATATCTCTTACGTTTTCCTGAACTGGGTAATACTTGATCTCATCATAGACACCGGTCTTCTTGTTCATTAGTTTAACTTCCGCCTTTTTGTTCTCATGATCGAAGGTGACCAGTTCATCTTTACGGAAACGGCCTTCCTTAATTTTGCGGTAAGAAACATGGGTTACCAGAGCAGCGGTATCAACATACGCCCCCCATTGGTCGTCCACCTTGTTGAGCCAGGCAACCAGTCCGCTGGTAGAACCAAATGCATCAATCTTATAGCAGGGCCGTGAATTGATGGTAAATACTTTTTTATCGACTTTGGTTGTCGCATGCCCCACCGTAAATATCCCAAAACTCACCCGGTACTCGATCACCTCCCCCATGCCAAAATTATTATTTCTAACCACCGGATAAACCCTTTGCCGCTCACCGATAAAACCGGTAAGTAAAGTGATCAAAAAAAGACTTGGGATCAGTCCCCTCATGGTGCAAATTTAGTTGTTAAGGTGGTGATGATCAAAGTCGGGCGCAAGACTAAACAGAAACTTGATTTTCGCGTAACGCTTCATTCAGCGATGTCTTCTTGTCAGTGCTTTCTTTACGCTGACCAATGATCAGCGCGCAACCAACATGGAAGTCTCCAGCGGGAAACTTCCTGGTATAAGACCCAGGAATAACCACCGATCTATCCGGTACATACCCCTTATATTCTTTAGGCACAGAAGCGGTAACGTCAATCACCTTTGAAGTGGCGGTTAAGACCACATTGGCACCCAATACGGCCTCCTTACCTATCCTTACACCCTCGACAATAATGCATCGCGAACCGATAAATGCATTGTCCTCAATAATGACCGGAGCGGCCTGGACTGGCTCAAGAACTCCTCCAATTCCTACACCGCCACTCAGGTGAACATTCTTGCCAATCTGGGCACAGCTTCCTACAGTAGCCCATGTATCTACCATCGTACCACTGTCCACATAAGCTCCAATATTGACAAAGGAAGGCATCATGATTACACCCTTGTTTATAAATGAACCGTAGCGTGCAATGGCATGAGGCACTACCCTCACGCCCAGTTCTTTATAATTTCTCTTAAGTGCTATTTTATCATGGAATTCAAATGGACCGACTTCAATGGTTTCCATCGGCTGAATAGGGAAATAGAGGATCACTGCCTTCTTTATCCATTCATTGACCTTCCATTCGTTTCCTTCCGACGGCTCGGCAACCCTTATTTTCCCTGCGTCCAACAAAGAAATTACTTCGCGGATCGCCGCTTGCGTCTCCGGTGACTTTAACAGTTCCCGGTCATTCCAGGCCTTTTCAATGTGTTCTTGAAGTTGCATTTTAAATCCTAATTTTAAATCGGAACGCAATAAATGAAAAAACGGAGAATAGTCATTGCTTCAGTCCTCAAGCCTGTTGATGATACTCGCATGTTTGAGAAGATGGCCATGACACTGGCCGACTCCAGGAAGTATGAGGTTTTCATTGTGGGATACCCTTCAAAACTTGTGCCTGCCTACCCTGATATTCACTTTTTGACCCTCAAACCGTTTTCAAGAATAAGCATGGGAAGGCTGCTGGCCTCTATCAAAATTCAAAAAATACTGTATAAAGTAAAACCTGACATATTAGTGGTTAACACCCATGAATTACTGATAGTTGCGGTGCTAAACAGAATTTTATTTGGGGTCAACGTGATCTATGATATCCGCGAAAATTATTACCGCAACATTCTGTATTCAGAAGCATTTCCTCTTTTCCTGAGACCGTTCCTCGCCGGTTGGGTAAGACTCAAAGAAAAGCTTACCGCCCCCTTGATTCACCGGTTCTTTCTTGCTGAAAGTGGGTACAAAAAAGAAATGAGTTTTTTTGGTCTTCGCTCTATTATAATAGAGAATAAGGTAAAAGTACCCTTGGATTTTATAAGATCTCCAGAGCCTGGAAGGGTCAGGCTGCTCTTCAGTGGCACCCTGGCCGAAAGCACAGGGGTATTCCACGCCATTAACCTGGCAAAAAGATTGCACGAGCTGGATGGCTCCATCCGCCTGACCATCATTGGCTTTTGTGCACAGTCTGGAGTCTTGCAACGGATCAGGGTAGAACTGACTGAATTGGATTATATCCACCTCATAGGAGGTAATCAACTCGTTCCGCACTATGAAATTCTGCAAGTCATTGCGCATTCTGATTTTGGCCTGATCTGCTATCCTCCTTCCCCCCACACCGAAAATGCCATCCCCACTAAATTGTATGAATACCTCGCTTACCGGTTACCCATCCTACTGCAACGACACAGCGTCTGGGAGGAATTATGTGCCCCCTACCATGCCTGTATCCCGATTGATTTTGCCTCCGCCCCTGCCGACGAGCTTCTCTTGAAAATGCGATCTCTCTTTTACACCCACCCTCCTGAAGGAATCGCCTGGAATACAGAAGGGGAAAAACTGCTAACCGCCCTGTCTACAATATAATTATCTAAAATATTTTTTAGACTAATCTAAACTATTAACTTAGGAGTCAATGACTAATAAGCTCAGCCTCACCGAAGAAAACTATCTCAAAACAATCTATCATCTCTCTGATGGAGGATTGAAATCCGTTTTGACCAACGAGTTAGCCGAAGCCATGAACACCAAGGCCGCATCGGTTACCGATATGATCAAAAAGCTATCGGTGAAGGACCTCATATCCTATGAGAAATATTATGGTGTGAACGTCACCCCCAGGGGAAAGACGGAAGCATTATTGGTCATCCGCAAGCACCGGTTGTGGGAAACTTTTCTGGTTCAAAAACTGGGGTTCAACTGGGGCGAAGTACATGAAGTTGCCGAACAACTTGAACACATTCATTCCCGTCACCTCATCGACAAGCTGGATGAGTTTTTGGACTTCCCGAAAATTGACCCGCATGGCGACCTAATTCCGGACAGCAAGGGACGAATAAAGGCCGAACCACAGATTGCACTCGATCAGTTGACGTCGGGGTACCACGGTGTGATCAAAGCGGTGCGTGACTCGGACTCCAACCTCCTTAAATACCTCGACAAAATCGGAGCTCGACCCGGAATCAAGATAAAAGTACTGGGCAAGGAAGAATTTGATGAGTCGATGGAGATTGTGATCCACGACAAGAAAGTATTTGTTTCCAAGGAAGTCTCGAAAAACATTTTGGTCACGGTCTGATGAACGGAGATAGGACCATCGATAGAAAATCACTGAGTGAAGTCCATGCCTCGGTGGACGTTACCCAGCGCAAGGGTTGGAATAAATTATTGGCATTCCTGGGACCTGCCTACCTCGTAAGTGTAGGCTATATGGATCCAGGCAACTGGGCTACCGATATTGCCGGCGGCAGTCGCTTTGGCTATTCTTTGATCTGGGTTTTGCTGATGTCCAACCTGATGGCATTATTGCTGCAAAGTTTGAGTGCGCGACTGGGCGTAGTGAGGCAACTTGATTTGGCACAGGCTTCGCGCAGGACCTATCATCCTTATATCAACTACGTATTATGGATTCTGGCTGAGATAGCCATTGCTGCGTGTGACCTGGCGGAAGTACTCGGTATGGCCATCGGCTTGCAACTGCTTTTTGGTTTGCCTTTGATCTGGGGGGTGTCACTTACCGTGCTGGACACGCTTTTACTTTTGATGCTGCAAAATTATGGCATTCGGAAAATTGAAGCTTTTATCATTGGCCTGATTATTATCATTGGCGGTGCATTTCTGATTGAAATGTTTTTGGCGATGCCAGCGATGGGCGAACTCATTAAAGGCTTTGTCCCTTCATTGGCTAACGATGAGGCACTCTATATTGCCATTGGAATCATTGGCGCCACGGTGATGCCACACAATCTTTATCTCCACTCCTCTTTGGTGCAGACCCGTAGGATTGATTCCTCAGAGAGAGGTATATGGCAGGCCATCCGCTATAATTTTATTGATTCGTTTATTGCGCTAAATGCTGCCTTTTTTGTGAATGCCGCACTCCTGGTATTGGCAGCGAGTACGTTCTTCAAGGCTGGATTTTTTCAAGTGATGGATATCCAGGATGCCCACAAATTGTTGGAGCCGCTTCTGGGAAGCCGTCTCGCTCCCATCCTTTTTGGAGTGGCGCTGGTTGCAGCAGGGCAAAGTTCAACGATCACCGGAACGCTCGCGGGCCAAATTGTGATGGAGGGCTATTTGAATTTGCGGATAGCGCCGTGGCTGCGAAGACTGATTACCCGGGTGATTGCCATTATACCGGCTTACGTGGTCATTTTGCTTTACGGTGAAAGTAAGACCGGAGCGCTCCTGGTATTAAGTCAGGTGGTCCTCAGTCTACAGTTGGGCTTCGCCGTGATTCCACTGATTCATTTCAACAGCGATAAAAAGAAGATGGGCATTTTTGCGATCAGGTTATGGGTTAAGATTGCCGCCTGGACGATTGCATTGATTATCATCTCACTGAACGTCAAATTGGTATTTCAGGAATTGGTTTTGTGGATTGATGCGGCCGGGGAAAAAGGATGGATACTTTGGATCACCCTTGTGCCCGTGTGCGTCGGTGCGGGATTGTTATTGCTTTACATTACCATCAAGCCCCTGATCGACAGGCGGGCATCGGAAAAGGTGTCAAAAATTCCCCATGGAACTGCAACATGGCTGGAGGAGATTACCAAACCAGTTTATCATCGCATCGCCATAACCATCGACTTCTCCAGCATCGATGCACTGGCCATCCGAAGTGCGCTTTCGCAGGGAGGAACTGACGCAAGTTATCTCCTGATGCACGTGGTGGAAACAGCGGGTGCGATGGTCTATGGCAGCGACATAGCCGATCGCGAATCGAGTGAAGATGAAAAGGCGCTGGCGAGTTATGTAAGACAACTCCTGGAAAAAGGATACCGCGCCGAGATGAAGATCGGTTTTGGAAATCCAAAGCGAGGAATCCCCAGCATCACCAAAGAATTTAACGCAGACCTCCTGGTGATGGGAGCGCATGGACATAAATTCTTCAAGGACCTGATCTTCGGAACCACAGTTGATACGGTACGACACCGCGTAAATATTCCGGTGTTTATCGTAAGGGAGCTAAACCAGGATTTTTAGGATTGGAGGTGGAGGATTCACAGGATTTATCAGGTCCTCAAAAAACTCAAAACTCACATCTCAAAACTCACAACTCAATTAACTAATTTCGCCCAGTGACGCATTCCCATTCCGATACCATCGTAGCCCTTGCAACAGCCCAGGGTGTGAGTGCTATTGCGGTGATTCGGCTTTCGGGAAGGGATTCTATTGCCATTGCTCAAAAAGTATTCAGCGGCAAAAATCTTCTTGAGCAGCCTTCTCACACTCTTCATTTTGGAAGTATTACCGACGAGGACAAGGCGATTGATGAAGTACTGGTTTCACTTTTTAAGGAACCCAATTCTTTCACAAGGGAAAACGCTATTGAGATTTCCTGTCATGGTTCGCCGGTGATTGTAAAGGAGATCATAAAAGTCTTGCTCAAGAACGGTGCACGGCTTGCGGGGCCCGGGGAATTTACCAAGCGTGCTTTTCTCAACGGTCGCTTTGATCTTGCACAGGCCGAAGCGGTGGCCGATCTCATCACGGCCGAGACCGACAATGCGCGGCAGGCGGCGCTCAACCAAATGCGGGGCGGGTTTTCCAGCGAGATCAAACACTTGCGCGATGAACTGATTCATTTCGCGTCCCTGATTGAATTGGAGTTGGATTTTGGAGAAGAGGATGTGGAGTTTGCAAAGCGCGATGATCTGAAAAAGCTGATCCATACCATTCAAACCTATCTGTCTTCGCTGATTCAATCTTTTGACCAGGGGAATGTTATCAAGAATGGAATTCCCACGGTGATCGCGGGCAAGCCCAACGCAGGAAAATCGACTCTCCTCAATGTATTGCTCAACGAAGAAAAGGCGATCGTTTCAGAGATTCCCGGCACTACCCGTGATGTCATTGAAGACGAGATGGTGCTTGGCGGCATCAACTTCCGTTTTATTGACACGGCTGGCCTGCGCGAAACCACCGATGTAATCGAAGCGATTGGTGTGGGCCGAACACGGGAGCAGATGAAAAAAGCCTCGTTGATCCTGTATCTTTTTGATTTGTCCAACACTTCTGAAAAAGAAATCAAAACAGAAGTGGAGGGATTGGATCAACTGGGTATTCCCTATTTAAAGATCGGCAACAAGATGGACAAGGTTGAAGTTAAATGGCTTCATGAATTGACGCAGCAAAATTTTATCCTGATCTCGGCATCACAGAAAACCAACATTCCCGAATTAAAGAACCACATCCTCGACCGTTTCCACATCAATCCCATAAAGCAGGGAGATGTGCTGGTGACCAATCTGCGACACTATCAAAACCTGCTCCAAACCCACTCGGCATTGGACCGCGTGTTGCAGGGAATGGATCAAGGCGTCACAGGAGATTTTTTGGCCATGGACATACGGCAGGCGTTGCATTTTCTTGGTGAGATCACTGGTGAGATTACGACCGATGATTTGCTGGCAAATATTTTTGGGAAGTTTTGTATTGGCAAATAGGGAACAAGCCGCTATTGTTTTATTGAATCAAGATTCCATAAGGTAATTTGATATATCCGAAGAAGAGTTCCTGAAATGAGAGATCGATGATTATCCACAAAATAACAAATACTACTCTCGAAAATATCCGAAGCTTGCCTGCGTAATTCCTATTCTAACACTGATCATTGATTCTCAGGCTCAAGATCGTTATGGAGAATTTCAGCAACATAAACTATAATGTAAATCAATATTATAGTTCAGTTTATTATGGCATGGGTATTATTTGCAGTCTCTTAGGCGAGGCTTTACCGATTATGATTATCTTTTCTATGAAGTCATGTACAGCCGCATTGAATAATCTTTGGCATGCACTACTTGGGTCAATAGACAAGAGCCTTTCACAACTCTTTGAATCAGGTTTCCGCCTTTCCAGACTGGCCTGATGCCGTTAAGTAAGTTTTGAATACCCCTTTTGCTAATTGGTTTACCTGAAGGAATGAAGGAACAATGTCAGTAATTACTGTCGGACAAATGAGGAATCCTAACTAACTAATGGGCTTTTGATGACCCCATTTCGAATCTTGGTCTCAAGTTCCTCCATTACAATTTCAATCATTTATTGAAGTTTCAACGAAAATAGTGATAGTTAAAAAGTACTATCGCTTGGGTAGTTCTTTTTAACCAACTGGTGCATCTCGACTAAGCAAAATTGATTATCTTCCAAAATCACTAAACTAAACCCACAAAGTTTATGGCAAAGAAAAAATCTTATCGATTCACAGGGAAGGAAGGCGGAATATTGCCCGAAGCCCTTTTGAAGAAATGGATGCAGCAGCACCATGACCACCACGAAATGCGCGCCCACTTTTTTGGGAAGGATATCATCATGAGTCTTCTCAACCAAACCGGTTGTGTCGGAATCCGGATTCACTACGCCATTGATGACAAGGGCAAAAAACAATTGATATTGGTTGGTACCAATGAAAAAGGGCAAGACCTTTGGCCTTCGAGTTCAGGTGGCAAAGGAAAACTAAAGGACGGAGGCGGTGGGGGCTCTGATCAGTCAATGCCTTGTCCGCCATTTTGCCCTTAGATAGATTTAATATTTATATTAGCGATTAAGAATGGGGCAAACGTTTTTATACGTCGTCGCTTACGCGAGCATACTTTCTTCGCTTGTCCCATTTCTTATTGGGATAAAACATTTTAATCAAAGTACCCTGCATTTGAAACTCCTGATCGTTTTGACGGGAGTTTCATTTATTTGTGATATCTCCTCTCCCATTCTGATCAACTGGAAGATTAGTCCTAACTATGCCGGCAACACATACAGGTTTGCAGAATTTGTGCTTCTAGCGACTATCTATTATAAGTCCCTCAACAATACGAAGCTGTTTAAGCAATTCATTTTTCTGAATGGTCTTTTCTTCATTTTTTTCACGTTGAATCTTTTTCTCTTGGACCAAGAAAAAATAAATTCCTACTCGGAGATCTTCTCTGCTTTTGTTTTTATTGCGCTTTCCGTTGGATATTTCTACCGGATTATGAATGAGCTGCCAGTATTGCAAATCCAACACCTGCCAATGTTCTGGATCAATACCGCTGTTTTAACTTATTTCGCAGGCAATCTGTTTTTGTTTATTTTGGTAAACTATTTGGTAAACACCTTAAAACATGACCTGATAGTGTATTGGACTTTTCATAATTTACTCAACGTCACCAAAAATTTTCTTTTTGCGGTTGGACTATGGCAGAATCCTCGAACCACGAAGTTGCTTTAATCTTTGTCATCGGCACTGCAGGAATGCTGCTCATGGCCTTTGCCATAATTCTTTTTGTTTCATATTACCAGAAACGAATGATCCAGGAACAACTTAAACGACAGACTTTAGAAGTGGACTATCAAAAGAAAATGCTTCTGGCAGCACTGGAGTCACAAGAAGGGGAGAGAAAGCGCGTTTCCAAGGATCTGCATGATGATGTGGGCATGATGCTTATGACAGTGCGCACTCAAATCAATTCTGTCATCGGAAAAACATTGTCTGCTGAATTGGCAACTGAGATACGCAATGTGGTTGATGAGACCCATGAATCTGTGCGCAGGATTTCCTGGGACCTTATGCCATCAACTTTAGAGCGCTTTGGATTGGAACAAACAGTGAAAGAAATGTGTGAACGTCTCAGTGGAAAGAACTCCATTCCTGTTGATTTTATTGAAGATGGGCCGCCAAGATCACTGAATATGAACCAGCAGACCCTTTTGTATCGAATTATCCAAGAATCAGTTAGCAACGCATTGCGCCATGCAAATGCCCAACGAATCCAAATTCGATTCCAGTGGGATGAATCACACTTGAATTTGTCCATTGTAGATGATGGAAATGGATTTGATTTTTCACAGGAGGGCAGAAAACTAAAACTCCGCAATGGACTTGGTCTTATTAATCTTGAAAATCGAGTGACCTTGTTGGGCGCCCAACTTCATTATGAGGGGAACAACCCATCAGGAACATTGATTAAACTTAAACTGCCACTTAGTCATCATGGATAAAATCAGCGTCTGCATAATAGATGACCATACCCTTTTTCGAAAGGCGATCATGAATCTTATCAAGGCTTTTACACGCGTTAAAGAAGTAACGGAGGCGGAAAACGGAAAGACTTTCATTGA
Source organism: Bacteroidia bacterium (assembly GCA_043785125.1). Classification (GTDB taxonomy): domain Bacteria; phylum Bacteroidota; class Bacteroidia; order Cytophagales; family Cyclobacteriaceae; genus ELB16-189. Next base: position 12,383 of record JAYVXP010000254.1, read on the forward strand.
TCTATATAGGAATAAATGGCCAGATGTCGTCCTCCTGGATCTTGAGATGCCCGTAATGAATGGTGTTGAAACAGCGGAGTACCTAATCCCGAAATGTCCTGACCTCAAGATTATTGTACTTACCCAACATGACAGTGAGAAATATATGCTGCATATGCTTGAAATGGGTGCCCATTCTTTCCTTCTGAAGACGGTGAATCCGGATGAATTGGAGCGGGCAATCTATTCCGTTCATGACAAGGATTTTTATCATAACGATCTTCTGGCCCGCGTTATTCGCAAAAGCATTCAAACCAAATATAAAAGTGAACGGCCCCATTTTGAAGCAATCCTTTCCGATCGTGAAGTTCAAATTATGCTAATGATCTGCAAAGAGCTGACCCATAAAGAGATTGCTGGAAAGCTTTCTATCAGTGAATTTACTGTTCGGAATCACCACCGAAATATTATGGAGAAGCTTGATCTGAAAAAAACGGTCGGACTTGTACGGTATGCTTATGAAAATGGATTAATGGAATAAACTCCCGGTTTTTTACCACTGGTTAAGACGCATCATTTTGATAGGTCTTCTTAACCAGCTCCTCACAACAATCCTATAAAAAACACAAAACCCGTCCAGGACTAATTCCGTTCATCCAGCCCGAAATTGCGTCTTTTTTATATTAGGACCAGCACCTTCGCAGATTTGCCTTTGCAAGGCTTGGAGCTCCGGTCCGGTATTCCAAATTCAAAACTCTCTAAATTCAAAGGGACCATCCACCACCATCCGTTTAGCAATCGGGAATCTCCTCTTGAATCAGATGAGCAAATTCCGCTTGGTCTCCGGACTTTCTTTAATGGGAATCGTCCTCACTAGTTCAACTGACTCTTGGGTCTAACATGATCACCACCTTAATCTATTTACACCGCCTTTGTCAGTCTGGGGTGGTAATCCTTTCTCTTCTTTTGACTGCAAATTTGACAACCGCCCAAAACAACGGCCCTTCCAATGTTTTGCGAATAACTATGGTCAGAGGAACTGCCAGGGACGAAATTGTGATTGATTTCAGGTCAGATGCGACGGCCGGTTTTGACTATAATGCCGATGCCTGGAAGCTTTTCAATGGAAGCTTTGATCTTTCTTCAATGCTTGCAGATGGAAGCAAATTAGCCATTAATTCGCTGCCGCCTCTTGATTCTCAAGTCACTGTGAAATTAGCTGCTGACAATGTGGCGCTAGATGACTACGAGTTTGATTTTGCTGACTATGAATCCTTTCCGGATTCTGTTTCAATAGTTTTATCCGACAAGTTTACTAACAAACAATTTGATGTTCGAAAAGGAGGGGGTTACCCCTTCTCTGTCACATCGGATTCAGCCAGTCTTGGCGACAATCGTTTTCAGATGATTTTCTCCATTTTGCGATCTAATAACAAATCGGAAACAGAGCAACCGGCAGTTATAACTCAAATTGAAGACTCCAATCGCCGTTCTTTTTCAGTTTATCCAAACCCGGTAAATGAAGAGGTATTTGTTGAAATTGAAAATAACATCGGTTCTGAAAATGAAATTAAGATCTATAATAGCCTTGGCCAGCTTGTGACCACAATTGAACTTCACCGGAATTTGACTAATCAGGTTGGTCAATTTAACATGAGAAGTTGTCAAGCAGGGCTATACATTGTGCGGTTCCAGAACGGAGAAACTACTTTAAACAAGATGATCATAAAGAACTGAATTATTCTATTCCTTCATGTCTGATCCTAAAGGTCAGTAAATCTAAAAAGGCAGCCAGGTTTCGACCTGGCTGCCTTTTAATCGTCAGTCCAATTCCTCAAAGACCTGCAAAAGCCGAGACTGATTTCTCGTCTTTTCTATTCTCGTTTCCTACGGGTTTAGTAAACAGATCTTTGATCGAAATCTTAAAGAGGTCCACATTGTGCACACTTACCTGTTTGGAAAAAATCGCATATTTTCCGCAATGAGTGATTGTGAAGAACTCATCATCCAAAGAGCCATTCAAAGCGGGACCAAGGTTCGCGGGCTTACTCCAGTTGGTCCAGGATTCATCAAGTCTCTTGCTTACGTAAATATCGTAACCACCATAACCGTTATGACCTTTTGAGGCAAAGTAAAGAGTCTTGTTGTCGGCAGCCAGATAAGGTGATGATTCTTCAAATTCTGTGTTGATTACATTTCCCATATTGACAGGCTCGGTTGCTTCGACCCCATTCCAGAAGCTCACATACAAGTCGCGACCGCCAAAAGATTCTGCACGCTGGATCGCCATCAAAATGATTCCACTTCTCAAAGCAACAAAGGCGCTTTCATGATTTGACATATTGTAATCATTTTGGACTCGTATTGGAGTCGGCATAGACCACTGTCCATTCACATTCACACTGTAGGAAAGCCCGGCTTTCATTTTGCCATTCTTCCCATACTGGTTACCTAAAACAATGGTGTCTCCCGTCTCGCTTATGTTCGTAATGAAATTGGGTCCATCATTGTTCAAAAAACCAGGCATACGGATGGGCTCTGACCAGGTACTGGTAGCCTTGTCAAATTCTGAATACCAGATGTCTTCCATATCTGTTTCACCACCTGTATTGCTGGGATGGAGCGAACGACTGAAGTAAAGCCTGGTTCCGTTGGGCGCTGCTGCAGGTTTCAACTCCGCAAAGGGGCTATTGACATTGAGGTTCAATGCAACAGCTTGAGCTTCTACATTTGCTTGGGGGTCAATGTATATTGACTTTCCTCCATTCTTAACGAGGCTCATAGGATCCCTGTCTAGTCCTTGGGCCCGAACAACACAGGAATACATTCCTGTTCCGAGAAATAAAAGTCCGATCAACATTGCGTTGATCCCTCTTTCTGTAATTCTGCTTTTGAGTGTCATAATTTTAGATTTTAGTGTTTGAGTTGTTTATGTGTTTTTGCTTATTGATTTTGAATCTCATGTTTCGAGTAAATCGTATTCCATGTCTGGATCGTCTGACGATTTAGTTCAAGCCTGAGTATTTCAATAGCTCGTTCCAGTGACTTTGGTGTATATCCGTTATCCGATCTGAAACTGGTTATCAATTTTCCCAGTGATAACATCTTGTCTTGAAGGGTCAATTTTGAGAATGCCCGATTTGTTATGATGCTAGACACAAAGCGTTCCCTTTTCTCTGCCGGGTTTTCCTCTTTTCCAACCCACCAGAATTTCATATTAGAAATGGTGTTCCTGATTTTCATATTCATCGTCTTTTGTTGTGTTTTGATGAGGCAAAGGTGATGCAATGCGGATTGCCGAAAATCAGCGTGAACCGGATTTGCAACAAATCAGGATAATGGAGGGTGATAATTTGTCATTCCAGCGTATAGTGAGGATATAGAATGATCGGGAGCCACTTAAGTTTATGACACTTCAATAGAAAGGAAGTGTAACCCCGCCTACTGATATTGAGAAGGAATTCCCTGATTATGTTAGGGTAAACTCTTATACACACCCACCTCGCGTCATGTCACCAGCTCTTGACAACAGACGGCCATGTAAAAAAGGGTTAGTTTGAGAGAAAGTTATCAAGCGGGAATTGGTGTCAAAATTTTCCGGTTTATAGTCTGGTTAATAAATACCATTTTCGTAGTACTTATTAACCAATAGCATCCCAGTCGATCATTCATTCGAGCTCCCAAAGATCGCCAGACCGTTTATTCGACTTTTGAACGCCTTATCCTGTCACGAAATCAATTGTATCTTTAAGAAAAAGACTCTTCACCTTTATGATGATAGATCACATCTCGACAGGAAATTATTTTGATGTTCGTGAGGAAGAAACTACGCCTGAGGAATTGAGAGATATGGCATACAATACAATTTCTGTATTAGTTCTCGCTATAATATTGCTTTCCTTTATTGTACTTCCGTGCATCATCTAGTGTAGCGAAAACTTAATTTTGCAACGTTGTTGTGGACTCAAGCATCTTTGAAATATGCCCCCACAGCTCAAATTGATGTTTTAAAATTAATTGGTCGCTACACTAGTCCTGCCTTTTCTACGAGGCATTTTTCGATCCAGATTCAGCTAATTGATCTGACGATTTAATCTTATGGAAGCAACGTATCCAGCTATCGATTTTATTGAACTGGTCCTAGTGGGCGGATGCTTAGGTGCATTTGGTCAAGCTATTCGGGAAATCCTTCGGTTTGTCCAAATGAGGCACCATCCTGAATTTACTTTTAGTTTATCGCGATTTATTACTAACCTGTCGCTGGGTTTCATTGCAGGCAGTGTTGGAGTTATAATGCTTGTCAAAAGTGCTGCATCCACGATCAGTAAGCAGAACATTTTCACGCTTTTGCTTTCCGGATACGTAACAAGCGATATCATTGAAAGAATGATCAGTGTGTTAAATTACAGTAGGCCATATGGTGGGCGACTTGGAAAAGGCACTCAACTACCTGATTGGAGCAACACCGAAGGCAAGGAATTGGGCTAAAATGAAATTGATGCATCAACAACCAAACTGTGAACTTCGAAAAGAAAATATTTTTTGCATTTGTACTGGCAGTGATGATGCTCATTTTGCTTAGCGCCTATTCTATTAAGAACAACCAGAAATATGTTGTCACTAACCACATGGTGACTCACACAAACGAAGTATTGTACAATGTTGAGCGTACCCTGGTTGCCATGCTTGACATCGTAGTGGGGCAAATGGGTTATGAGATTACGGGGAATGAAACTTTCCTGGAACCCTATCAGGATGGTCTTTCTGTCGTCTATGGTCATTTGGATAAAACCCGAAGTCTGACCAAGGACAACCTGGAACAGCAAAAAAGACTTGACACACTCTCAACATTGATCGCCCAAAGGATCCAATTTGCCAGTGAAAGAATTCAAGCAATAAAAAAATCACTTCTTGATCATCCCAATTCAGAACCACGGGTAGCGGTCAAGTCGCTTGGTTTTGGCAATGATCCTGCGCAGAAAGCAATCAATCGCTTTGAAGCCAAGGCCATAATGGATCAAATTAGAAACGTGATCAGAAGAATCCAGGGTGAAGAAAAAATGTTGCTCTCTGCTCGTATCCAGGCGAATGATAGGCAAATTGCCCAATCCAATATAACATTCAATGCACTCCTGATATCCATTGCAATCCTCCTGGTGTTGGTTTTCATTCTCATAGCCGTGAACAGTAAAGCACGCAGACAATCCGAGGAAAAAGCTAATGCTGCCCAAATTCTGCTTCAGTCAAGCATTGAGAGTCAGAAGGAAGTGATCATTCTATCCATCGATAGGCATTATCGGTATTTGTTCTTCAACACCGCCTTTAAAGAGAGCACGTTTCAAGTGTATGGAACGACGGTATCAATTGGTATGAATTTACTGGAAAGCATAACTAATTATGAAGACAAAATTAAAGCGAAAGCCAATTTCGACCGGGCCCTTGCAGGAGAAGGTCATGTGACAATAGAAGAATTTGGGGACATCAAGCGACTTTACTTTGAAACACGCTACAACCCCATAATCAATGATGGACGGGAAATCATAGGAGTCAATGCTATTGCTACCAATATCACAGAAAGAAAGCGCAATGAAGAACACCTCCAGAAATTGACTGAACAGCTTGGCATTGCAAATGGGGAGCTTGAGGCATTCTGCTACTCGGTTTCACATGATCTGCGAGCTCCACTCAGGTCAATCAACGGTTATTCCAGAATTTTGCTGGAGGATCATTCCGAAAAACTTGACCTTGAAGGACGAGCTGTATTAAATACCGTCATGAACAATGCTAGCAAAATGGGTCACTTGATTGATGACTTACTTGATTTTTCACGCATTGGCAGAGCCGGGCTAACCAAGACCGCGCTGGGAATGGAAAAGATGGCAAGGGAAATCATTACAGAACAACTTGATGGAAGGACACAAAAAGTTATTGTCGACATACTTGAGCTTAAACAATCCACAGGCGACCGCAGCATGATAAAACAAGTGTGGACAAACCTTGTATCCAACGCTATTAAATATAGCAGTAAGAAAGAGGTGCCAAGAATTGAAATTGGTTCACAAAGGGGGAATGGCCAAGTTGTTTACTACGTCAAGGATAACGGGGTGGGTTTTGACATGAACTATGCACATAAGTTGTTTGGTGTATTCCAACGATTACACCGTTCAGAAGACTTCGAAGGAACTGGTGTAGGTCTTGCCATCGTAAAACGCATCGTCAGCCGTCATGGAGGGAAAGTCTGGGCAGAAAGCTCACCCAATGAAGGAGCTACATTCTATTTTTCATTACCAGCTAAAACATAACTGCAATTGGAAAACGTTGACATTCTGTTAGTTGAAGACAATCCTGATGATGCCGGTCTTACAATCCGGGCACTCAAGAAGCATCATCTGGCCAACAACCTGGTACATCTTCAGGATGGTGAAGAGGCATTGAATTTCCTTTTCTCTCCAGACCACAAGAAGCAACCTAAACTCATTTTGCTGGATCTCAAGATGCCTAAGGTGGACGGCATTGAAGTCTTGCGTAAAATAAAAGCTGACGAATTTTTAAGAGTTATACCAGTAGTCATGCTCACCTCTTCTAAAGAAGAGCGGGATATCATCGATTCGTACAAACTTGGTGTGAATGCCTATATCGTCAAACCGGTGGAATTTGATCAGTTTGTCAAGACCATTTCTGACTTGGGTTTTTTCTGGATGATTCTCAACCAACCCGCACCGAATCCTCTTACAACCTAGCAACCATGGATGTATCCTTAAAAATACTTATTCTTGAAGACGTGCCAGAGGATGTCGGGCTCATTGAGCACGTCTTAAAACGAGACGGGATAGCCTTTAGTCTGCGACAAGTAGATACCCGCGCTGAGTTCATCGATGCCATGGAACAATTCGCTCCCGATATTATTTTGTCTGACCACGCCCTTCCTCAATTTAATTCTATTCAGGCCCTTAAGCTCTGCAAAGAACAAGGCCGTAAAATCCCGTTCATCCTTGTAACAGGCACGGTTTCCGAAGAATTTGCAGTCAATTGTCTTAAACAGGGGGCAGACGATTACGTATTAAAATCAAATCTTTCTCGTTTGCCGTCTGCTATTCATGCCTCTATCCGCCATCACAACCTGGAGGATGAGAAGAGAAAGGCAGAAGATCATCTTCTGTGGCAAAACGCGGAATTGATCAAAATTAACAAAGAGCTGGACAGTTTTGTGTATAACGTCTCTCACAACTTAAGATCACCATTGGCCTCTATTTTAGGGTTGATTCATTTGATCAAAAAGGAAAATGATCATTCTAGCGTGTTAACCCAATACTTCAGCTTGATGGAGACTAGTGTTCACAAACTGGACAATACACTTAAAGAAATTCTTGATTATTCGCAAAACAACAGAAATGAGATAACCAAAACGCAAATTGATTTTGAAAGTCTACTCAACAATTGCCTCAAAGAATTAACTTTCTTGCCAGGAAGAGGGGAAATAGAAACCCGGGTTACCTTGACTGGCAATTCACCCTTCTATTCTGACGCTCACCGGTTACAAGTATTGCTGCACAACCTGATATCCAACTCCGCAAATTATCGGGACCTAAATAAGGACAGGCAATTCATACGTGTATCTGTGACTATTTCCCCAGCCGGGGCGATCATCCTTTTTGAAGACAATGGTATTGGAATAGAAGAGACTCATCTGCCCAAAGTATTTGACATGTTTTACCGGGCAACCGAACATAGTGATGGGGCCGGACTCGGACTTTATATCGCCAAAGAAATAGTGAATATGCTTAAAGGATATATTTCAGTCGAATCAAAAGTACTTGAAGGGACCACCCTGACCATCACAATCCCAAATCTAAGCGAAGCCCCATAATCCATTATGAAAGTAGTTGTAGACAATGTGGATTGGAGCTCTGTGTTAGATAGCGTTGAAGAGTCGCTTATCATAATCGATTCAGAAGGGAGCGTGTTGTTATTCAACGAGTCGGCCGAACATCTCAGACTTTTGGATCCTCCCATTCATTCGGGCTCCTTAGTATATGATTCCATTCGCTCCCAGCGTCGTGATTTAGTAAGAGGAATCGTCGATGAGGTGGTTCAATCTCAAAAGCCCTATTTTTCGAATGCAGAATATTCAGACTCCAAAGGAAGAATCTCCTATTTTGAAGTACGCTATAGCCCCATTATACTGGGTAATCATGTGGCGCAAGTCTTTATTGAGGCCCGGGATGTTACTCAGCAAAAAATATTCGAACATAAAATTACCTCCTCTGCCTCCGAATTGTCTTCACTTATTGAAAATGCCAATGCGGTAATTATAGGTATTGACACTCAAGGGTATATCACAGACTGGAATGAAAGAAGCCACTTCATCACTGGTTATTCAAAAAACGATGCGTTAACTCAAAAATTTTCAGGTCTCCTGGTCGATAAAGGTCATCAACTCGCATTCTCTTTGTCCATTGAGGACGCCTTGAGTGGACAACCCATTAGTAATTATGAGTTGCCAATAACAGCCAATGACGGTCGAAAATTGATTTTCTTAATTAATGTGACCCCAAGGATAAATTCCTCTGGCCAAGTGATTGGTATCTTGCTAGTGGGACAGGATATTACAGAACTGGCAGAGTACAAAAAAAACCTTGAACTCAAGGTAGATCAGCGGACCAAGGCACTTCAAGTTTCAATTCAAAAAGAAAAAGAGCTCGTTGATATTAAGAATCGGTTCGTCGCCGTCGCATCACACGAGTTCAAATCCCCGCTTTCTTCTATTCATTTTGAGGTGGAATGGCTTAAAAGCAACATGGATAACACTACCACTGAAGAGAAAATGCTTAAGTTGGTTCACATCCAATCTCAGGTACGCCACATGTCAGTTATGCTGGAAGACCTTTTGACTATAGGCAAAAGCGATGCAGGAAAATTGAGGGCTAATAAAACCAGATTTGGACTACAATCCTTTTTTAAAAAGATTGTCCAAGATGTAGAAACCAGCACCAAGAACACACACATCGTTCGTTTCGATTTTCCAAGAATACCCTTGGAAATAGAAACTGATGAAAAACTGATGCGAAATATCTTCATCAACCTATTGAATAATGCCATTAAGTTCTCACCTGCTGAAAATGAAATCTTTCTTTCCATCGTCGCAAAAGGGCTTACCGTTGAAATCCGGATACGTGACAATGGCATAGGAATCGACCAGAATGATCTTCAGACAGTATTTGAACCTTTCAGTCGCGGAAGAAATGCCAATCAAATAAAGGGCACCGGGCTAGGCCTTTCTATAGTCAAGAAGGCAGTGGAGGTTTTAGCGGGCAAAATATCGGTAGAAAGTCAGATCTTGAAGGGGACTGAATTTGTGGTTACCCTGGTCATTAATGGGCAAGCTTCGTGAGTACCAAGACTCAAAACAAAATTAAAGTCATGTTGGTGGATGACCACCGTCTCCTTCGCGATGGTATTGCCTCCATGCTTAGCCAGATCGATGGCATTGAAATAGTCGGATCTGTTTCCAGTGGGGAAGAGGCCATTCAGGAGTTTCCTTTCATTGACCCCAATGTAATCCTAATGGACATCGTAATGAGTGGGATGAGCGGCATTGAGGCCACTCGCTGGATAAAGGAACAGAACAACACCATCAAAGTCATCTTGATATCATCGGAAGTATCCAGAGAATTTGTTACCGCAGGTATCCAATCAGGAATTGATGGATATCTGCCAAAAGATGCCGAAAAAGCAATGCTCATTGAAGCAATTCGGACTGTAGCAACCGGAGGCCGCTACTTTAATGAAGCGATTACAAGTCTGGTTTTTGAAGACTTTTACAAAAAGCAAAAAGTTACCCCCGTAGGTAAAATCCACAACCCGCATGACCTCACCCATCGCGAAATAGAAGTATTGGCCCTTGTTGCCTCCGGCAAGAGTAATAAACAGGTGGCAGAAGAACTCTTTATTAGTATAAAGACTGTGGAAACGCACAAGTCCCACATTCTTGACAAACTTGGGCTCAAAAACACTGCTGAATTGGTTCGCTACGCAATCAAGAATAACTTGATTTCTTTGGAATAGTCACTGTTTTCCCTGAATTCGTGGTCTTCCTCTCAATCCTTGCCACTGTGAATATTCTGGAATCATCTGACCCCGGCATTCTGGTAATGCGGGTAGGTATTCCGACAATGGTTTGACCCAGGCAATTGGGGCGAACTGCCGGATTCCGCTAATCATTTGTTACCTTGGACCAATAATATGGTCAATGAATAGCTTGGTTGTCATGAAGGAATTCCAATCAGGCATCAGAGTTTTCAAGTTTGGGATGCCCTTTTATGTTCCTTACGCCAATTTGATTTGAACTTAATAAGGGTTTAAATATTTTGGTAGAACCTCATGGAGCTGGCAAAACCAACATAATTTTATTTTTCGAATTTCTTTCAAATATTGTTTCAAATCCGATTGGAAGTGCAATTAGTCACGTCGGTGGTGCCGGAACAATATTCCAAAAAATCGGAAAGGATAAATACGCAGATACAATCAAGAGTAAAATCTATGGATGCTTCAATTGAAACCTAAGCGTTTTGTTATCTATGAGTGTGCAGTTCAAAATTCATCCCCTGCAAACACCAACCAGAGCGGAGAAAATGTAACAAACTTGAATTAGGTAAATGAAAAAATGTGCTTTTCTAATTTCTTCGGCCGTAGAACATTCACTCAAAGTAGTTCTCTTTTTTCTCCCTTTTATATCCGTTCCCTCCTTCGCTCAGATCCAAAGCCTGCCAGGGTATATCGTCACGATGAACCACGACACCCTATCTGGTTTTATTGAGGACCGAAGGAATACCGCTCTATACCAATTCTGCCATTTTAAGAAAACTAAAAAAGAGAAAACAAAATTATATGCCCCCTCGGAAATTATTGGGTATGGATTAACAAAACGGAAGTACTTTGAATCTTTTTCCATCAAGGATGCCGCGGGAAATCAAAAGTCGTTTTTTGGAGACGTTATATTGGAAGGCAAAATAAGTTTGTTTCGATACAAAAACGATTTGTATGTAAAGCATGATTCGTTAGGAGTCTACAATCTTCACTTTCGGGAAACTCGTGGATTTAACGGGGCCCGTGATTATACTGGCGAGAATAAAGTCAAGGGACTCTTGAATTTTTTCTTCTTCGATTGTAAGACTAAGCGAGTCCACTGGGACTCCCTTAATATAACGGACGCAAAGATTTATGAGCTGGTTGAGAACTACAATACCTGCAAGAATTCGAGCACCACCAAATATCAAAACAAAGTCAAGCTCTTCAAGGCAACCGTAGGGCTGTTTGCCGGAAGCAATGTATCCAGTATTAATTTGGCATCGCTTTCCCCAACTCTAAATGCACGATTTTTGCCCGATGTAAAATTTGGAACTAACCATGCTCCGATTTATGGACTTTCATTTGCTCTTGGTTTTCCATGGTTCAGCAACAATTTTTCCTTATATGCAGAGATTTCCTCGTTCAAGTCGAATTTCATCGGCCACGCCAGCGGCCAGGGGACGTTAGGGAAGGAAACAGAGGACGTCTCGCTTTCGATGAATTATGTAAAAAAAGCTTATGGCTTCCGGATTCAACTCCCCGCCCGATATGTCACACCTTTTATCAAGCTTGGATTTTCAGAATACTCAAGTTCTCATTTTTCCGGAGTAAGGGTCCATACGACTTATATTAATAATATTGAATTCCCTCTTACGTCGTCACCTTGGACTAGCGGATTTCAAAATGGTTATTGGCTCGGGGTAGGTCTGCAAAAAGAAGTTGCAAAAAGACTAGCATTTAACCTCGAGGTCCGTTTTGACAAGATCATTTATGGTTTTCCCGGTATTTATACCGTGAATTCGTTTCATTCCACATTTCTGATGGGACTCGTTTTTTGAGTAACTGAAGCGCGGCAGTCCTCGACTATTTTAAAATTAACTTCCGTCTCCGCTGGGTCTCTGCCTCGGGACCAAGTGGTTGAATAAGCGCTCTAATTTACGTCACCCTTAGGCTAAGCGCTTCCGGTTCATCCCATCAGCCAAACAAAAAACTCATCGCGCATTCTCGACTCCATGGCAAGAAATGAACTGTTAGTTGTGCAAAATATCCGCAGCAGCTGATTGAAAAGATAGCATATATCATCGTTCCAAGCAACAAATTCCGACAGACAAAATGCACATTCTTTTGCGTTTACTTTACTGTTACGCACCTTTGATCGGAAGACTGGAAAACTATTCTGGGAACACAAGCTGCCTGTCATGGCGAGTTCAATTCCTTCGACTTACGCCGTTGACAATATGCAATACGTTGTCGTGTAATAGGGGGAACCCTAAATTATGGCCTTTCTGTAAAAAATACCATCACGAAAACCACCTTAACTAACAGTAGTCTCCTAGTAACAAATGCTAAAACTAATACGTCAACCTTCAATGCCGGGCCTTTTCTCAGATATTATTATTTTGAAGCCTTATCAAAAAACATATTTTACGCACAACTAAATGGAACTTTAGGTACAGGCAGCGGAAGTTCATCTGGCAGCGGAAGCAATAATATCTAGTAGCTACCAAAGCAATGGAACAATCGCTGGTATTTTTACTTGGAATGCCGGGGGCAGCATTGGACTTACGCACTTTTTCAATGATACGGTAGGAATGGATATTGCTCTTGGTTACAGCTATACTTCAAATACAAGCAAAGTGAACACGACCGCCAATGCTACCGAAATTGTCACCAGTACTTCCAACAATTATAGAGAAACATTATTAACCGGCGGGGTCACCATAGGATTCGGGTTTCATTGGTTTCTCAATAAAAAGTAATTCATAGCAATCTGAAAAAAACAAAATCCAATTTCCACATTTGGATGTTCAGTTTTTCTTACATTTAAAAATCTATTTGTGAAAATTTAGATTATTTTTCACTTTCGTTTGGAATTATCGGGGTCGATCATTTTGTTCATAAACTAATGGAAGGAATCGCTAAAGTTCACAATCAGAGCTGGAATATGAAATTTTTCTTGAGTATGGTTTTGTTTCTTGGTGCAGCTTTTTCAACAAAAGGCCAGATTCTACCCAGTCATGATCAACGCGACACAGTTACGGTTGGAGTTTATTTAATAAGCGTACACGACATCAATTTTCATAATAAGGATTACACTGCCAGATTTTGGATGTGGTTTTTATATGACAATCCAAAATTCAATTTTCAGTATCAATTGGATATTCCCAATGCAAAAATAATTGACACCCCAGAAGTGTTCCCCGACACAATTAATGGAAAACCGTGGATTATGATGAAAATGAAGTGCGCTATGAAGGAAAAGTGGAATGTTTTGGATTTTCCATTTGATCATCAATCACTTCACATTCAAATCGAGAATTCCTTGTATGATAATAAATTGCTTGTATTTCGACCGGATGTGATTGGCAGTAGTTATGATAAGAAAATGACCATCGATGGTTGGACAATTACTAATTTTACAATTAGTGCAGATAGCACTGTTTATCCTACTGCATTTGGAGATTACAGGGTAAAGAAGCAGAATTCGGTATTCTCGTCTTTCAATATTGATATGGACATTCAGCGGGACTCCTGGGGTCTGTTTACTAAGATATTTATTGGGATGTATATCTCTTTTCTTATCGCTATAGTCGGCTTTGCACCCGAGCCAACTGAAATTGAGCCGCGATTTGCACTTCCTGTAGGCGGGTTATTCGCAGCTGTCGGAAATAAATACATAATTGATCCTTTGCTGCCTGAATCATCTTCCTTTACGCTCGTTGACTCACTTCACACCATAACTTTTCTGGCCATCTTTGCCATGCTACTGGTTTCTGCTTTTGCCTTGAAGTTCCATGACTGGGGACAGGAAAAAACCAGTGAGAGAGTTGATCGAATCGGAGCGACCCTGGTGGTAACGATTTATGTAATCATCAATCTTGTCTTTGTTTGGATTGCCTATAGTTAACTGGGCCGTTGGTATGAGCACTCCTGCAAATGCTTCTGCTTTGTTTAATAATTCCGCGCTGAACTAAAACGATGTTCACCCGTCCCCTACGCGTAGCGATCATCATTATTTCTTATCACGGAGTATCCGCAACAAGACTATGTCGGTGCTATTCTTGATTTCACGGAATATCTCATGGCAAATCCTGCCGCTTTAGAGGCTTACGCCCTGAGGTATTTCAGCACTTGAGCTAATCACTCCTCCCTTACCACCCTCACCGGCCCCAACAAACCAGACGACATCAACGGTGAATCTTTAGTGAAATAATTCCAGGTCGTAAAGCAGTATCTGCCCTGGGATGGTCTGGGTTGTTTCTTGAGAAACCAATCGGGGAATTCTTTCAAATACCTTCCGGAATTATAAAAATATTGTCCGGGCAGCCATGCGCAGTCTTCCGGCTCCTGCTCATCTCCGATCAGGCGGTTGGCCCACACATTGGTAATCTCCACCACCAGTTCATTGTTTTTACTCTTTAGCAATCCAGCTGGTATTTTCACATTCCAGGGTGCCGTCCAGATTATTCCCAGATCATTTTGGTTGAGGATCAAATGCGCCACCTGCTGTACTACACCCAGTTCAAGGTACAACACCGCGTTCTTGCTTTTGATCGTTGACGCAGGAACATCAAAAGACGTTCTGTAAACGGCCGTGCCACTGAAATATTTAATACCTGGCTCAAAACGCTTAGTCCAATCCTCGAGCTTCGTAAACGTGACAGGTCGTGCCGGCCCCCCCCATACGGAATCAAATTGGACCTGCCACGGCTTGTCCAACAGCACCAATTCTTTCCGAGTCGGAAAATTTTCTCTCCGCCCTTCCGTCTTCTTCACTTTATTTCGAAATACAATAAAATAACTTTGCGCTTCATCAAACTTGAGTAGCACGAGGGTCTTGTCATTTTGTTCTTCAAACTCCGGCAGGTCTCGCATGGATCCCGTGACAGGGTCCCACAACTCCGGCTGCTGCCCTTTTATTTTAAAACTACACGTTGCAGTTCCTGAGCGATGAGAAGTATTGGCCACAAAGTAGATGTCGGCCCCAGGATGAGTTCGATGAATCTGTTTGATCGTAATGCTGTCAGTAACATGGCTCACTCCAAAATCATCTTGCACCGGGAGGGCAATCCTACCCCATTGCAACAAAGCCTGGCAACGCTGCCAGTAAGTCACCATCGCCCTGGCGGGCTTCCACCACGTTTGGGTTCGATCAAAATGCGTTCCCCATTGGCCCATAGTCGCACCGGGCTTATAACGTTCATCCCATGGCTGATGCACAAACCGGTGAATGACAATACTGTTTACTCCCGCACAAAATGCCGCATCTCCAATCGGTTTCAACCAGGCAGGATATTCACTCCATTTACTATCCGCAGGCTGTCCCGTGAAGGCCTCGGCCTCGATTAAATTTTGTCCCGACTTTCTCAGTGCCGCCACGGTGGGTTCCAATTCGAAGGGTGTGTAAATACCATCGTTGGTCCAGAACTCGGTCATCACATGATGCACCATGGGCATTACTTCATCCTGGTGCCATGGCCCCCCGTAAGGCTCGCTTAAAAAAATAAGATTCGCTTCCTTTAATTTTTTTGAGATGGTGGCGAAATAAATGTCACGATACAAATCATAGACTGTCAATTCAAAATCATTTCTGAATTTTGCGGAATCCTGTTTGCTATCAATAATGCGGCCTGCGAACGTTGCCAGGTAGGGTGTTAAGTCATATCCTCTGCGTTTTAAAAATTCTTCACGCATGGCAGGTGTCCATGTTGGCATACCGGCCTCGTAGCTGTCGAAGTGAACATGTGTAAACCCGGTGCCGATTAAATCACCCAGATGTTTTTTGATTTCATTGACGATGTGGTCAATATGAAAGCTCACCGCCTCCGGATTCATCTTGTCACATTCCAACCCAATCGCTTCAGGCTGGGCCGGTTGAATAAGAGCGCCCATGGTGGTGTGTCCAAACCGATAAACAACCCAGTCTCCGGGTGGTGCATTCCAATCCAATTGACCGCTTGCAGAAAATTTGTCGGTAAGATCAATGATCTTTTGTTTGGGTACAATTCCATTGGCCGGCAAGGCAAGAACGGCGATGTCTTTATAGTAGGTTCTCCGCGCAGGTATTTCCGGATTTTCCGTCAGTCCCGTTTCAGGATTGAAAACCGGAAAAGGCATATTCGACCTGGGATTTACTATCGGTCTTTCCAATGGCAGCAATACATGAGCGCTTCCTTTTACAGGTCTGCTGCTCCAGCAAATCTCCTGCATAGAAAGTTCGGGAGTAATCCATGGACCGCCGCTGGTTTCATAACCGGGGCTATTGAACATGCCGAAATCCATTCCCAGCCGCTTTGATTCTTCTGCTGCAAACCTAACCAGCTTCCACCACGGTTCTGTCCACGAAACCATTTCCGTTGTTGGTGATTTACCGATGATCGCGCTCCATGGAGTTGTCACATCGGCGAGAGAAAACATGGTCGTTCTGGAAAATCCTTCCCTATTTAGTGCTTCGAGATCACGGGTGATATTTTCCTTGCTGATGTTGGATCCCATCCACATCCACAAGACACCCGGTTTAGACTGCTCGGGCGGATTTGCAAAAACGCGGGCAGGGTCGTTTGCCTGTGGTCTTGCTGTTCTACCCTTCTCCGACTGGGCTTCGGATCGGCAAATAATAAAAGACAGACAAAGCGTCAAGGCGATTCTCATCAGATTTGTTTTGGGGTCCATCGTGCAGGAAAGTTCTGTTTTTTTAGTGGCGAATGAAGAGAGCTTGTAAAGCAAGGTAGCCATTTCCCGGTATCCTGAAAACTGCCAATGGGCTTGCAAAGTCATCTATTCAAAGGATTCCGTTTGTAAAAGATCATCTGGGGACGCTTCAAAGAAAAATACTACCGGATAACATAAGCTGGCTTCGGAATCTTCCAAAAATCCCTACATTTCCAAAAAAAAAAACCAAAACTCATACCATTATGAAAATCGTGTTGCCTTTTCTTTTTCTCTTTATCACCGGAATATGCCAGGCCCAGCATCAGCTTGAAAAAATATGGGAAAGTGATACCACCCTGGCCATTCCAGAATCGGTTCTGTATGACAAGGATGTTCTGTACGTATCATTGATCGATGGATCACCCTGGGAGGCCGATGGAAAGGGTGAGATCGGCAAGCTCGACAAGAATGGAAAGATCGTGAACGCGAAATGGGCAACCGGCTTAAATGCTCCAAAAGGGATGGGTCTGTTTAATAAAAAACTGTACGTAGCGGATATTACGGATGTAGCCGTTATCAATGCATCGGGAATGATCGAGTCAAAAATCCCGGTCTCAGGCGCCCAGGGATTGAATGATGTTACGATCGATGATAAGGGTATTATTTATGTCTCCGATTCCAAACTCGGAAATGTTTATCAGATCAAGAATGGAAAGGCAGCGTTGTACATGAGTGATCTAAAGGGAATAAACGGACTAAAGGCCGTGGGTAAAGATCTCTATATCTTAACAGCCGTTGGAGTTTTGAAAGCCGGGGCCGACAAAAAGACGGTGACCATTGCTCCGATGGAGATCGGCGGTGACGGCATTGAGCCTGTCGGCAATGGCGACTTTGTTGTTTCGTGTTGGGTAGGCCTGATCTATTATCTGGACAAGGATGGCAAGATGGAGAAGATGCTCGACACCCGCGAACAGAAAAAGAGCACTGCTGACATCGGTTATGATCCTGCTGCCAGGATAGTGTATGTACCGACGTTTTTTAAGAAGTCGGTGGTGGCGTATAAGTTGAAATAGGAAGTTTACCGAAGTCCCAAGCAGACTAAATAAATAGAAATAAAAAAACGGAGGTGCGAACCTCCGTTTTTTTTGAATCAAAATTATGATATGAATTTTTCAATTCGATAATTAGCCATTTCGTAATGTGATGCACGGCAACACTGGACGCGCTCTACCAACCCCTGCAAGCTAAAGTTGATGCACTGATGAAGTCAAAAGGGTTTACTTCTACCAACTGGATGACCAAGGAATTTCCCGGAGAAGATCACAGCGAAAAAGCATGGCACAAAAGACTGAATATTCCGTTTACATTTCTATTAAAATAAAAATGGGATGGGTGTCCCTTGTCCCGGCTACCAGACCTTGAACACTAAATCTAAAACCCAATCTATTTCGACAGTTCGCTGTTGATCTCAAAAGGAATCGCCATCGTTTTTTCCAATTCGGGTTTTACCTCACAAAAAGTCTCGCTCCATTTCAATGCATAAGCATGGTTTATTAGTGAATTACTGCATGGATGCTGCACCATTGAATACCAATCCGCGTTAGGTTAGGGTCTTAAATAACCCTAAATTTAATATTCACATTAGTGATTCATGGAAGAATTTGATTCAATCATTATTGGGTCCGGCGCCGGTGGACTTGCTACAGCCATTTGTTTAGGGCGGGCCGGGCAGAAAGTACTCGTGCTGGAACAACACGATGTGCCCGGCGGATGGTGTCACAGCTTCATGCTCAAAGGGCAGCGCTTTAGTCCGGGTGTACACTACATCGGAGGGATGGACAAAGGGCAGTCAACCAGCAAATTATATGAAGGCCTTGGCGTTGCCAACGATTTGATTTTCTTCAGAATGAATCCCAAGGGATATGAACATTGCTGGATTGGAAATGAACGGATTGATATGCCCGCCGGCATTGACGAATTGGATAAAAGCTTGAGCCAGCGTTTTCCAAAAGAAAAAAAAAGGCTTCAAAAATATCTGACACTGGTTCGTAAAGTTAGCCGGGAAATCCAACTCATTCCAAAGATGAGCGGCTTTTGGGACACCATAACTATTCCCTTTCGCACCAAGCATATGGGGAAATACGGTTTGTTTAGTTTGAAAAGAGTGATCGACTGGCACATCAAAGACCCTTTGCTAAAGGCCGTCCTGAATGTTCAATGTGGCGACCACGGCCTTCCGCCCTTTAAAGCCAGCTTCCCTGTGCATTGCACTGTCATGGATCATTACTTTGACGGTGCCTATTACCCTATGGGCGGCGGCGCTGGCATTGTGAAGGCGATGACCAATGCAGTGAAGCAGCACGGCGGAGAAATCCGCATCAAGCAACGCGTAAAGAAAATATTGATACGGGATAAAAAGGCCATCGGTGTAGAACTCGAAGACGGCAAACAAATTGGAGCCAAAAACATCGTCTCCAATGCCGATCCGTTCATGACCTACCTCCAATTGGTTGGAAAAGAACACATCAGTGGGGCATTGACCAAGAAACTTTCCAAAACCAAATTTTCCATTACGTCAGTCATGTTATTTTTGACACTGGACCTCGATGTAAAAAAAGCCGGGTTGGATTCAGGGAACATCTGGATGTTGAGAAATGACAACATCGACGAAATCTATTCCGACATGACAGTCCAAAACATTCTTGCTGGTGATGAATTTCCAGCACTGTTTATCAGTTGCACAACCTTAAAAGACCCTTCCAGTTTTAATGGCCGACATCACAACCTGGAGGTCGTTACTTTTATCGATTATGCCAGCTTCCGGGAATTCAATGACGGAGATGAGCATCACGGTGACGCCTACAGCCGACACAAAGAACGGATTTGCGAAAAATTAATGAACAGCGTTGAACGTGCGATTCCGGGCGCAAAACAAAATGTCGTTCAAATGGAATTGGGTACACCCAAGACCAATCAATTTTATATCAATACCACCAATGGCAACGTGTACGGAACTGAGAAATCATTCTTTCAGGTAGGGCCATTTTCTTTTAAGAACAAATCCGAAATCACAAACTTATTCCTCTGCGGCGCGAGCACACTCTCACACGGTGTAGGCGGAGCAACCCATTCTGGTATTGCCGCAGCGGCCCAGATTCTCAACTGTAAAACAGCAGACCTGTTACAATCCGATGAAGATCAGAAAATAAGAATCTACGACGCCGAAGACAGTTCCACCTGGCCTGACTTCATAAATCAAAAAATAGAAGTCAGACGGAAAAAGACCGCTGATTTGGCCGCTGATACATACTGATTGACCACTGATCGACCACTGATCGAACTGATGTCGCTGAGAAAGAGCGCTAAAGTGATGATTACTGAATAGCAAGACACCGATCCCCACTACCGCCAGTCTCCCATCAACACAAAAGCCGCCCAAAAGTAAGGATGGTTAAATTTTGTCGTGGCCGACAATTTATTCTGTGAAGCCCTTAACGCATCTACCGCATCCATCGTTTTGATGTTGTTGTAAAAGTCAGACATGAGCATCGATGTGGCTTCGTCATCCACCTTCCACAACGTGGCCACCACCGATTTGACGCCATTCTGCAGAAATCCGCTGGCCGGACTCACCGGTGAACTCTCGTTAGATCCCTTGGTTACTGCTGTCTGACAGGCGGACAACACTACTATGTTAAGGTGGTTCATCACCTCCATTCCCCAAAGTTCCTCCAGGGTAAGTTTGCCGTCTTCACTCTTTGCCACATTACTTGCCATGGTCAGGTAGGACTTGCTAAAATCCTCATAGTCAAGATTCCCGTGCGTGGCAAAATGCATGACGTTGAAACTCTCCGACGCATCCTTGACTTTGTCTTCCGTCGCGTCCTCGCGCAGGAAGATTGAAGCGGAAGGAAACATTTTCTTAATGTCGTTTACTTCCTTTTCAGTTGAGGGCAGTGATTTATCCGGGTTACCGAAAGCGAGAATATGATATTTCTTATCATTGACATTTTTCTCACGGAAAAGCATATCCGTGGAATTAGCATAAAAGATTGAAAACTGATTCATCAAGAGGCTAAATTTCCCATTGGCCAGTGTCTTACCCAGCAACTGAAACGGAATATAGTTTAATGCTCCTGTCGGGATAATGCACAGTCGGGACTTTCCGGCTATTTCCTTGCTCACCGGCGCTATCAGGTAATGATAAGCGTCTTCAAAGGGCTTGATGGATTTATCCGTCTGCTTCATATCCATTACAATTTCCGTTCGTTCCGCCACCTCAGATTGCAGGTTGATCGCGGCAAAAGTGCCCAGGCTGCTCCTGACGATATTAAGCATGGCGTTAATGTCACGGGTAAGCTGTTCACGGGTGACCGTAACGATTTTAGCAATGACTGTATCGGCCGTGGCAGCAAAAATATACAACTGGTTCTCCCCTGCCAGATAGGAAACAAGCGCCATGTCCTTGGGTATCTGTTTCTTGATTTTTCTGAATTGGGTTGGCTGAATGGAATTGTTAAAAAACTTGGACAATTCAGGTTGCACATTGATCTGCTGGTTGATGAATTTCAGGTATTCATTCTCGGCAATGGTTTTAATCCCTTCGAGATTTTTCAGCTTCTCTGTGTTTTGTTTTTCAGCGGCTAGCACTTTTTCCGCTGCAATTTGCGCTTCGATGCCATCGAGTTTGGCCTTCTTATTACGCTCTTCCGCCATCGCTTTATTCTTACTTTCGTTTTCAAACTTCATGTCCAGCGCCTTGAATTTGGACTTGAGATTATCTTCATTATTTTTCTGGAGATACGTCATGGCTTCTTCCGTTTCTCCCAATGCCAGCAAGACTTCGATCAGTGCATCATACACATTAAGAATATTCTTATCCGATGAAAATACTTTCTGAGCTTCCGCTCCACCCGATACATTATTGCGGAGCTTTTCAATCACACTAACCGCTTCTTTCAGGAAATCTTTGCTTTTGGTCAGGTCACCCGTGTTTTTGTAGATCACCCCCAAAAGGTAAAGACTCTCCCATAGTGTAGCGTTCTTCCCAATGTTTCTGGACATTTTTAGACTTTCTTCCAAAGGGGCTTTGCCCTTGTCAAAATGTTTTTGTTCTACTTCCAACTTACCGATCAAAACCAGGTTGCTGAGGTAGGTTAACGTATTGGCCTTTTCTTTTGAGAGTTTAAGTCCTTGAGACAAATACTTCTCGGCTTCATCGTATTTCTTCTCAGCAATTTTTAAGCGACCCAGATTGCTGAGGTTTTCCATCTTAGCACGGAAGGATCCGGCCTTATCGCTTGTGACCAGTGATTCTTTCAGCCACTTATCCGCCGCAACAAAATCGTTTTCATAAAAATAGGATTGACCGATCAATCCCTGTATACTGGCCACATCGTCATTCAGATCATTGGCCTTAATAAAAATCGCGTTGGCCTTGTGATAATATTCAAGTGCTTTTTTGTAATCGCCCTGGGCCGCATAGTTTTCCCCGATATTGGTAAACGTGACATAACGCGAGTATTCATTGTTAAATTGTTTATACATGCTGTCTGCCTTGAATTGAAAACGAAGAGCGGTTTCATATTCACCACGCTGCTTGTAAATATTTCCCTTTACAACATAGCTGCCCAATATTCCCCATCCATTATCCACCTCCTGATAAAGCTTAACACTTTTATCGGTATAGTCCAGAGCCTTATCAAACTCACCCATCTCTCGCAGTACACTCGCCCGGACATTGTAAATTTCGGCCTGAATTGTTTTGTCATTCAAAGTATCCTGCATACCCTGCGCCTGATCCAGAATCTGTAACGCCTTATTCTGATCACCGTAATAATAGAACGTATCAAAACCTTTAACAATCGTCAATTCAGCTAGGGCTTTCCAGTTTTTACTTTCGCGATACATGCCTTCCGCCATTTGCTTATACTGCAAAGCCAGATCTGATTTTCCCTCTGCGCGGTACATGTAACTCAAGCGCTCATAACAAAAAGCAAGGCCGTAATCATCTTTAAAATCTTTGCCTATTTGGATTGCTTCCAGAAAGAGAGCTTCCGCCCTCTGATAGTTGGCGTCAATAAACTGGACAATGGATCCCAAGTCAGCCAGCGTGTAAATACTTCCAGGCTTATCCTTTATTTTTTTTCGGAGATCGAGCGATTGCAGGTAATAATCTTTGGCTTTAACATATTCATTTCGGGTGTGATACATCGACCCAATCGAAGCCAAGGTAGTTGCCATGTTCAATGAATCTTTCAACATTTTTCGCAGGGACAATGATTTCTCATAAAAATGAAAAGCCTGGAGATAGTCTTTTGATTTGGAATAACTTCCAGCCAGATCAAAATAAGTGGAGGCCAGCAAGGTTGAATCACTTAACTTCTCTGCAGCACTCGCTGCGTTTTTTAATGCTTCAGCGCTCGCTACCGGATTCTGGGTATTCTTATACAAATCCGCTAGCGCACTCCATGATTTAAATATTTGTTGCTGATTACGACTTCTATTTGCAAGATAAATGGCCTCCTTGTGGGCCTCAATCGCCTTGTCAAAATTATTGATCGCCCAATAACTTTGACCAACATTAGACCGCACGACGGATGCATCACTGGTATCTTTTGCTTGCAGGTATAATCCATAAGCAAGTTCGTACAACGGAATAGCGTCCTTATCCCCTTTTTGATTCACTCCAACATTATAGGCATAACTCCAGTAGGTATCTCCCCGAAGGGCATACAAGTCTGTTTGATTATAGTGTTCAATGGCTTGCAGAAAGTAATGATTGGCGGTTTCATAGTCCTTCAAATCATCTTCCAATATTTTTGCAATGGATTTACTCAATTCCCCGACTTTCGCATGATCACCCTGCAATTGACAAATCGCAAGCTCCTTTTTGAGGATGGCCATCTTCCTTCGGTAATTCTTAAACGTACCGAAGCCTCCGGCTGCCTTTTCATAAGCGTACAATAAATTTGCAGGGTCAGAATTCTTCAAAGTCAGATCAATGGCTAACTGATAATACCTATAAGCATTAGAGGAGTCATTCAGAAATTCATACATGACTCCCAAACTTGCCAGAATCGATTTCCAATTGGTTGTATCGGTGCCCTGAGAATAAATAGCCAAAGATTTATTGTATTGGACAATGGCAGTCCGATAATCCTTCTCTTCCTGCCCTATGTTGTAGGCATAACTCCAATACGCATCTGCCTTCGCAACCGGATCGTCCGATTGATCATAGTGTTCAATGGACGTGAGGAAGAATTTGTCGGCCATCTTGAAATCCTTTAAGCCTTCCTCATATACCTTGGCAATGGACTTATTAATTTCCCCGATTTTGGTATGATCACCACGCAATTGGTAAACCGGCAAGGCCTTCTTGAGCAAATCAATTTTTCTTTCGTATTTTTTGAAATAGCCATAGGTTTCAGCTGCCTTTTCATAGGCATAGGACAAATTTGTTGGGTCAGAATTTTTTAGGGTCAGATCAATGGCCACCCGATGAGTCTTGTAAGCATTAACCGAGTCACCGGCATAACGGTAAGCTGCGCCCAAATTGCTCAGCACCGTTTTCCAGTCTGTTGTGTCCGTACTTTGAGAATAAAGTTCAATTGCTTTTTTGTAATAGGTTATCGCAGATTGATAATCTTTTTGAGATTCTGTATTCATATAGGCAATATCCCAGTAGACATCCGCCCGCAGTGTAACCGAACCATCCTGGAGCACCGGCAACCGCGCGAGGTGCGTGTTGACTGCTTCAACAAAATTCTTTTTATCCTCATACACTGCAGCCATTTCTTTCAACACCGAACTCTGGCTTAAGTTATCCTTCATTTCACGACACACTGACAGTGCTTCTCCCAACGATTTCAATGCCTGATCCCATTTGCCCATTTTTCGAAAAACCCGACCCAGAGCTCTCAACAACTTTGCTTTCATGATCCAGAAATCCTTACCCGAAGCCAGCATTACGCCTGCCTGAAATTCAGTTAGGGCCTTTTGATATTCTTTTAGATTCTCCAATGCATTGGCATTGCCTTCCACCGCATCCAAAGCATCCGTTGTATCCCCGGCTTCGAGGTAGAATTTGCCTGACTTCTCATAATACGGAATGGCCTGAGCATATCGCTTTTCATTATTCCAGGTAATGGCAATTCCCCAATTCGATTCGGCCAGGCCCGTCGTATATTTATATTGCGCACTCAGTTCTACATTCGCCTGATAATAAAGCCTGGCTTGTTCAAAATTTCTCTTTTCAATACTGATATCGGCCATCCCTGTGTGTACCCGGTACACCACATCATCGTAATCCTGCTGCGGTTCCTTTTTAATTCGCTCCTTTAGCAATTTCTCTACCCTGGTGTACACCCTCCACGCCTCATCCATCCGACGTTCCGTTCTTAAGACGTAGCCGATTTTAAGATCACAACGCCCCATGACCAATTCATTCTTTAGCCTTGAATACAGATCGCGTGCCCTGGTGTATTGTTCTACAGCTACATCATATTTTTTCTCTGCTAAAAAGGTTTCTGCCTTCTCAAAAATGCAATCCGCCAAAATACTACTGTCCGAATTCCTGCCTGCGATGAAAATACTGATATCATGAAGCTTGTGCGCATTCTCATACTCCTCTTTTTTCCTGAGCTCCATCGCATCATTTTTTCGCCCTATGGCCCACTCCACAGGTAGTTTTCTTTTATACTCGTCAAATTTCTGATCCCAGATGTCACGGCCGTTATCCAGGAATAGGTTTTTTAAAATAGTTAGGGACGCAGCATCGCCTTCCCGCGCATAGGCAAAATATCCGTCCCCCAATTTAATAGTCTGCCCCATGGTTACGTCATTGATTTGCGCCAGGTGGTAAACGTAATACCAAACCGCCAGGGTATCGCTTTCTAACATGATTTGACTCACCAGCTTGCCACGATTCGGACCAGCTTCAACTTTTGTTGTGTCGCCGCGCTGTCCTAGTTGCTTGCCCACAAAGTTGATTTCCGCCTTCATTACCAGAAATTTCGCGGTGCGAAATGGATAGCCATCTTTTTCAAATACTTCATCCGGGGTGTAGTAAAGATTCCCCTGCTGGTCCGTAATGCTGATGCCGAAAACCACCAACTGAAAATAGGGGCTTCTGCTTGACCTGGCCGGAAGGGCCGCGTTAATAAATAGTAAATCTCCTTCAAAAATAGTTTTATCAGTCTCCACTTCGGCCTTCGCTTCGTGAGTGGCCACAGACTTCAGAACCGCATCACCCAGTTTTACATTGTGGTTTTCAATCTGGGGTCTTACAATCCCCCATACGGACCCGGCCTCATCGGTTTTCAAACCCACATCTGATCCATGATCCAGGGTAATCAACCATTTCTGGGCGCCCTTTTTCTCGATCTTGGTAATTCTGAATCCAATTATGTTGTCATCCGTTTGCGCTAAAAGAGAAAATGAAAGAAAAGAAAACAATACAAGAAAAAGATATGTCCGATTCATGATTGACAGTAAGTATAACAAAACCCAGACGCTGCACTAATGAGACCTTTTGTTGGGCCTTGGCAATTCAACAAGCGATAAATATACAAACTACGGTTGGTGTGTTGGTATTCTTTCTTGGTGGAATTACCGTTCTTCTTAAGCTGATTGTAGATCCCCTTGATTTCTTAAGATTGGTTCCGCCCAAAATAGGCACAATTCGCTTCACAATCTGGTCAGGATTGTCAAACAAGCACGCAACTTTATTGTCCACTACCCAGGCAAGATCACATAAGGAAGTTTCTCGATTAACGATTCTAAAGTCACGAACCTTGCGGGTGTTAATTCCAAATGAAGATATCTTGTGCCGCGCAGCTATCCTATTTCACTTTGCTTATGCTTTCAAACCAGATAATGGGTTCCTTCGGCAGGCATCCGAATTGCGGTACGAATTTTTTCCGGAACTCATTTCGTTAAAAGACTGGCTGCTAAATTTCGCTCACCAAATGGTCTCATTTTCGCATTGATTTTTTCTTCAACGCTTTCTTTGGTTTACCCTTTGCCCTTTTCACTGCCGAAATGGATTTGGTGATGGTTTCCCCTTTAGGCCCAGCTGCTTTCTTGCTTCCACTTTTCACCGATATCGGCTTCACTTTAGCGAGCGAGTTTGCATAAGCATCCTTCATCAATTTTATGATATACGCCTTCGGAAAATCCTCCTTGTTCTTAACCAGAATGTACCGGTACTGGTTACCGTCGCCAAGTAATATCTTTTTCGGGTCTGCAATTTGAGTACCCCAGTAAAACCCAAAGTGCACATTGTGACTGCTCCGGCCAACAGCGATGGAACAAAAAGTATGTCCCACCCTATCCGTCGGCGACCAACCAAACGCCAGCGCATTGTAATTATCATAAATCAACTCATTCGCCGTGGGGTACAAATCCCATACAAACTCTCTTAGCCATAACGCTATTTCCTTAATATCATCCGGAAAAGGTTTTAGGAATCGAAGGAGGTCTTTCTGCTGTTCCTTGCTCATGCAATGGGTTTTATAGGATACTAACTTTCACTCTCTAACTTAAATTTGACAAACATAGCGTCTTTCCTACACGCTTTACGATAATGGAAAGAAAAATGCTGTGATCATCTAAGTTCGCTTATCATTACCTTAAAATAAAATTCTTCACTCAAAAATTGGTTTTTAATCCTAAATTGGAAAAATACTCCCTCATATGATCAAACTCATAATTGGTATTTTAAAACGGTTTGCATGGTTCAAACGGCTTAATGCTAAAGTGACCTACGAACTATTGGCCAAACGCATTCCCGTTGCCGATTGGCATTTCATGAATTATGGCTACGTACCAAACGAAAATGAGAAACCCATTGAATTGGGTGACGATCCGAAAATTCAACGGTACCCGCTACAGATGTATCACTATTTGGCCATGAAAAAAGAAATCGCTGGAAAACAAGTCCTGGAGGTCGGCAGCGGGCGTGGTGGCGGTGCAAGGTATATCACAGGGTCGTTGGACCCGGCTTTCTACACCGGAATGGATCTAGCTCAAAATGCCGTTGACCTGGCCAACAAAATACATGTGTTTCCTAACCTTAAATTTATTCAAGGCAGTGCCGAGTCTATTCCATTGGCCGACAACAGCATTGATGTGGTCATCAACGTGGAATCATGCCATGCTTATGGTTCGGTCGACCAATTTCTCAGCGAGGTAAAGCGGGTTCTTAAGCCGGGAGGATATTTGCTAATGGTCGATTTCAGGAATGGAGAAAATATGGACCAGTTTAATAACCAAATCAGAGATTGTGGTTTGACACTCCTGGAAAAGGAAAACATCAGCAGCAATGTGGTTCGCTCAATCGAAGCCGAGGATGAATCGAAAAAAGCGCGCATCAAAGCATTGATACCGCCCAAATGGCAAAAACTTTTTTCCGAGTTCGCCGGCGTTGTGGGCTCACGATTTCATACGACGCTCAAAAACGAAACCCGATTTTATTACCGGTTTGTTTTACAAAAAGCGATCTAAGAACTGAATAGCCACAGATCCCAAGACCTTTTCAAGGTAAAACAAAATAGCTAACTTGAGTAAGAGGCTACGTTAAGACCTAATGTGCTACTGGAGCTCCCAAGCAGTCCCTCACAGATTCTGGTTAGAATGTAAAAAAGCCGCAATTTCACCCAGCCTATAAAATCTGTCACCTATTCAATTTGCGGGTATCTCTGCTGGAATTTCCCAGCCATAAAAGGCCATCAAGAATCAGTCTATCCTGAATTTCGTTGTTGAGCGTAAATGACAACTCCTTATTCGTTTTGTGCTCGTAATCAATGTCGTTGTGCCCCATATTAAAATACATCATCTTAAACTTGCGATTGGTCCACACGACAGGATAATAACCGCTGTGCCATATCTCATGCGGTTTAGGGCCCGTTCCGAGTGGGAAACTCGTTGAGTCAATGGACAAAAGAATGTCGATTTCGGGATTCTTACGCAAATCATTTGACCAGCGATACCATTCATTCGGCGATGATTTGAAGGTTGCCGGCAAGCGTCTGGTCGCAGGGTGATTGCCGTCTTCCACGCGTAAGACCGCCGAGGTAGGTCGCCAAGTATTACTGATATTGGCCCGAGCCAAGAAATTGATTGTGGTACCAGTCCCAGTTTTGCGGATAAGCCGATGGGGTCAGACCAAATGCCGCAAAATGAAAACCCATCCATCCCCCACCCTGTTCAATAAACTTTTGAAATGCCACCCTTTGTGGAAGCGAGTCGGGACGCGTATCTAAAAAAAGCACGACCTGATAGCGCGAGAGAAATTCATCATCCATGTTGCTCCAATTGTTTGTGGAATCATACTGAAATGAATATTGCACAGCCATTTTGTGAAACCATTTGTTGGCCTCGTGAACAAAGCTGATATGAGCCTGATCGTACTTGCCCGTATAGAAAGCAATCACCTTAAATTTTGGAGTCGTTTGGGCTGTGGCGCTGGACACACAAAAAAGACAGAGAACTGAAAAGACAACTGTCTTAACTAAATATTTTTTCATCGTTATTTCGTGGAGTTTTGTAAAACCAGATTCTCTTTTATAAAAATAAATGAGCACTTAGAAGACTAGGGATTTCCTGCTCCATCAATCAATACGACCAATAGGAAGGATTACATTCAATAAAAAAAATAGGCGTATCTTTTATGGACTTTTTTAGCCACGTGGCGCAAAACTTCATACCCGATTCTTCCGAAGGGATATGGCCAAGGAATATCACAGCCTTGTTGCGACCCTGGCTGACAGCGTCACGAACGTATTCATACGTTTCCCATTGTTGGGCTTCTCCTGCTATGACCAAATCCACCTTATCGTCTTCCAACAAACTAATATGGTATCGGCTGCCCGAGGCGCCCGGTGCGAGCCTTACGTTGGTGACGTTCATCTCAGGATTGCCAACAATCGAAAATGTGCTTTTCGGAAATGTCGCCTTCAAGCGTTTGAGGAACTCTTTCAAGGACGTTTTAGGAAATGTCAAATGATTAAGCTGTCCGTCCACAACAAAATCCTTCCATTCCAGTTTCTCAATCATTCCGGAAAGAATTGCATCGGGCTGAATGCGGTGGATATAATCATGAAATCGCCAGACCACAAGATGGTGGTCGTTGATGAACTTCTTCTTCTCAAGGAAAACAAGATCACGTTGAAATTCTTTCGTGTCATCCAAATGATTGTAATACAATGGCTCATGGGCAATGATGAGGTTACAACCTTTATCCACAGCCTGCCGGAGGACATCCATGGTAGCAAACATACAGGTAACAATCCCCTTAACCGGTGTTTCCGGATCTCCTTCCTTGATTACATCCACGGTATGGGGAACCGGCGCACTTCCGGTGGCCAGGATGATGGTCTGAATAATCTGACCTGCTGTACCCTGGGTTTGTGCTGTAGAAGGTTGCCCCGCCAGTAAAAACGGAATCGAATAAATGATCAGGGCAAAAAATAAAGTAGCGATTGTTTTCATAGCGGAAGCTTCTTGTAAATTTTATTTTTTGATTTGGAAACCGATTTAAAGACCCAAACTTACATCCTTGCCATTCGATCCAATGTATTTCCCTGTAGCGAACTTTACACTGGCCCGACCGTCACAAGCACCATGAAAATCGAGTGTAATATTCCCCAGATCAACGGAAGATCCAGACGCTTTAACATTCTGAATAAATCCCGTTCCGCTGACCGGATTCAACGCGCAAGTTGAGTACGAAAATTTCGTTTCAATAAGTGCATGATAAAGCACCCCACCAGAATTGCTGCTGACTTCTGCAATCTGACCTCCTCCGTTGAGGGTAAATGCGTCATCGTAAATATTGGACGGCGTGGTTTTTTGATCGATGGATATAAACCAGACATTCTGCTTAACCGCTGTAAAAACATCAGCAGAAGAATTTTCATTCAGGCGCAGTAATTCCGTATTAAATTCTGGTTTGGAGAGGCTTAGATGAAGAAGTGTATCAGAACCTTGACCTATAATAATATCCTGTTCCGCGAAAATTGTGGTGATGGTGCCTGTATTTATATCTTTTGATATCGGCACAGTATAGATTCCATAAAATTTAAACTGTGCATGAACGACATCAAAATCGCCAAAGACAATAGACATAACGCCGCCGTTTGTGCCATCCCACAATCCTGCTATGTAGATGTCGCCAATAGAACTGTTAAAAGGCAGCGGGTAACTTTGGCTTACCATCACATGCAACACGCCCGAACTGGAGTAACCATTGATCGAACTTGGGTTAAAGGATACATTGGCCGGCAAGGCCCCACCGGTAAAGGCTGTGGTGGCAAGGGAGGCGCAATACCCAATGGCAGCCGAGGCTTTGAAGCCATGGTCAAGCGGTCCCAGTTCCGGAGGTTGTATAAGACCGTGCAACTTGCCACAGGAACTCATTTCAGCAACCATGAGGGTTAGTACACCCATCACGAAAGCAATCTTCAGTCTATTATGAATCATGGTGCATTCAAACCTGATGTGAAAGGTAACATGGATGCAAACCATCTCCAAAGAATGATAATTGACTGCCCTTCCACCGGGAAGCAAGACCTCATTTCATTCCGTTCAGATGATTTTCTGGTCTGCCTTGATGAAGAACCAAAGCATAGCCCCTACCAGCAATTCGATTCCGAGGATCACGACCGGCAAATTGTAACTATGGAAAGATGTGATCAGGTAGCCAATGCCAAGGGAGGTGACCGTAGCCCCAAGCTGCCCTGCCGTATTCATTGCACCCGTAATCGCACCACTATACGTACCACCGAGATCGGTGGCAACCGCCCAGGAAACGGGCACGGTCACATCCATAAAAGCTAATCCGAGTGCAAGTAAAACGATGGCTATCGCGTTGCTGGGTGTAAAAGCAGCCACCAACATAAAAGTACCAGAGAGGCTCAATCCCACTAACGGCACAAGTCGGCGACCCCAGTTAAGCCCGATACGCTTTACCAAAAAATCACTGAGGGAGCCACCCAGAAGGCAGCCAATGGCAGCCAGAAAAAACGGAAGTGATGCCGAGTAAGTCAGTTGCGCCTCGGGAATACCCCTTCCATTCTGCAGGTATTTTGGCAACCACAGGATAAAGAAATATGCCCCTGAAACATAGCAGTAGTACATAATCATCAACAGCCAAAAATTACGGCTTCCAGACCATCTCTTCCAAGAAGGCCTTACCGGACCCGCCTGTTGATTAACAGGTTCCTCCGCCGCGTCGTTGTCACGATACCAAAACCACCATACGATTACCCAAACTAATCCAAGTGCCCCTAAAATATAGAATGATAAGCGCCACCCAAACTGCATTTGAAGGGGGATAACCAGGAAGGGGGTAAGCGCACCACCTATTCGACTCGACATCCATATTACCGCTTGTGCCCTTCCCCTCTCCATGACTGGAAACCACCGCCGAACAGCAATTGCAGCGTTTGGAAAGGCACCCGCTTCACCGGCTCCAAAGAAGAACCGGACAAATATCAAGGAAGCAAAACCACCGGCCAGGCCAGTGAACATTGTAAAAAACGACCACCATAATACCACCCTGGCCAATGTTTTTTTGGCTCCGACGCGGTCACCAAGCATACCTGTGGGAATCTCAAATAATGCGTATGAAATAGTGAAAGCGCTCAGAATCCATCCAAACTGATTTTCACTCAGTCCCAACTCTTGGGTAATACGCTGACCCGCCAGAGAAATGGCATTCCGGTCAAGAAAGGTAATGACCGATAAGAGGGAAAGGATGACCAACACGCCGTACTTTCGGTTCATTCAACGCAGGTTAAACACTTCAAGTTAGGCAAGCAAAAATTCATTCTATGTCATTGTGCAAATAAAAAAATCACAAATCCTGTTTCAGAAAATAAACTCTTGCTAACTTTAGTGCGGTAAACAGAAACCCTGTTGAACTTAATTTCTCAATAACCACTAAAACATTTGTGCTATGGCAAAGAAAGCAAAGAAAGCCGCCAAAAAAGCGAAGAAGGCAGTGAAGAAAGCCGCTAAGAAAAAAGTTGTAAGAAAGGCAGCCAAAAAGGCTGTAAAGAAAGCGGTTAAAAAAGCAGCCAAGAAAAACGTTGTAAAGAAAGCCGTGAAGAAAGCTGCCCCTAAAAAGAAGGCAGTCGTTGCAACCCCGGCACCTGCACCTGCTCCGGCGCCCACTCCTACCCCGGAATCACCTACTTCAGGTAGCGGAGGAGGTTTTGGTTCTCCTATGTAATGGAAAAATAGAAGATCAAAAAGGGCGGTCTCGATGAGATCGCTTTTTTTATGCTTATACTTTACCAATTTATGTTCCCGTATCTCTCGGGAAAGCGATAGAAAAGCGGCATCCATATCCGTATTTACTTTGAAAGGATATTGTTCCACTCAGTTTTTCAACCGCCTTTTTTACAATGTATAGCCCCAGGCCATTGCCTTTGGAGTGTTCATTGGCTCTGAAATACATGTCAAAAATCCGTGGGTGGTATTCGGCGTGGATTCCCTGTCCATTATCCGTTATCTCAATAATTAAATTCAATTCCTCCATTCTTGCGCTGATGTTAATATAAGGGTCTTCCACACCGGAAAACTGAACAGCATTTTCAATTAAGTTCTCAAGGATAATTCGGATCATGGCGGGGTAGGAAAAAAAGGTCTTATCATTCGATACCTCAAACCGGAACGCGATTCCCTTTTCCGCCAACTGATGCTGGTAATTATTCGCTATTTCCTCAACCAGTTCCCTGAGGAAAACTTCCTTATAAACAAGATGTTGTGTACCCAGGTCGCTTATCGATTGTAGCTTGACCAGCATTTTGTCGAGGTTATGAGCAGTCTCTCGGACCTTGTCGAATAATTCCAGGGCGCTAACATCCTTAACCGTTATTTTAGCCACCTCTGCGAGTCCCAAAAAAGTAGTAAGCGGGCGGCGGAAATCATGGGAGGACCGGTAGAAAAAAGTATCCAACTCCTTATAAGCTTGCTTTAATTCGGCAGTACGTTTTTCCACTTTGGCTTCGAGCTCCTTATTAATCAAGGCGATCGTTTGGTTGGCCTCAATCAATTCCTCCGCTTGAGATTGAATTTCTTCCTTCTGTTCATAAATCTCACTGTTCAGTTGGGTCAAATGCCGGTGTGACTTGCTCTTGTCACGATAGTAAAGGTATCCCACAAAACTGGCGCTCAAGATCAATACCAATATTCCAGCAGCGGCAACAATGATCATGTTTTGCCGCTGCAATTGGGCTTGCTGGATAACAATCTGATCTGCGTTGATTTGTTTTTCCTGATTGAGAAACTGCACCTCCTGCTCCTTTTTGTCCATCTGATACAGTGCTTGCATCTCTGCTAACTTTATTGAACTGCCCTCCGAATAAATGCTGTCGTTTAATTCCTGGTATTTTTTTCGGTAATCATTTGCCCTTCTAAAGTCGCCCCGGCCTTCAAAGAGCGTCGCATAAACCTTGATGACATCTCTTTTCAGCAGCTTGGATTTCGTATCTGCAACAAGATGGCTTGCTCGCTGCAAATATTTTTCTGCTTCAGTAAGCCGGCCGACCTTGATTAACAAACTTGCAATGCCATTGTAGGAAACGCCAAGGCTTTGCTTGTTACTGCTCTGCTCATCAATCGCAATGGCTTCTTTCTGTAACATCAATGCTTTATCAAGTTGATTGAGTTCCTCGTAAACCAATGCCAGGTTATAATAGGTAGCTCCTACTCCCTCCACATGGCCAATCTCCTTTCTGATTTCCAAACTCTTTTCAAACTCAATGATGGCCGAATCGTATTTCTTTTGCATGAAATAAATCAGACCTCGCACATTCAGGCAGTTGGATATCCCATCCTGGTCGTCAATTTCACGGCGAATCTCCTGCGACCGATCAATGAAATCCATCGCTATTGCTAAGTTGAATTGTTCCTTGTTTATCCACGCCAATTCACTGTAGAGAATGGCAGTCTGATAACGCAATTTGAGTTTTTCAGTAATGCGAAGGGCCTGAAAATAATAATTCGAAGCCAGATCAAACTGACTCAACTCGGCGTAAGCATCACCGATCTTGGTATAGACCGTCGCCAACTGCGGGGGAAAATGATACTTTTCTGTGAGCTTCAGCGCATCAAAACAAAATCTGATTGACTGGGCGAAGTCACCCCTTCGATACGCGAAGTCAGCACGGTTCAAATTGCATTTGATCAAATTGAAGTTATCCTCTGAAGATTGGGCTATGGAACAAACTTTATCAAAATATTCGCGCGTTTTAGTATGTTGCAATAGGTTGGCATATACCATCCCATAGAGTACATAGGTATTGATCAATTTGTAACCATAGTCTTTGTCCTTTTTGTCAATCAATGATTCCGCCTTTTGCAGATAGTCCAGGGCTTCATCATTTCGCCACTGAATGATAGCGACCGAAGCAAGATTCCGATATGCAGAAACCAACAAAGATGGGTTATCGCCTTGCTGGAAAATCTTCAGCGCCCGCCGATAGCAATATACAGCCGAATCGTACTGTGATCGCTCCCGATATATATTTCCCTGGTAATTATAATTATCAATCGTAATTGATCTTTCACCGGGAACATCAATCCTTGCGGCCTGCTTAAAATTCCCCATTGACAGATCAAATTCACCAAGCCCGTAGTAAGCCTGTCCTACCATGTTGTAACCAACCTTGGTACCCTTGATATATTTTGCCGAAATCGCCTCCGCCAATGCTTGCTTTCCAAACCGCAATGCAACCGTATCATTCAAATCTGAATAGGCATAGGAAACATCATTCAGCAAATCAACCCTAGAAACAACACTGGAGGTGCTTTTCAATAAATTTTCAAGACTGTCGGCAAGGGCAATCTGTGCTTTGGGCCTAATGCTGATGGACACCATGATCAGAAAAAACAACCCCCCATGTTTAACCATCCGTTTCACCGCGTGCATCTTTAACTAATTCAAGATAAGGGGTTTGCTATTGCCTTACAATGTTATGCGTTGCCAAACAAAACTCAATATTAAGTTTTGGGGCACCTGATTTATTTTCGCCAAACTTATCTTTAAATCGCTTTCTGATTGAATCCGCGAAAGGCAGATAGACTATCGCTATCCTATGCTTATTATTGGTAAATTGCTCGGCTTACCACGCCCTGAAAAGGAAAAGCCATAACAAACAACCCTTAAACCTAAAATCAGCATTTTATGAACAACCGGAGACTTCCCCTCATCATCTTTGGCGTAATCGCCTTTATTGTATTATTAGCCGTATCGTCTAGTTTGTTCTACACCATTCAGGCCACAGAACGTGCAATTGTTTTTTATCCTTTCGGAAAGGGTTTGGACAAAGAGCAGGTTATTGACCCCGGCTTTCACCTGAAGGCACCCTGGAATGATGTTTATATATACACTGTAAATGAAGTTTCTTCAGATGAAAATATGGATGTATTGGACAAAAGCGGGCTGTCAATCCATGTAGATGTGACGGTCCGCTTTTACCCAATTCCAGAGAAAATAGGGTTTATCCATGAAAAGTTTACCAAAAATTATGTCAATGTGTTAGTTATTCCCGAAGTCCGGTCGACGGTGAGGCAGGTAATGGGCCGTTTTACTGCAGAGGAGATTTATTCGACCAAAAGGGCTGAGGTAGAAAATGCAATTACTTCAGAAAGCGAAAAAATTCTTGGAATTAACAATGTGAAAGCGACAGCGGTATTGATTCGTTCCATTGTTTTGCCTGAACAAATCAAAGGCGCAATTGAAAATAAACTTCAACAGGAGCAGGAATCATTGGCATATCAGTACCGGCTGGAAAAAGAGAAAAGTGAAGCAGAACGGAAACGCATTGCGGCGGAAGGTGAATCACGGGCCAATAATATCATTAATAACAGTCTTTCCGACAAACTCTTGAAAATGAGGGGGATTGAAGCCACGCTGGAACTGGCAAAATCGCCTAACTCCAAGGTCGTTATTATTGGTTCCAGCAAAGACGGGTTGCCAATGATCCTGGGAAATAACTAGAGCCCCACCAACTATTAACAGATAAAATGTTGGGCACAGTTCTCGTTTCAACTCAACAGACTCTTTGACCATAAGCTGCCCTGTGTTGCATTAAAATCTCGCTTTGAAACTGAGTCTGAATTGGCACGGAAAAACCGAGTATCAACCGAAGGTGCTGACCGGCTTTTGTGATAAGTTGAGGATGTGGTAATACCAAGTGTTTTACCGCCAATAATAAATCTCTTAGACCATTTTTATCTGAGAGGCCTTACCCCTATTTTAGAGGCCAAGTAACTTTTTAACAGTATGCCAAAGACAGCAGAACTTATCATCGATGGGAAGTCTTATAAATTTCCAATTGTAGAAGGCACCGAGAATGAAATGGGGATCGACATCAGCAATTTGCTGGAGGAGACCAAAGCCATCACCCTCGACCTGGGATATAAAAACACGGGTTCCACCAAAAGCGCCATTACTTTTTTGGATGGTGATAACGGAATACTGCGTTACCGGGGCTATTCCATTGAAGACCTTGCAGAAAAATCAACTTTTCTTGAAGTTTCTTATTTGCTCATTTTCGGGGAACTTCCCACCCAGGAGCATTTGGATAAATTCTCCAACGACATCAAGACACATACGCTCGTTCATGAAGATATTAAAAAGATTGTCGATGGATTTCCCTCTACATCCCATCCTATGGGAGTTCTGGCGTCGCTCTTTTGTGCACAAACCGCCTTCTATCCCGAGTCCCTTGACCCCAATCGTTCGGCTGAGGCCGTCTATTTGAGCATTGTAAGGTCGCTGGCTAAAATGCCCACTTTTGCCGCATGGGCTTATAAGAATGCAGTGGGGCATCCGGTAAATTATCCCGATAACTCCCTCGCCTATTGCGCTCGCTTTTTGAAAATGATGTTCGCCCTACCAGCAGAAAATTACGATGTCGATCCGGTTGTTGCTGACGCCCTGGACAAACTCTTTATTCTTCATGCCGACCACGAACAAAACTGTTCAACATCCACCGTTCGGATTGTCGGGTCATCCAAGGCCAGCATATATTCCTCGATTTCAGCAGGCATTAACGCGCTCTGGGGACCTTTGCATGGTGGCGCCAACCAGGAAGTTATTCTCATGTTGGAACAGATTAAGAAAGACGGTGGTGACACCGACAAGTGGATTGCCAAAGCAAAAGACAAGAATAGCGGCTTCCGACTAATGGGCTTTGGACACCGTGTTTATAAGAACTTCGATCCGCGCGCCAAGATTATCAAGAAAACCGCTGATGATGTTCTAAAAAAACTGGGGGTTAATGACCCTGTTTTGGATATCGCAAAAAAATTGGAAGAAGTGGCTTTGCGCGATTCGTATTTCATCGAAAGAAAGCTTTATCCCAATGTGGATTTTTACTCTGGAATCATTTACCGTGCACTGGGCATTCCGGTAGATATGTTCACCGTAATGTTTGCTATGGGCCGATTGCCGGGTTGGATCGCACAATGGAAGGAGTTGCGCGAAAACAAAGAACCCATCGGAAGACCAAGGCAGATCTACATCGGGCAAAAACATCGGCCTTACGTAACGCTCGCTAAACGGTAATCAATTAAAGATTCTAGATTTGAAATCTAAAATTGATGATTCGATTTTGATTCATAATTGGGATGATCCTATTTTGAATCTTAAATTTTGAATTAACGTCATGAGTTTGATCGACGATTTCAATGTTGCCACAACCAGGTCAAAAGAACTGACAAAGCGCCCCGGCAACGAAGCGCTTCTGGATTTATATGCGCTCTTCAAGCAAGCTAATAAGGGGGATAATGATCAGGTGCGGCCGGGAGGGTTTGATTTTAAAGCCATTGCCAAGCACGATGCCTGGGCTTCGAAGAAAGGAAAAACAAAAGATCAGGCGATGCGGGAATATATAGCCCTGGTGGAGATATTGTACCAAGAATTTCACTAGCCTTTGCAACTCTTTTACCAGCCTGGAATACCGGAAGGGGTTCACCACCTGGACCCGGATGAATCACGACATGCGGCAAAAGTATTGCGACTCAAGGAAGGCGACCCGCTTTCCGTCACCGATGGGAAAGGAGTATTATATGAAGTACAAATCCTGCGGGCTGATTTTACAAAATGCACTTTCCGAATTCTCAACGCAGACATTCAGCCGCAGCATAAATTTCACCGGCACATTGCTATCGCACCAACCAAGAATGCCGATCGGACGGAATGGTTTGTGGAGAAAGCTATCGAACTGGGCATTGATCAAATCAGTTTTATACTTTGCAAGAATTCCGAAAGGAAAGTGCTGAATGCTGAACGAATGGAAAAAATAGCCGTGAGTGCTATGAAGCAATCTCTACAATCCTGCCTTCCCATCCTTACCCCTTTGCATCCTTTCCGGGATATTCTAAAATCGTCAGCAAATCAAAAATTCATCGCCTGTGTGGATCCTGAAAACCCACAACACCTGAAATCACTTGCACAGCCAGGGAATAATTACCTTGTTTTGATCGGGCCGGAAGGCGACTTCGCTCCCGATGAATTACAGCAGGCACTGGACAACGGATTTCAAAAAGTCAGTCTGGGTAGCACCCGACTCAGAACGGAGACGGCAGGACTGGCCGCATGCCACATTCTCAATTTGATCAATTCATCATCATCTGGTAAAATTTGACTTGAACTGATACCTTTGGATCTGAAACATTGTCCTCATGACTGCCGCCGAAGCCAAAAAAGAAATCCAGGAACTCACCGATAAAATCAATTATCACAACGACCTCTATTATCAGAAAAATAAGCCGGAAATATCTGACTTTGAATTTGATCAACTGCTCGCGCAACTCACCGGACTTGAAAAACAATTTCCTGAACTCAAACTACCTGATTCCCCCAGCCAGCGCGTTGGTGGAACAATCACTAAAGAATTTAAGACTGTCATTCACCAATACCCCATGCTCTCTTTGGGGAATACCTATTCACAACAGGAACTGGAGGATTTTGATGGTCGCGTAGCGAAGGGACTAGAAGGGCAACCCTATGAATATTTCTGCGAACTCAAATTCGACGGCGTGTCCATCAGTTTGATCTATGACCAAGGGCTTCTCACCACCGGAGTAACACGTGGCGACGGCGTTCGGGGTGATGATGTTACCCACAACGCCAGGACCATTCGGAGCCTGCCATTAAAAATTAAGCATAAAAAAATCACCGCAAAATTTGAAGTCCGCGGTGAAGTCTTTCTTCCCAAAGAAGTCTTTAAGAAACTCAACAAAGAGCGGGAGGACATCGGAGAAGAAACGTATGCGAATGCACGAAACACCGCTTCCGGCACGCTGAAGATGCAGGATTCCACGGAGGTGGCAAAGCGTAAACTGGATTGCTTTGTTTACTATTTGCTGGGAGAGGAAATCGATGTGGCCACACACTCGGAGGCCATCGCCAAACTGGAATCCTGGGGATTCAAAGTTTCGCCCACCTACAAGAAATGCAAAGACGTATCCGAAGTATTAAAATACATCCACCATTGGGAACATCATCGCCATGATTTACCATTGGAAACGGACGGTGTGGTGATTAAGGTAAATAGCCTTGCCCAACAACGCGCACTGGGCTTTACCGCTAAGAATCCTCGGTGGGCCATCGCTTTCAAATACAAATCAGAAAGCATCAGCACGCAACTTATTTCCATCACCTACCAGGTAGGCAGAACCGGCGCGATTACTCCCGTGGCGGAATTAAAGCCGGTATTGCTGGCCGGAACAACAGTGAAAAGAGCATCGCTGCACAATGCCAATGAAATTATCAGGCTCGATCTGAGAATCGGTGATCATGTGTTTGTCGAGAAAGGCGGAGAGATCATTCCAAAAGTGACCGGCGTCGACTTATCGCAGCGCAATGCCAAAGCCAGGCCGGTAGAATACATAACCCATTGTCCGGAATGCGGCACAAAACTGATTCGGCAGGAAGGCGAGGCTTCGCATTATTGCCCCAATGAAAAGGGTTGCCCTCCCCAGATTAAAGGCCGCATCGAACATTTCATTCAGCGCAAGGCCATGGACATCGATTCGCTCGGCGAGCGGACGATTGCGCAACTTTTCGCACTCGGTTTGGTAAAAAGTCCGGCTGATCTTTTTGATTTGAAGAAAGAGGACATCCTCAAACTCGAGGGTTTTAAGGAATTGTCGACTCAAAATCTGTTGAGTGGAATCGAAAACTCAAAAACAGGGCCTTTTGCATCCGTTCTGTTTGGAATCGGAATCCGTTATGTTGGCAAAACAGTAGCAGAAAAACTGGCACGACACTTCCGGAGCATGGACATCCTGGCGAAGGCCACCTATGATGAATTGGTCGCCGCACCCGAGGTTGGCGAAAAGATTGCACAAAGTCTGGTCGAATTTTTCAGCAACCCCATCAATCTAAAAGAGGTTGAGCGACTTAAAAAAGCAGGATTGCAATTCCAATCCAACGAAAAGGAACCCGAAAAAATAAGCGACGTACTCGCCAGCAAATCATTTGTCATCTCCGGCGTATTCGAAAAGTACGAACGCGACCAGCTAAAAGAAGTCATCCAGGCAAATGGTGGAAGGGTCGTGTCATCCGTTTCAGCCAAGGTGGATTACCTTCTGGCCGGTGAGAATATGGGGCCAGCCAAACTTGAAAAGGCGGAGAAACTTGGGGTTAAGATTATTTCGGAAAAGGAGTTTGGAAAAATGTTAAAGGTTTAAAGTCCACAGTTCAAGGGTCCCATAACCCCAGCATTAAGGTTGGGGTTATGGACATTATTCTTTTTGTGTAAATTTCGATTATGTTTAGAATGAACTTTTTAAAAATGCGCACGGCGGCCGTGTTGAAGAAGAACAAGGTCCACCGGGCGAGTATTGCCTACAAACGTGCTCAATTCATTGGCATTATTTTCAGCGTTGAAGACAAACAGAAGCATGAAGACATAAAAGAGTTCGTCCGAACCCTGGAACTGGATGGCAAAAAAGTACAGGTACTTGAGTTCTTACCAAAGAAAAAGGATAATTATGAATTCCTGTTTGATTTTTTTAGTGACAAGGACCTTTCATTTTGGGGTAACATTACCTCCACAGAAGCGCTCAAGTTTTCTGAAGTCCAGTTTGACTATTTGTATTATGTGGATAAAGAATCCAATCCACTGGTATTGCACCTGCTTGCGATCAGCAAAGCCCATTGCCGTGTAGGCCGTTTTGCCGAACCCGAAAGTGCTTACTTTGAATTAATGATAGAACACACGGGTACCGTGAAGGGATTAATTGACAGCATGTATAAATATTCCAGGCAGTTAAAATAGCGACAGATGAAAAAATTGTTCGGAACGGGTGTGGCGCTGGTCACGCCGTTTGATGAGTTTGGGGGGCTGGATCTAAAATCACTGAAGAAACTCCTGGTGCATACCGCCAGGGGAGTTGATTACTATGTAGTAATGGGTACCACCGGTGAAGCCGCCACCATCAACAAAGAAGAAAAGAAGAAAGTGTTGGATTTCGTAAAAGCCAATAACCCAAAAAAACTGCCCATTGTTTTTGGCGTTGGGGGAAACAACACGCGGGAAGTACTTGACACTATTGCGCATACCGATCTGGACGGTGTAGCCGCGATCTTGTCGGTTAGTCCCTGCTACATCAAGCCCTCACAAGAAGGAATATGTTTGCATTTCGAAGTCATTGCCAACGAAAGCCCGGTGCCGGTGATCCTTTATAATGTTCCGGGCAGGACCTCATCCAACCTCACGGCTGATACCACGTTGCGTTTAGCAGGACACAAAAATATCATTGGAATCAAAGAAGCTTCTGGCAGCCTGGAGCAATGCATGAAGATCGCACAACAAAAGCCGAAAGAATTTATGCTGATCTCGGGCGATGACTTGCTGACGATACCACTTTATGCCATTGGTGCGGTCGGTGTTATTTCGGTTCTTGCGAATGCATTGCCAGTGGTCTTCAAAAAAATGAAAGAATATTCTTTTGCCGGGAATTACGGAAAGGCTAGTGCAGAACAATTCAAAATTCTGGAAATCAACGGACTGATGTATGAGGAGGGGAATCCAGTTGGCGTAAAACAAGTTTTAGCTGAATTGCGGATTTGCTCAAACCATGTCAGGTTGCCTATGGCCCCTGCTTCAGAAGGTTTGAAAACAAGGATCAACAGTATTCTGAAAAAGATGAAATGATCAACGCTGACAAAGGCTGGCATCAATGTGAAGCGCGTTTATGCAAAAAAAAAGGGGCAACATGCCCCCTTTGAATTTCGTGTTGGCTAACTAGGCCTCTTTGTTCTTCAATTCTTGAACCTCAGCCCTGATAGCCTGCGCGATGTTTTTAAGGTCTTGCATACCCTTTCTTACGCGGGTTCCAGCAGCGCTGTTGCCCTTATTATAAAATTTGTCTGCATCTCCTTCAATGGATGCAATCAGGCTCTTAAGTTCTTCGAATTTTTTCATTGGTATATGGTTTTTGTGGATGAAACTACGCTGTTCTTTATGCTAAATTAAAGAAAATGGTTGAAAAACAAGCCAAACAGCGTTTTTTTTAAGAACCTTTAGTCACTGATACCAATTCCTCCTTGCGATAAAAACCATTGTCCAGCTTCTCTTTTAGGGCTGAAAAGGCTGAAAGCGAGCGTTCAACATCCTCCATGGAATGGACTGCCGTGGGTATGATCCTAAACATGATAACATCCTTAGGTACAACAGGATAGACCACTACGGAGCAGAAAATATGATAGTTTTCCCGCAGATCCATAGCCATGTTGGCAGCCTCTCCGACCCCCCCTTTAAAAAGAAGCGGTGTCACAGGCGATTGGGTATTTCCAAGGTAGAATCCACGTTCGCGCAAGCCGCTTTGCAATGCCCTGGTGATCTTCCAAAGATTGTCCTTCAGCTCGGGTTTTGACTTTAACAACTCAAGCCGCTTCATGCCGCCAATAACCAGTGGAAAAGGTAGACTTTTCGCGAAAATCTGAGAGCGTACGCTGTAGCGCAGGAACTTCAAAATATGCTTGTCCCCCGCTACAAACGCGCCGATGCTGGCCATCGATTTGGCAAATGTGGAGAAATATAAGTCGATTTGATCCTGTACGCCTTGCTCTTCACCCGCGCCCGCGCCTGTCTTACCCATTGTACCAAAGCCATGAGCGTCATCAACAAAAAGGCGGAAATTGTATTTTTTCTTTAACCCTACAATCCCCTTCAAATCACCCATATCTCCCGACATGCCAAAAACACCTTCCGTAATCACCAAAATACCACCACCCGTTTCTTCCGCAATTCTGGTAGCACGCTGAAGTTGTTTTTCCAAATTCTCCATATTGTTGTGTGGAAACACAAAACGTTTTCCTATATGAAGACGAACTCCGTCAATGATACATGCATGAGACTCGGCATCATAAACAATCACATCCTTTCTATCTACCAGCGCATCAATGATCGATACCACACCCTGGTATCCATAATTGAGCAACATGGTGTCTTCCTTGTTTACAAATTCTGCCAACTGACGTTCAAACTCAAGGTGATGCACTGAGTTTCCAGACATCATCCTGGCACCCATGGGGGATGCCAATCCATACTGTGCTGTGGCTTCTGTATCCGCCTTTCTCACCTCCGGGTGATTGGCCAAGCCCAAATAGTTATTTAAACTCCAGTTGAGCACCTTGCGTCCCATAAATGTCATGTGTGGACCTATTTCACCCTCCAGTTTTGGAAAAAAGAAATAATCATCCGGGAGATGGGAATACTTGGCTAAGGGGCCAGCTTCCATTTTCAGTTTTTCAAATAAATCAACCATTTGCTACCTTTTGAAGTTAAAAATTGGGCAAAAATACGACTAGGATTCAATGATTTAACTAGGATTTATGGGATTTATAGGATTTTAATCTTTAGAATGCCCTTCTCCGGAGTACGTAATCAAGTTAATCCTTTATTCCGGGTCATTTCAATATTAAATCCCGGCTAAATCCTATGAATCTTAGTCATTATTGGATTAGCATTGCAGATTGACTTAAACCATGCCTAAAATCCACAAAATACTAATTGCCAATCGGGGAGAAATTGCGCTCCGGGTAATGCGCAGCGCCAGGGAGATGGGAATCAATA
This sequence comes from Bacteroidia bacterium, assembly GCA_043785125.1. GTDB lineage: Bacteria > Bacteroidota > Bacteroidia > Cytophagales > Cyclobacteriaceae > ELB16-189. Next base: position 57,184 of record JAYVXP010000254.1, read on the forward strand.
CCGTTGCGGTTTTCAGTGAGGCCGATCGCAACGCTTTACATGTCCGCTTCGCCGATGAGGCCATTTTGATCGGACCCCCTCCTTCTTCGGAATCCTATTTGCGGATGGACAAAATCATTGACGCGGCATTGCTGACCGGAGCGGATGCCATTCATCCCGGCTATGGATTTTTATCAGAGAATGAAGACTTCGCGAAAAAAGTAAAAGACGCGGGCTTAATTTTTATCGGTCCTTCGGCCGAATCCATAGAACTCATGGGCAGTAAATTGGCCGCCAAAGCGGCGGTAGCCAAATTCAACGTTCCTTTGGTACCCGGTACGGCCGAACCCATTTCAGATATTTCGAAAGCAAAAAAAGTGGCTCAGGAAATTGGCTATCCCATTCTCATCAAGGCCAGTGCCGGAGGCGGAGGCAAAGGGATGCGGGTCGTTGACAACGAAAAAGAATTTGAAGAACAAATGGACAGGGCGGTCAGTGAAGCTACTTCTGCTTTTGGTGATGGGTCGGTCTTCATCGAAAAATATGTAACCCAGCCGCGTCATATCGAGTTTCAGATTTTTGGCGACCAGCACGGAAACGTAGTGCACCTTTTTGAGCGCGAATGTTCGATCCAGCGAAGACACCAGAAAGTGGTGGAAGAAGCGCCTTCCTCTATACTCACACCGGAGCTCCGGAAGAAGATGGGTGAAGCCGCGGTCAATGCTGCCAAAGCAGCCAATTACCATAATGCGGGTACAATCGAATTCATTCTCGACGAAAAAATGAATTTCTACTTTCTGGAGATGAATACACGTCTCCAGGTGGAGCATCCGGTTACAGAACAGATAACGGGACTTGATCTGGTAAAGCTTCAGATCAGGATTGCCGAAGGAGAAAAATTACCGTTCCGGCAGGAAGACCTGAAAATAAATGGCCACGCAGTGGAGGTACGCGTTTATGCAGAGGATCCTTCAAATAATTTTCTCCCCGATATCGGAACATTAAAAACATACAAACGTCCACAAGGACATGGTATCCGTGTCGACGATGGGTTTGAACAGGGAATGACCATCCCATTCTACTATGATCCCATGATCGCTAAAATGATATGTCACGCCCAAACCCGTGAGCAGGCCATCGACAAGACCATTCGTGCCATCGACGAATATGAAATCACCGGGGTGGAAACCACCTTGGGCTTTTGCAAATTTGTCATGCAACACCAAGCCTTTCGTTCTGGCAATTTTGACACCCGGTTTGTTGAGAATTATTTTAGCCCGGAAGTTTTGAAATCAATGCCGAACGAGATCGAAGAACGCATAGCAGCAGCGTTGGCAGTATCGGAAATTGAAACCTTAGGAAAACAAAATCCTATTCCTTCTAACAAGGTCGCTGAAGTAAGCCGCTGGAAAAAAAACAGAATTTAGTCCATGGCCGAAATCAAGCCCATCCGCGCCTGGCGCTACAACGATTCCCTGGATATTGACGCGCTCACTTCTCCGCTCTTTGACGTGGTTTCTGAAAATCAACGCAATTCTCTGTTTCAAAATCCCCTTAATAGCATTCATCTTTCCGTGCCGGAGGGACCTCAACCTGCCGAGCGGGCACTTCAATTGTTGAATCAATGGAAAGAAGACAAAACGTTGCTCCAGGATAAAATTCCCGGGATCTATGTTTATTACCAGTATTTTAGAATGTCTGGTTCTTCCAGGGAGTATTGTCGCAAAGGCTTTGTGGTTCACATTCGTGCCTACGATTGGGACGAGCGTGTTATTCTTCGGCATGAAAACACCATCCCCAAATCGGTCAACGACCGTATCGCATTATTAAGAAGGACGCAATTGCATGTAAGTCCAACCCACGGCCTCTACACCGACGAAAAATTCGAATTGGAAAAGTATATGGATGAGGTCATTACCCAACCCATCTACGAAACAGAAGACTATCAGGGTGTCCGCGATGTGCTCTCCGTTATACAGGATGCGCGGGTTATACAAAAGTTTATCGATACCCTGCATAACAAAACGATCATTCTTGCCGACGGCCATCACCGCTATGAAAGTTCATTAATTTACAAAAACGAGCAAAAGCTAAACAACCCGCATCATACCGGCCATGAAGGTTATAATTTTCATCTCATGTACCTGACCAATACCGAAGCAGGGGATTTGCGAATTCTCCCAACCCATCGGTTGTTCAGTGGTATTGAAAATTTCGATGAAGACGAAGTGCTTCACAGAATGCAGGAAGATTTTATTATTAAACCCATTGAGAATCCTGACACGCTCAACGAAGTGATTTTGGGAAAGCGATGGACTTTCGGGGTTCTTTTCAAAAAACACGCCTACAAAATAAGACTTAGGCCGGAATCTTTTCCGAACATGACGTGGCATTTTCCAGACGTGGTCAAAGAACTGGATCTCACCGTTCTACATTATTTCATCATTGAAAAAGTTTTAGGGATTCCGGGGAAAGCGCAGCGGACTTCTGACCACATTGATTTTGACAGAAGTTTTTCAGATTGCCTTTCTAAAGTGATACAAGGCCAGGCGCAAATGGCCATCATCACCCAGGAGTTAACCATTGAAGATGTGAAACAAGTCTGTCAAAGTGGCTCCACCATGCCTCAAAAATCAACGTACTTTTACCCAAAGGTTATTTGCGGATTTTTATTTAGCTCCATTAAAGAAGATGAATTTCAGACGCCCGCTTATTCTCGCTTCTAGTTCTCCACGAAGGCGGTTTTTGATGAAGGAGGTCGGTTTTCAATTTACTGTAGCCTCTCCCGATATTGACGAATCCTTTTCCGCTGACCTACCCGTAGAAAAAATACCAACATACCTGGCGGAGAAAAAAGCGAGGGTATTTGAACATCGCATTACCGATGAGGTGGTGGTGACCTCCGACACGGTGGTTATTCTCGATCAGGAAGTGCTGAACAAGCCCATCGACCGTGATGATGCAATGGGCATGCTCAGCAGATTGAGTGGCCGGACGCACGTTGTTATTACCGGTGTGTGCCTGTTTAGCCAAAATAAAATCGAATGCTTTGATGACCGGACGGAAGTGACATTCCGGAACCTGTCACAAGGGGAAATTGAATTTTACATCGATCATTTTAAACCTTTTGACAAGGCAGGATCGTATGGAGCACAAGACTGTCTGCCAGCGGGATTCAATCCGTGCTCGGAAGAAGAAATTGCGTTTCTTGAAAAAATAGGCAAATTGGATTTGATTGATAAAAGCATCCATGAAGTTAAACTCAGGTCCGGCATGCCGATAATTGAAACCATCAAGGGCTCCTACTTTACCGTTATGGGGTTGCCTGTTCACAAAGTATTTACACATTTAGAAAGTTTTTGAAATGAGAAAAATCTGGGGCTTGTTGCGGAATCATCTGGTTGTCGATTTCTACTGGCCATACTATCTGAGTGTCGCTTCCTTTTTGACAATAAGCCTCTTCCTCAATGCACACTTTGATTTTGAATCCATTATCGATCCCTATAACGGCACTTATATGCGGCTCATGGGGTACTTCCTGCTTTATGCATTTGCTTATTACGGCGGACTCGCGTTGACGCTGGCCTTTAATAAGAAAGCCCGCCTTTTGGCTACCCCAAAATTCTGGCTACTCAGCCTGTTTGGTCTTGTCATCTTAAGCCTGGATAGCGGTTTCCCTTATCTGGGCCAACTGACGGATTTGTTCCACGTCGACTACCGCGCTTTTTCCTGGACCTATTTAGTGATTAACAATGCAATCGGATTTATCCTGGTTTGCTTGCCTTTGTTTCTGGTTTATCCATTCTTCCCGAAACCCAATGGAGAAGGCTATGGTTTGATCACCCCAAGATATGACTTCAAACCTTACCTCATTTTGCTGATGCTCATGCTTCCACTTATTGCTGGCGCTTCCTTTACGACAGGGTTTAACAATTTTTATCCGATCTATAAACTGAATTCAGTTGCTGAAGTTTGGCAAGTTCCGAAATGGGTTCCCATGGCAATCTATGAGTTTTTTTATGGTATGGATTTCTTTAACGTCGAACTCCTCTTCCGCGGATTTATGGTGGTTGGGTTATCTCAATTGCTGGGCAAAGATGCAATCATGCCCATGGTCACAACCTACTGCTTTCTTCATTTTGGTAAACCAACAGGTGAAGCAATCAGTTCCGTTTTTGGAGGCTATATACTCGGGGTGCTGGCCTACTATACGCGCGGAATTTGGGGCGGGGTGATTATTCACATGGGCATCGCCTTGATGATGGAGCTGGCGGCGTATTTACAGAAGTTGCAGTAGTTTAAAGGCTTGATGTTGAAAGAAGGTGATTGGCATATTTAATCTGTGCCATCCGTTTAATCACTCGGATCAGCGGTCAACTGCTCTTTTGTAATCGACAAAGCGCACCTAAAATGCCCCTCCGGGCAGGAATTGAAACCGTGCAATCCGCAAGGGCGGCAGGATAATTTTTCAGTAGTCTGCACAACAAAACTTCTATCCGACAACGGGCCAAAGCCAAATTCAGGAATCGTAGAGCAAAACACCGCCGTCACCTGACCGTTGACTGCCGAAGCAAAATGCATGGGAGCCGAATCATTTACATAATTCATCGTTGCAAATTGCATCAGCGCCGCAGATTCCAGAAAACTCAACTCACCCGCCAGGTTAACCACAGCGGAATGTTTTGATACACTTCGAATATTTTCACATACCAACCAGTCGCCATGGCCACCGAGAAGATAAACACGTAATCCGGACTGCAGGGTGTCAATAAATTCTATCCATTTTTCCTTTGGATATTGTTTTGTAAACCACACAGAAGTCGGCGCTATGCAAATATAACCGACACCTTGATCGTTAGTCTGAGGCTGTTGGTAGGGCATGATTCGATTGTAATCACTTTGAGAAGGATATAACCTTGGTCTTGCTGGTTGATAGTCTGTGAGCCCGCTGATCAGTTCCTGATTGCGGGAAACTTCATGGGTTCCGGGTGCAATAGCGTGCTTTGCCTTTCGCGAAAAGAAGAATGATAAAGGGTTCTTATCAAAACCAATCGTAACCCTCGCCCCGGAAAACAATGTGATCAAACCTGAACTGGTAAACCGATGAACATTGATAACATAGTCATAGTGATTTGCCCTGACCTGTTTGATAACGCCGAGAAGGCTTTTGATCTTATTCTGCTTTTTTTCCCAGACCAGAACATGCCTCAGGAATGGGTGACATTTCAATAGATCTTCATTCCCTTTTCTTAGGAGAAAATCAATGTCGGAATTCGGAAACTGATAATGCAATTTCTCCACCAATGCCGTGGCCAGCACAACATCTCCAATAAAGGCAGTTTGGATAACTAAAAAAGCCGGGGCCGGTGTCACACTTATTTCTTAAACGCCTTTTTATAATATTCAATGGCCTTGAGAATAATGCCCAAGGCGATATCTTTTCCTTGAAAATCCGGAACCGTTACCACTTTGTTCTCGAGTCGCTTGTAGCTTTCAAAAAACTCTTTTAATTCCAACTTGAAATGAGCAGCCAGTTCACCAATATCGGTGAGATGGTTTTCATTGGCATCATTTTCCGGAACAGCCAGGATCTTATCATCGGCAAGCCCTTGATCGATCATACGCATCACTCCTATCACCCGCGATGGCACCAGGCATAGCGGCTGGATTGGTTCACGACATAAAATCATAATGTCCAGCGGATCATTGTCATCACCCAACGTCTGAGGAATAAATCCATAGTTGGCCGGATAATAAACCGAAGAGTACAGAACACGGTCCAGCTTGAGCAAGCCCGTTTCTTTATCGACTTCATATTTCGTTCTCATCCCCGTAGAAATCTCGATGATACCGTTCAGAAATTCGGGCGGTTTAGTGCCGGTGGGGGCTTCATGCCAGGGGTGCTTGACCATAGTTTACGATTTTACACCCGAATATAACCAAGAAGCCCGTCCCATGAACTATGGGGCGGGCTTCTCAGTAAGTAAAATGTTATCCCTCCGCTTTCCCATGATGAACTGGATAAGTGAGAAGTGCTATTTTTTACTTAGCCGGTGTTTTATCCTTATCCTTTTTTTCCTCAACTTTTTTTAACTCCTTGATCTTATCTCCGTCTTTTAACCGTTTCGATATGGCCAGGAATGGGCCGGTAACGACCTGTGCACTGTCGCTCAGGCCGGAAAGGATCTCAATGTTATCATAGTCGCTGATTCCTGTTTTCACTTCCACCATCTTGGCCACACCTTTATCGTTTACAAATACGACTACTTTGTCCTGTTTTTTCTCCAGTTTTTTCTGGTCATCTTCATTCACGACCTTATGATCGCCATTGCCTCCATTGCCGTCAGCCGGACCTGGTTTTGCTCCTGGCTTGTCATCTGGCTTACGGGTAGTCACCGAAGCCAGCGGAACAGAAAGCACGTTTGACTTGCGGGTAGTAATAATATCCACACTGGCCGTCATCCCGGGCCGAAACGGAAATTTATTTCCTTTTTTAATCAGGTCGAGATAGGAAGACCTTAAAATCAGAATTCTAACTTCAAATTCAGTGATGGCATCAGCAGACACTTTATCTTTCGCGGTATTGGCGATGTTGGTGACGATTCCCCTAAATTGTTTATTAATATTCTGATAGGCATCTACATCTATCAACGCGGTGTCACCCAGGTGAGCACGTACAATGTCGTTTTCATTTACATTTACCCGGACTTCCATTTTGTTGAGGTCAGCAATGCGGAGCATCTCCGTTCCCGTCATCTGGGCCGTTCCCACAACACGTTCCCCTTTCTTTACGCTCAACTTGGAAACAATTCCTTTCATAGGCGCGCGTACCGAAGTCTTGCGGACGCTTTCACGCGATTCCCTGACAGAAGCCTCGGTGCTCTTCACCACAAATTTGGATGCCTCCAGCGATTGTTCTGCCGACGCCAGGTTATTCTTTGCAACCTCAAAATTCTGTTTCGCAATTTGCCAATCCGATTCTGAAATTACTTTTTGATCCCACAATTTCTCCTGACGCTTATAATCAGCTTCAGCACGAATGAACGTTGCCTTAGAACCCGAAAGGGAGGCTTGTGACGACACAGCGTTGGCTTTCATCTGGCTCAGCGAAGCTTCCTGGCGTTCCAGTTGGCTCATCCATATATCAGGTCTGATCTTTACCAGGATTTCCCCTGACCGTACCGAGTCTCCGTCCTCGACATTGAGTTCGATAATTTCACCGGAAACTTCAGGAGCCAGCTTTACTTCAATCACCGGCTGCACGGTACCCGAGGCGCTGACTTTTTCAATAATGGAAACCTTTTTGGCCTTTGCCAATTCAACTTCCAGTTCCTTGGTTTTCCCGATCCAGCCCATCGATTTGCCGGCTACAAAGAAAATAATGAGGAGGACCACTCCCCCGATTCCAAAATAAAGAAGCCGGTTTGATTTGCGCTTTTGCTTTGCCATTTCGTTCGGGAATTATTAAAACTAAAACTCTATTTGTTTGCCTTGATAAAAATCGAGGATCTTTTTCGCAAAGATAAAATTATACTTTGCCCGTGACAACCCTGACTTTGCCGAATACAAATCATTGGCAGACACCTGGAATTCGATAAAGTTAGCTGCACCATTGTCCAACCGCTGCTTGGTCATCCGGTAGGCTTCTTCACTCGCACTCAACTGTTTGAGCGCTGCGGTATAGGTCTTTGCGGCTGCGATCGCATTATTGTAGGCTGTTTCAATCGACTGACGCAACGTGTTTTCAGTTTCCTTAACGGTAATATCCGCCAATGCTTGTGTTATAACGGCTCGTTGTACGTTCGTGCGTGTCTGGAACCCATTCAGAATCGGTATGGTCACACCAAGACTTAATTGCTTGTAAAGATTGTTCTTCAATTGATTTTTCGGATTGTAGGCTTCATATACCGGTACCTCATTCGGAGATTGACCGTAAACCAGGTCGCCGGTACTTTGAACGAAACCGATTTTCTGTGCAGGACCAAAGGTGCCATCGGGCACAAAACCAATAATCCTGGGATCGGAAGCGCTTGAATAATTTGAGGTGGCAGTCCCGGTTAAAGCTACACGAGGGTAATAGGTACCCCTGGCCGCTTTAAGTGCAAGTTCGGCGCTCTCAACTTTCAACAAAGCGCTTTTTACTTGCGGTAGTGTTTGTAACGAAATCTTATAAATATCTTCTGGCGTCTGCTCGATGACCAGATCTTCCATCTGGATCTGAGGGACTATAATATCAAACTGATTCGAAGCCGGTACCTGCATCGACTGCTTCAATTGAAGAATGGAAAGATTATGATTATTCTCCTGATTGATCAAATTAGTTTCGTTCGTGGCTACGGTTGCCTCCTGATTGAGTTCATTAGATCGAGGCAATGCACCTGCTTCTACTTGTTTTTTAATCTTATCGAGTTGTTGCAGGCTGGAGTTAAGTTGGAATTTCGCATTTTCGAACAGTTCCTTGTTGAGAATTACATTCGTATAATAAGTTACTACATTGAGTATTACATCATTTTTGGCTTTCTCCAAATCCAGATTGGAGGATATCAGATCTCGTTGGCTTTGACGGAACGTATTCTGATTTCGAAGGCCATTAAAGAGGGTCAAAGATCCCTGTCCAAAAAGATTAATAGTACTAATTGAGGCATTAGGAATAAACTGGTTTGTAACCGGATTAATAGAACGGCCATAGTTTCTCCCAAAAGCCGGTCCCGCGCTGAAAGAAGGGAGATAATTTCCAATGGCTTGCAGCTTGTTAATCTCGTAGTTTTCCACATTATAGACACCGCGCTTTACCAACAAATTATTGTCGAGCGCAATTTTGACGCACTGTTGCAAAGACAGTTTCACAGTGTCTTGAGCTATTGATTCCTGGAGAAGCACGACACTTAGAATAGCGAACAGTAAAAATCGTTTCATGATGAAAAGGATTTCATATTTGAGGTATATAAATAACTTCTTGGACCCAGCTAAGACTCCTGAGGTATTCAAATGTTACAGGTTTGATCCCTGAATCCATTTCAATGACCAGGCAAGCAAGGTCATTTCTTCCTTTGCGGGAAACGGACATGGTGCCAATATTGCAATCGTCGTGGGCCAGGACATTGGCAATAAAGGCAATACTTCCTTTTACGTCACCCGCAAAAATAATTAACGTGTGCAGGTTGGCGCTGAAATCAGCTTTGAATCCATTGACCTCGGCGATGTTGATTAATCCCCCGCCCCGGCTTTCTCCTAGCACTTCAACTTCCCGCTGGCCGCTTTTGAGTTTTATGCGAATGGAATTCGGATGGAGTGTGGAGGCATTGCCAATGGATTTAAAATTGTAGTGCAGCCCGCGTTCAGGTGCCAACTCCAACGACTCCTTTATTCTTTTGTCATCGGTATTAAAATCCAGGAGACCGGCTATAATAGCCCTGTCGCTGCCGTGACCTTCATAAGTGCGGGCAAAGGAGTTATAGAAAATGATTTCTGCTTCCTGAGGTGATTCACCGAAAAGTTTCAGTGCAGCGCGACCTATCCGCACTACTCCCGCAGTGTGAGAGCTGGAGGGGCCGATCATGATCGGACCGATCATATCAAAAACACTGCTTTTTTCAGGCATATCGGGTAAATAACGCAATAACCCACAAAAGGATTTTTGTTTAGGGGTATAATTTTAACTTTTTGGGGTATTCCATGGTCAGCGGCAAAAATAGCCTTTCTACTGTGAAATGGATTAGGGTGTCAGAATCAATTTTCCTGACAATAACGTTTGGGCATCTTCTCTGTCTTTTATGGCCTCAATCCGTCACCCCTCTCCAGATGCGAAAGGTACAAGGAGTTTTTAGAGACGCCCGTAATTCAATACGCAATGACAATACATGCAGCGAACAGAATTGGGGTGACCTACACCGCTATCGAAGCCTTAATTCCCGGGTACGATTGGTAGTTCACAATCTCAAAATCCTCAAATTGATATTCGAAAATGGAAGCAGGCTTTCTTTTAATTTTTAACTCGGGTAAAGGAAGTGGTTCACGGGAGAGCTGCAGAGCAACTTGCTCAAGGTGATTCTTATAAATATGAACATCCCCGCCGGTCCAGATGAACTCCCCCACCTCCAGATCACATTGTTGCGCAACCATGTGGGTCAGCAGTGCATAACTGGCAATATTAAAAGGCAACCCTAAAAATGTATCACAGGAGCGCTGATAAAGCTGACAAGATAATTTTCCGGGCCGGCCCGCAGCAGCACCTCGTTCTGGCTGGGAAACGTAAAACTGAAACAAAGCATGACACGGTGGAAGGGCCATCTTTTCCACATCTGCCGGATTCCATGCGGTCACGATATGTCTCCGCGAATCGGGTTTCTTTTTGATCTGATCAATCAGTTTGGTGATCTGGTCAATCTTCACGCCATCCCGTCCAGGCCAGCTTCTCCATTGGTATCCGTACACGGGACCCAACTCACCACTTTCATTTGCCCATTCATTCCAAATCGTAACTCCGCGATCCTTAAGGTATTGGATGTTGGTATCACCATTCAGAAACCAAAGCAACTCATAAATGATTGATTTTAAGTGGAGTTTCTTAGTCGTGACCATCGGGAAACCCTTTTGAAGATCGAATCTTATCTGATATCCAAAAACAGAAATCGTTCCGACGCCGGTACGATCTGATTTTTCTTCCCCATTTTCTACAATATGCCGGACCAAATCAAGGTATTGCTTCATGCGCGTTGTTGTGGAAACAGAGCGCTAATGTATATCAGGATGATCAGGATTTTGGGTTTTTTG
>JAYVXP010000255.1:0-3431 GCA_043785125.1 Bacteroidia bacterium
TTTAATTGCAACTTCTCCATCGAGGCACGAAGTTCTTCGAACTCATGCGTGTCCACCGGGTAGATGCCGGCAAACACCATGGGCTTCACATCTTCAAAACCTTTTATTGATTCACCGGGATTATTTACCAAGGTGATCGTATCCCCTACTTTAACTTCTTTCGCAACTTTAATTCCGGAAATGAGATAGCCCACGTTTCCAGCGCTGATTTCGTTTAGTGGAAACTTGTCCAGCTTCAGTACACCGATCTCATCGGCGCCGTATTGCTTGTCGGCGTTCACAAACTTGATCAGGTCGTTTTTCTTCAACGTCCCGTTGAATACCCGGTAGTAAACTTCAATTCCCCGAAAGGAGTTAAAAACAGAATCAAAGATCATCGCCTGCAGTGGCGCTTTCGGATCACCCTTCGGGGCGGGTACACGGGATACCACTGCCTTCAGAATATCTTCAATGCCGATACCTTCTTTTGCACTTGCCCTCAGAACGGAGGTGCGATCACAGCCAATCAATTCTACAATCTGGTCAGTCACGTCTTCAGGCATCGCAGCGGGCAAATCAATTTTATTCAGGACCGGAATAATTTCCAGATTATGGTCCAGGGCCAGGTACAGGTTGGATATCGTCTGGGCCTGTATACCCTGTGCGGCATCCACAATGAGCAGCGCTCCTTCGCACGCCGCAATGGAGCGGGACACCTCATACGAAAAGTCTACGTGACCGGGTGTGTCTATTAAATTCAGGATGTACTCCTTGCCATCCAGTTTATAGTTCATTTGAATGGCATGGGACTTGATTGTAATACCCTTTTCCCGCTCCAAATCCATGTTATCGAGCACCTGTGCCTGCATTTGGCGACCTGTAAGGGTACCTGTGAATTCTAAAAGCCGATCTGCCAGGGTACTTTTCCCGTGGTCAATGTGAGCGATGATGCAAAAGTTGCGGATGTTCTCCATTCCCTTCATTTCCAAACAGAATTTGGAGCGCAAAAGTAGCCAAATTTCATCGGTTTTTGGCTGGTCTCCGATTCTTTGAGCACCGATAATCATGGAAACAGAACCTGAGACTTCTTTGAGTGATGGTACCAGGGAATTATCTTTGCGAGGTATTGCGAAACATTACTTCTCCATGGAAAGAAACTACGATGAAATAATCTCTGAGATGTTGATCCAGATCGACAGGCACACAGAGGAACTCTCCAGACACACGGAGGAACTGACCAAGTATTCGCAGGAAATGTCCAAACATTCGCAAGAGCTTACTGCCGTCCGCATGGAACAAGGTCAAATAAACAAAGCAATGCTTTCCAAACTGGAAGCCATGGAAAAGATTGACAATCAACATCTGGAGCAACTTGTTCATTCCGCAACCATCCTTGACCGGATCATCAGGAAAAACGACCTGAGGGTGTAAGCTTTCTCCAACCGCAAGAAGCCGATCCGCCAGGGTGCTTTCCCATGATCACTATGCTCATCTGACGGCTATTAAAACCGATTCGGGGCACAATACTGCCATGCATGTTTTCCAGATACTGTGGAAATGGTTAGCTGTAAACTACGAAATCTTTCAGACCTTCGTTGTGCAATAGTTGACAATATGTCAACTATTTTATTTACTTTGCACCCTTTAAAGCATGCGAATAATCGCGAAAAAAACCCTGCGGAAATATTGGAACAAGCATGCCAACTGTAGAAAGGAACTGGAAGAATGGTATGGGATTGCGACCAGGGCAGATTGGAGCTCTCCTCATGATGTCAAGCAGCATTATCCAAAGGCGAGCATTGTTGGAAACAATCGGGTTGTCTTTAATATTGCTGGAGGGAGCTACCGACTGGTGGTAAAGTTTGCTTATAAGACAAGGATTGGGTTTGTCCGGTTTATTGGCACACACCACGAATATGATAAAATTGATGTTAGAAAAGTCTGAGGATGAATATGGTAGCAATAAAAGCGATCCGAAATAAAAGTCAGTACCAGTATTACCTGAAAAAGGTAGACGTGCTGATGGAGTCCGATCCATCCTTCAATTCACGCGAAGGCCAATTGTTGGAGACGTTGACGATCTTAATCGAAGACTATGAACGGAAACAAGGCTGGGAAATCCCATTGTCTGAAGATCCGGTTGAGGTGATCAAAACACGCATGCAAGTCCTTGGTCTAAAACAAACAGACCTGGCAGAGGCCATCGGAGATAAGACCGTCGTATCAAGAATATTGAACCGATCCAGAAAACTTACCTATTCGATGATTACCCCACTGAGCAATCTCTTGCGCATTCCTCCTGAGTTTCTTTTAGAAAGGTGAGGATTCCCAACGGTGGAAGAGCAGGCGAATTCACTAACAGTCACAAACCCTTCAGGATTTAGATACTGAAAGGTTCAGGTGGAAAAATCGAAACAAGAGCGGTTCGAGAAACGGCAAACAACCCACCGTTGCTAAATAGCTGAATCCGGAAAACTTACTTGCTCCTTAATTTCACAGTTTCCCGCAAAAAAAATTCAGCCTCAAAAACAGCCTTTTTACCCGCTTTCAGGGGGTTCATCTAAAGGATCCTTTAGATCGGAAAAATGAATAAGAATTTTCTTATATACTTTCAACTTGCTTTTGGCAGGAGAAAAGAAGACCGCTGTTAAATCACTTTTGTAAGAAACCTTGTCTTCGATTACAATATGCTGGATACACTGCTTAGAATTGGCGAATGGCAAAGTCAGGGGAAGGGGGAATGGGATAGGTTTTTGGATAAACCAAGAACTGAAAGGAAGAACAAGAAGGGTGAAACAATTACCAATTATGTTGTGGGAATTGTGTTTGATCTTGATGAGCACACGGTCTATCTAGATGCAAGTTCCCTGAAAGAATATGATGAAGAACGTGACCCTGAAAGATTAAAATCCTTAAAAATCCACGGAGGAAATAACAAAGCAATCTATGCAACAGTAGAACCAAAAAAGCTTATCCAGATTTTTAAAACTTTCTTCGGAAAAGTTGAAGTTGCTGATGTTGATAAAGGAGAATTGATTGAGATCATCAATAAAGACTTTCAGAAATTTAGAGAATCAAAGCTCTATTTGGTTACTCAAAATATTTTTAAACTCAGAATTGCCTTCCTTGAAAAGTCACTTAATAAAGAAAAAGGGGAGATTGATCATAAGATTTTCTTCGAACCTCTTAAACTAGGAGCCAATGAAAATATTGTTCTTACTTACGTCAGCCTAAAATCGGCTGAATTTGGTTTTCTTAAGCCTACCACATTCGCCCTATTAGATGATTACAAGCAATTCTTAACTGCAAAATTTCTTGACACTACTTCGAAAAGGAAAAAACAAGAAAAACTCTGTTATGCGTCCGGTGAGTTGAAGGACGATGTGGATCAACTTAATTTGACATCTAGATATAGTCTTAACAAGATGTTTGTTACGGAAACTAAGAATTAC
>JAYVXP010000256.1:0-3429 GCA_043785125.1 Bacteroidia bacterium
AAAATACCAAATGAATACTTGAATCGAATATTGATTTCCAGTATTCGCATTAGTACTTTATTAAGAGACTTAATCAACTATTCCAGGTTAACTTATACCACAACCGCTTCACAAACCGATTTAAATCAAATTGTAAAAGAAATTCTTTCTGATTTAGATCTTCTTATTTTGGAAAATAAAATTAGTTTTGTCGTTTCTGATCTTCCTTTAATAGAGGCAGTACCAGACCAAATGCGTCAGGTTTTTTATAGCTTGGTAAGTAACTCGATAAAATTTTGCAGGCCCGGAGTTCCTTCTCAAATAGATATTTTTAGTGAATTTGTAAACGAGCTGAATGTTGAATCCACAAAAAATATAAATGGCCCATTTTGCAGGATAGTTGTTAAAGATAACGGCATTGGATTTAACCAGGAATATGCTAAACAATTATTTGAGATTTTTAAAAAACTACATGGAAAGGAAGGCTATGAAGGAACTGGTATTGGACTCGCTATTTCAAAAAAAATTATAGAAAAACATAACGGAATTATTTTTGGGGAAGGAAAGGAAAACGAAGGTGCGACCTTTACAATCATATTACCATTAAAATATCATCAAAGTAAGCAATAGAATAATTCCACTCCACCGTAGCCAAAGTTCTTTTTACGGGTTTGGCCCAAGCTTATCAAGTTCCACCCATGTCCAGAGAGTTGTTCGTCCTTTGGATTGTTCCCGGATCCTCTTCACCTCTTCTGGCTTTACCAAAACCCGGTTCACAAATTCTTCACCCAGACTTCCAGAGAACCGCCGTTCTGAAAGTCCGATATCATAGCGCACATAGCTAAGCACGGAGGCTATCCATTTGTCGTCGTTCATCCCCATTGCCGTCATGTTTTCAGAATAGGTCTCACCATTGACAGGCCCTGTTAAACCATGTAGAAGAATCCTGATCATCGCGTTTTTATTTCGGAAATTGCGTTGGAAATTTCCGGCAAGTGGTGGCGCTAATTTTGTTGGTACACCTTTACCATCTATACCGTGGCATGTTGAACATAAGGACTTAAAAATAGCAGCGCCATCGAGGATCGCTTTCCGGCTTTCAGGATTTAATGAGCCTATCCTGGTTCCAAACTTTTTGATGTCCTCTGTTTTATTCAAACTTTTCATAGCGCTCACAATCATTTCGTTGCCGGAATTTTTGGTCAGAATATCCTCAGAAAGCGCTTTGGCTTTTGGTGATTTGCTTTTGGAAAGGGAGAGGATAAGTTGTATGCGCACATCAAAGTCTTTATCATCTTTCAATCCTCCTAATTCTTCAATCACTGCTTCGTCATCATTTTCTAAATACATCTCGCTGATCCACACCGCTGCTCTTCTTACCTGAGGGTCATCATCTTCCAGCGCTTCCTCCAACACATCTTTGTCCATTGCATCCAAACCGGATAAGGTCCACAGTGCATGAAGCCTTCCCAGTGCAGAAGGTTTTTCAGGTAAAAGTCCTTTTTTACCAACTGCAACAAGTTTCAGATCTTCAACAACAGATTTGTCGTTGCGCAAGACAATCTCTTTTTGCGCATTGTCGCGCCACCATCCATTTGGATGATCCAGATAAGCAACCAGCTGACGTGTTGTTTCGTCGAGCATATGTGGTTTTGGTCCGCGGGGCATGCCATCATGAACAAGTCTCCAGATCCTTCCGTGCTGAATGTTTTTTTGTAACCCTAGCCGGAGAATTTGCTTACGCAGATAGCTACCTTCTCCTGTCCAGGTTCCTTCCTGAATTATGCCACGGTTCATATCGACGATATAAAGACATCCATCCGGACCCGTATAAGCATTGACCGGTCTGAAATTCATATCAGAGGATGCAATGAATTCATCTTTTTCATATGCATTCTGAAGTGTTCTCTTTCCATCTGTGTTAATGACCTTGGCTCTTCTTACAATCCGCGCTACAGGTTCATTAATCAAATAATCTCCCACTAAAGTTGTTGGAAGGCGATCGCCCCGGAAAATGGTTTGTCCGTTGGCTGCTGTAAAATGATTAAGTGTAGTGTCTTCACGAATCCGTTTCAACCCTCCCTGGATATCGGGCGTTTTCATAATTGGCCAAACAGCGCCAAAGATTGAATCATTGTATGCATCTGCAAAATCCAACTGTCCATAAGCCGGATTAATGTGAAATCCGCATCCGGCATTTTCTGCACCTGCCCTGCTATAATACAGTCTGCCGTAATTATCATGCGTTAATCCCCACTGTCCGGTAGAACCACTGATCAATGAGTCGGCCTTGAGCACACACCCCTTATATTGAAAGCGCACCTGATCTACAGTTATATAAATCCAGTTGTCAAGATTCCAATCCAGTCCGCTTCGCTGGTGTTCAAGATTACCAAAAGCCTTTTTATCCGTGTGATAAACTTTTCTTTTTTGATCGGCCACTCCATCCTTGTTGGAGTCTTTATACGCATTGATGTCATAGGTGTCCGTTTCATTAACCAATAGTTCATTTCCAACTGCCAGAATCATACGAGGCAACATCAGCTTATCAATAAAAACAGAGCTCTTGTCCATCTTGCCATCGTCGTTTGTATCTTCCAGTAACATCACACGGCTACTGGGTTTATGTTCGCCTGTGGTGTCAACCGTCTGCATGTAGGTTTCCATTTGCGTCACAAACATTCTTGCATTTCCATCCCAGCAAATAGCCACCGGCTCACACAGCATGGTTTCGTCAGCAACAAGCTCAAGATGATATCCTTTGGGAAGCCGGAAAGAATTCAGACTTTCTTCTGGCGTGAGATATCCAGGTTTTGGATTATTGTTCACGGTTCTTGGTGAATCAAAGCCAGCTTCTTCCTGAACGTCCTCTGTTTCCTTATTTGATTCTGTGCACGTTGCGACTAACATCACTGTGGTAACAAAGGCAATTGCAAGCAATATTTCCTTTTTCATTGATAAGGAGAGTATATAAATGATTGAGTAAGCAATGCCCCAACATCCGCAGGGGGTCACTAAACAAAGTTAATTGAATGTAACTCGCAAAGAATATGATGACAAGTTGAAATTGTCGAATATTGATAATTCATGAAA
The DNA here is from genome assembly GCA_043785125.1 of Bacteroidia bacterium. Classification (GTDB taxonomy): domain Bacteria; phylum Bacteroidota; class Bacteroidia; order Cytophagales; family Cyclobacteriaceae; genus ELB16-189. Next base: position 3,073 of record JAYVXP010000256.1, read on the forward strand.
TCTGGCCTTTGGATATTTCAAATTTATCTCGTCTCGGCCGATTCTCACCCTTTGACAGAATACTGGTGAACACACGTATCTGTCTTTCGTCAAAAATAAGTTTGGTTATTTTTTTCTCAATGATCGCTAAAATTATAAGCAGCGCGAAGACCAAAGTAGTTGAAGTCTGATATTATGTTAACTCGGCCCGTGAAATCCCAATTTCCCATGCGATAACCAACACCCGGGGCCAGTCCTAATCTGGTGGTGCTGGCAGACACAAATGTGACACCGTTTCCATTACCGGAGTTGGGATAGGCCACACTGTAATTGATGACGTTCAACCCTAAATCTGCGGTTGCATAAAATCCGTCGTTA
>JAYVXP010000257.1:0-11009 GCA_043785125.1 Bacteroidia bacterium
TCATAAAGAATAGAGAACGGAAAAAGGAGGGCCCTCAAAACAATCATAGTCGGATGATGCGTAATTCCCTTAATTTTGGCAAAAGTACATAATCAATGGCAACGACCAAGATAAAAGACGTGTCCGGGTTCCTGGAATCTTTTGCGCCCCGATCACATCAGGAGGACTACGACAACAGCGGGTTGCTTACTGGAAACCCTGAATGGAATGTTACCGGCGTATTGGTGACGCTGGACTGCCTGGAGAATATTATAGAAGAAGCCATTCGCCTAAAAGCCAATCTTATCGTTGCCCATCACCCAATTATTTTTCGCGGACTCAAGAAACTCACCGGCCAAACCTATGTTGAGCGGACAGTGATCAAAGCCATTAAAAATGACATAGCCATTTATGCCATTCACACGAATCTGGACAATGCGCTGGAAGGTGTAAACCACAAAATGGCCGAACGAATCGGACTGATAAACCTGAAAATACTACTGCCCAAACGAGGTACCCTCATGAAACTGGTGACCTTCATTCCCGCGCCACAGGCGGAATTGGTCATAAACGCGCTGCACCAGGCCGGCGCTGGCAATATGGGACACTACAAAAACTGCAGCTTTCGCTCCACCGGTACCGGCACTTTTCTCCCAGATGATCAATCTCATCCACACATTGGAAAAGCAGGTAAGCTTGAAAAAGTGGAGGAAGTCAGGGTCGAAATGATTTTTCCGGGTTACCTGGAAAGGAGAGTTATACAAGCCCTAAAAAAAGCCCACCATTATGAAGAGGTCGCGTATTATTTGACACACCTCGTCAATGAAAATCAGGAAGTTGGGACCGGAATGATCGGGGAGTTGGAAGCCCCAATGGAACCAACGGAGTTCCTTAAGCGTTTGAAAACCAGCATGAATTGTTCTTCCATTCGTCACACCTCCATATTAGGCTTGCAAATCAAAAAAGTGGCAATTTGCGGTGGAGCGGGAAGCTTTCTTCTTTCACACGCGATGGCCGCAGGGGCAGATGCTTTTGTATCTGCCGACTTCAAATACCACGAATTCTTTGATGCCGACGGAAAAATCCTGATAGCAGATATTGGTCATTATGAAAGTGAAAAATATACTAAAGAGCTTCTACAAGAGGTTTTGAAGGAAAAATTTTCTAATTTTGCGATCAATTTTTCTGAAACAGTCACCAATCCTATAAGCTACCTGTAAGTAATGGAAAATCAAACAGTTGCACAAAAACTAGAAGCCTTAGTCAAATTACAAGCAATCGACAGCAAGATCGACCAACTTCGAAAACTGCGGGGAGACTTACCCGACGAGGTTCAGGATCTTGAGGATGAAATGGAGGGTTATAAGACACGGGCGAGTCGTTTTGAAGCGGATCTGAAAGAATTAGAAGAAGTCATCAAGAGAAACAAAGATGGCATCAAGGAAGCCGAAAAGCTGGTTAAGAAATACAATGAGCAGCAAAAGAATGTAAAGAACAATCGCGAATTTGATGCCATCACAAAAGAAGTAGAACTCCAGGAGTTGGAGGTACAGATTTGTGAAAAGCGGATTAAGGAAGCAAAAGAAAAGATTGAGGCTAAAAAGGCGGAAATTACCTCCATTGAAACACTGATTGCCGAAAGATCTCTGGATTTAGAGAACAAAAAGAAAGAATTGGAAGACATACTTGGCGAAAGTCAGGAAGAGGAAAAGAAATTTCTGGCAGAACGTGAAAAGGCTTCCAAGAAAATCGAAGACAAGCTCCTCAAGTATTATGAGCGCCTGCGTGGAAGTTTATCCAACGGATTGGCAGTCGTGCGTGTCGTCCGCGGAGCGGCAGAAGGCTGCAATATTATCATCCCTCCTCAAAAAATTGCCGAAATTCGCGAGAAGAAAAAAATCGTCATTGATGAGCATTCAGGCCGCATCCTGGCTGACGTGGACATGGAATCCATGGAAGAAGAAGTAAAACCCAAAAAAGCAGCGCCGGCAAAAAGAACGAAAAAGGTTGGCTGATTTTAAGAAAATAGTTTTCCTCAAAGCAGGCCTCACCGCCTGCTTTTTTTTGCTTTCCTTTTCTTACAGGCCTGCAGCGGATAACCTTTGGTTATTTGATTCCGATCTGCAAAAGGTCCATAACCTTATTCTCAATTTACAAACTGATCAGGCCTATGCTCTGCTCTCCCGAACCACTCCCGGCATCAATGAATTTCATAAAATGTATTTGCTCAGCCTGTGCGAAACAGTCGATATTCTGATCACCGAAGATGAAAAGAAATTCGAAAATGTGGAGACCCGCTTCAAGGATCGGCTAATTTACCTCGAGGGCCTGCCCGACGGACCGGAAAAGTTATTTCTTCAGGCCGAATTGAATCTACAGCTCGGCTTTAATTATCTCAACCTTAGTCAGGAACTCAATGCGGTACTTTCCATCCGGAAAGCTTATAACATCACGCAGGATTGCCTGAAAAAGTTTCCACATTTCATTCCGATTAAAAAGACAAGCGGTGTCATCCAGGTAATGGTGGGTGCTGTACCCGACAAATACCATTGGTTTATGGCCTTGCTGGGAATGAAAGGGTCCGTTGTAACCGGGCAAAAGCAATTGGAAGAACTGAGGCTTTCAAAATCTTCGCTCAACCTGGAAGCGACAATCCTGTATTTTACAATTAAAGGATTTATCAATCAGCAATTTGAGGAGGCTTCAAAAGGGTTTGAAGAATATTTAAAAGTTCAACCTGCCAATCGGCTTGTCTTATTTCTAGGGGTAAGCATGCTGGTAAAAAATTCTCAAAGTGAAGATGCGTTGAAGATGGTGCAGATGCTCGACCAGCACACAGACGGCCTGGCCATGTATTATATTGAATACCAACGTGGAGAAATTCTGATCAACAAAGGAGACTATTATGGGGCCATACAAGCCTATCTGAAATTTGTTAACAACTTCAAAAGCTCCAGCCTAAAGAAAGATACTTATTATAAGATTTCGCTTTGCTATTGGCTTTTGAATAAAAATGATCTGGCAAGTCAGAATTTTGAAAAGGCCAGGAAAACCGGGAAGGATATAACCGAACCAGACAAATATGCCGCCCGGCAATTGTCGGAAAATAAATTTCCTAATCCCAAAATCCTTCGTGTTCGCTTCTTTACAGACGGAGGGTACTATAAAGAAGCACGTGAGGTGTTGCAAAGTATCCTTCCCTCCGACCTTACTACTCCCAAGGACCAAACCGAATACTATTACCGAAAAGCGCGACTGGCACATAAAACCGGCGAACTCCCTGTTGCCAAACTTTTTTACCAACAATCCATAGACATGACCGGAGACAATCCGTGGTACTTTGCACCCAATGCCGCATTACAGCTTGGCTACATTGCGCAAAACCAAAAAGACAAAGTACTCGCAAAAAAGTACTTTGAGAAGGCCCTGAGCTACAAGAAGCACGAATACAAAAACAGCATCGACAGCAAAGCCAAATCGGCACTTGAACAACTCAATAATTAGCCTTTCAATTATTATTTCATCTCGATTTGAGCACTCGCAATTTCGCAAACCTTTTCGAGGTGTCGGGTGTCATTGTGTCGGTCAATCCGAAACATCGTCCCCGTGTACTTCAGCAAATAAAGGCATAGGTTTTCATGCTCAAAAATGTCCATGCTTTTGAGTGGGTAGTTCAATAGCTGACAAAGTAAAATACGCATCGCACGGCCGTGCATGCATACCAACACAGTCTCTTCATGACTGCGGGAAAGGATATCCGCAATGACGGGTTGCTGGCGGGCAGCAACCTCATCGGGACTTTCTCCCCCATCAATTCGCTTCGAAGTATTCCCAAGCTGCCATTGGTTTAGCATCCAATGATAATATTCATCTTCTTTTGGGGTGATCTTCTGACCTTCTTTGGTACCCCAACTGATTTCATTTAACCCCGAATGCGCTTCTTGTGGAATCCCCACTTCCAAAAACGACTGAATAGATTCAACCGTGCGCCTCAGTTTTGAGGTGTATATCTTATCAAACTTAATATCACCATACGCCTGAAAAAATGCCCTTGCTTGAGCCCGGCCAGTGTCGTTCAATGAAGAATCAACGCCACTTCCCTGAACAATACCCTGCAAGTTAAAATCCGTCTGCCCGTGACGAACAAGATATATTTTTTTGCTGGTCAATTTATTCTAATTTGGCGCCAAAAGTAAGGAAATACTTGATTTCCCCGGCATTGAACATAGCGTATGTCCATATTTAATTCTTCCCTTTCCCTTGAAGCTTTAACGAAAATGTCTTCCCACACGATGGTAGAACATTTGGGAATACAGTTCACCGCTATCGGGGAAGATTATATTGAAGCAAAAATGCCAGTGGATCACCGAACCCATCAACCGCTGGGTTTGTTACATGGCGGAGCTTCAGTGGCCCTGGCCGAAACCCTGGGAAGCGTGGCCGCTACATATTGCGTTGATTTTTCTGTGCAATATTGCGTTGGGCTTGAGATTAATGCCAATCATATCAAGAGTGTAAAAGACGGTTTTGTTTATGGAACCGCCCGGCCTATTCATGTTGGAAAGAAGACACAAGTATGGGAAATAAAAATTGTCAATGACAAAAAAGAACTAGTCTGCGTAAGTCGAATCACTCTGGCCGTGATCGATCGGAGATAATACGAACCATGCAAAATTTAGAAACGACCACAACAGCTTCCTTTACTGAGCATGACCTGCTTCCCTTTCTGATTCAGCACTACTTAGAAAGTGGTCATGCCATTACACTCTGGCAAATGCCCAATTCTTCTGAAAAACACCTGCTGATCTGTTCCGACGGCGTACGGTATCTCGACGAAATATCACTGGAAGAATCGGCAACAGGATTTGTCTTTGCCCCCTATGACGCTAATCAAAAGAAATTATTTTTCAAAAGCGACCTGATTTTCACATTCAAGGACGGCCAGTTTGACTCCGGAAATCTACCAGAAGATATACTCAACAAGAATGCAGCAAAAACAAAAAATGATCCGAACTTTCAGCCAGGAACTTATCCGGTAAAAACACTTCCGCACCAGCCCGCTCCCGTTAGCTATCTCGACCTGATTCAAAAATCGGTTGAGTTTATCCAGGCAGGCGCGTTTGAAAAAGTAGTTCCGTCACGTTCTAAGAAATTTAACCTGCCTGGAGGATTTGATTTATGGAAAACATTTAACAATCTCTGCAAGGCCTATCCCAACGGTATGGTTTCCCTGGTTTCATCAGAAGAAACAGGCACGTGGATGGGAGCCACGCCGGAATTGCTCGCCAGCGTCGATGAGCGAATGCATTTTCATACCGTGGCACTGGCTGGGACCAAGCGGTATGAGTCGGGCATGAATCTAAAATCCGTTGCCTGGACAGAAAAAGAAATCGAAGAACAGGCGATGGTTTGCCGGTATGTCATCAGTTGCTTCAAGAAAATCCGCTTGCGCGAATACGATGAGCACGGGCCCAGGACGGCAATTGCGGGAAATCTGCTTCATCTTAAAACAGAATACGATGTGGATATGGTGGCTACTAATTTTCCTCAACTGGGTTCAACTATGCTGCGACTTCTTCATCCAACCTCAGCGGTCTGTGGAATGCCCCTGGAACCAGCCCGCGAATTTCTGAGAGAGAATGAGGGCTACGACCGACAATTCTATAGTGGCTATCTGGGCCCGGTCAACTTTAGAAATGAAAGTCACATTTTTGTAAACTTACGTTGTATGCAACTGGGTCGCAAGCATGCGATCCTCTATGCCGGTGCTGGGGTCACCATCGATTCCAATCCGGAAAAGGAATGGGAAGAAACAGAAATGAAACTGGAAACCTTATTATCAATTCTTCATTAAAATAGTTATCATCCACCTGTGCGCTATCAACCCATCTATGATGTAGCCGAACTGTGCGCCCGCAAAGGTATTAGCCAGGCCATTCTTTGTCCAGGTTCTCGCTGTGCGCCGTTGACCATCGCATTTTCACGGCACGAAGGAATAACCGCAAGAACTTTTAGTGATGAAAGAAGCGCAGCGTTTGTGGCTGTAGGCATTGCACAACAAATCAAGGCACCTACCGTGTTGGTTTGTACCTCCGGATCAGCATCCTACAACTTTGCGCCGGCTGTGGCCGAAGCCTATTACCAGCAAATCCCACTTCTCATTTTCACTGCTGACCGGCCGCCTGAATGGATTGATCAGTTGGATGGACAAACCATCCGTCAGGAAAATATCTATGGAGTACATGTAAAAAAATCATATACGCTCCCGGATGACTATGACCACCCCGACACGCCGTGGTTTATTAACAGGATAATCAATGAAGCCATTAACCAGGCCATGGAATTTCCGCAAGGCCCGGTTCACATTAATGCACCATTTCGTGAACCCTTGTATCCCTCCAAGGATGAAGTAATCCATTTCACTTCCCCGTTGAGAATCATCGATAACCCCATACGGGAATATGCCCAGTCAGAAAAAGAAACAAAATCACTGGCAAAGAACTTTACCGCTTTTGACAAAATACTATTGGTGGTCGGACAAGGGGAATACAACGAAGGACTGACCAAAGTGGTTGAACGATTTATTAAACAGCAACGCGTCCCGTTGGTAGGCGACATTATTTCTAACTTCCATCGCCTTCCGGCGACCGTTCATTATGCAGACTCCTTCCTGGCTCAGGGAGGGGAATCATTGAGGAAAAGTTTACGGCCCGAATTACTAATCACCTTCGGAAAATCCATCATTTCAAAAAATGTCAAACTATTTCTTCGTCAGCATAAACCAATTCAGCATTGGCATATTCAGGAGGCTGGTGCCGCGGCGGATACCTTCCAATCCTTGACCAAAGTCATTCATACCAACCCAAAAAGCTTGATTGAAAGCTTGATTGAAGCCCCCAAAAAGAATTCACCATTCGAAGTTCAGAAACGGGAAAACTATTTCCGACTATGGCAAGCGGAAGAACACCGGACAGAGCGATCCATGCAGGCCTTCTTTTCAACACCAGCACTGAGTGAACTACATTTGGTATGCGCGGTACTCAAAGCATTACCGCAGCGATGCAATTTACATCTGGCAAACAGTATGTCTGTTCGTTATGCCAATTTTATCGGACTTGAAGCCTCCAAAAAAGGAATTCATGTTTTTGTGAACCGGGGTACTAGCGGTATCGATGGTTGTACCAGCACTGCCGTGGGCCACACGCTTGTCAGTGACGTTCCCAACTTCTTAATCACCGGCGACATGGCCCTCTTTTACGATCGCAATGCCTTTTGGCATAATTACACATTGCCCAACCTTCACATCATTTTACTCAATAACCATGGAGGTTCGATTTTTAATATGATCGATGGTCCCTCCGCTTTACCGGAAAAAGAGGAATACTTTATTACCCGGCAAGCACTCAACGCTGAAAATCTAGCCCGTGAATTCAAATTCGAATATCTGAAACTGGATAGTCTCAAAAAATGGAAAAACACCCTCATTGACTTTTTTCAATTCAATGGCAAAACCAAAATTTTAGAAATTGAAAGTGACGCTTCTTTGAATCGGGGTGTTTTTGAAAAATTTAAGAAACAAATAAGAAACGGTTATGATTTATGAATCCTGCTCTCTTTTTTTAAAACGATAAAATAAAACGCCCAAATTTATGAATCTCCACTACGATTGGAAACCAATAAAAGAATACAAAGAGATTCTTTTTCAACAATATCAAGGCATCGCGCGGGTCAGCATCAACAGACCGGAAGTACACAATGCCTTTACGCCACTCACCGTTCAGGAATTGATCGACGCGATGTTGATTTGCCGCGAGCACTCGGAAATCGGTGTCATCATATTAACCGGTGAAGGGGGTAAAGCCTTTTGCAGCGGGGGTGATCAGAGTGTAAGAGGTCATGGCGGCTATGTAGGAACAGACACGGTTCCGCGACTGAATGTGCTGGACCTACAAAAAATCATACGCTCCATTCCTAAACCAGTAATCGCCGCGGTGGCGGGATGGGCCATTGGCGGTGGTCATGTTCTTCATGTAATTTGCGATCTCACCATTGCAGCTGAAAATGCGCGGTTCGGCCAGACTGGCCCCAAGGTTGGAAGTTTTGACGGGGGTTTCGGGGCTTCTTACCTCGCCAGAATTGTTGGTCAGAAAAAAGCCAGGGAGATCTGGTTTCTTTGCGATCAATACGATGCAAAAGAAGCCCTGGAAATGGGCCTTGTCAATAAGGTTGTCCCGTTGGACAAACTGGAAGAAACGTATGTAGCTTGGGCTAACAAGATTTTGACAAAAAGCCCACTGGCAATTCGAATGTTGAAATCGGCCTTCAATGCTGAACTGGATGGACAGGCCGGAATTCAGGAGTTGGCCGGAAATGCAACACTCCTTTATTATCTAAGTGATGAAGCAAAAGAAGGCAAGAATGCATTTGTAGAAAAACGCGATCCTGACTTCTCTAAGTTTCCCAAATTTCCATAGTCGGATACCGTGAGTTAGTAGTTAAATCAAAGAAACCCGCTCCAAAAAAGTGACGACCAAAATTGGGTGGCAGTTTAGTGACCGGAGATTTAGTTTCGGCCAGTTGCAGTCGGGTGATTTTCCTGATCCGATAACGCCTTTTGAAAGGACATGCCTGGAATTCGGTCACGCCTGGCTAAATGGAATTGACCCTTTCTTTATCGAAACATCAGGATCGACAGGCACGCCTAAACAAATAACCATTCATCATGCTCAAATGGAGGCTAGCGCCCGGCTGACGGAAAAGGCTTTGGGCCTACAATCAGGCGACACTGCGTTGCTTTGTTTGAATATCCATAGCATTGCGGGTCAGATGATGCTGGTGCGGAGTTTGGTTACCGGAATGAATATTATCGCAATTGATCCCACTGCCAATCCATGGGATCACCTGAATGCTGATTTATCTATCGATTTTGCGGCGCTGGTTCCGTATCAATTGCTGACCATCTTGAATTCAGCATCGGCAACTAAAAAATTGAATGTATTGAAAACCGTCATTGTAGGTGGAGCACCTATCAGCGAAAAACTGAAGGCCCTTATAGTTCCCCTGAATTGCCAGGTATATGCCACGTATGGTATGACCGAAACAATTTCACACATTGCTTTGCAAAAGCTGAATGGAAAGGACAAGAAGGATTACTTCCAGGTTTTGCCCGGGATTACAATTCAAACTGACTTACGCGGTTGTCTTATCATTGCTGCCAACTACCTGGGCTCTGAGAAAATCGTAACCAACGATCTGGTTGAAATATTGTCACCCCAACAATTCAGGTGGCTTGGTCGCATCGACAACGTGATCAATACCGGTGGGATAAAAGTAATCCCTGAGAAAATAGAAAGCGTAGTAGAAAGTACGTTTGACGAGTTAGGTCTCCAAAATCGTTTCTTCATTTCGGGAATGGCTGACCCATCACTGGGGAGTAAAGTGGTTTTGATTATTGAGGGTCTGGCCCTGGACATCGATTTGACGCGAGGCATTAACGAGCGGCTATCAGATCGTCTTACGCGGTATGAAACACCCAAAGAAATCAGAGCGATTGAACATTTTGTCCAGACCGAAGCACAAAAAATAAACCGCACGGCCACGATCCAATTACTTAAATAAAATCGATGCTTCACCCCGCCCCTCTTTTCCAAAAAAGGAAAAGAAGGGCCTTTCTGCCGGTGACAAAGGCATTTCTTTGAAAGGGGCAAGAACAGGGATCCGCGAACCCGCTAAGGTTATTTCTTTGATATCTTTTCAGTCTTGATTTCAAGAATTTCTTTTTGAAGATCAAGTACCAGCCCCGCCAGTTGCTCTACCGAAATATCATTCTTCGATTCCACATCCGGAAACTGAACGCTGATATATGCCCTGGCAGACCAGGCCTCCGCTACCTCTCCCGCATCTACCTGATAAGGGGAATACTGACGGTTATCGGAAACCAGAAACAGTTTACCGTTTTCAGTGAGGTAGTTGAATACCCTTTTGTAAACTATTCCTTCCCGATTTGTAACCAACACATACGTTTTACCATTTTTCAAACTGCGCAAGTCATCCACATATTCTCCAATCACAATCGTACCGGGTAGAATGGGGAGCATTGAATCTCCGCTGATCTCAAATGCCCGGTAGGTCCCTTGTGAAAGAATCGGCAACCGGAATTTCGGCAATTCTTTTACATACTCGGGATCGGCATAGCCATTGAGGTAGCCAGCCGCGGCCTTATGGGGTACCAACTCAATGTTATCCTTTTTATTGTAATCAACGGTGACCACCACTACTTCTTTTCCACGCCGGTAATCTTCATCACCCTTTTTGATTTGGGTCACATCTGTACCAATCAATTTATCGACCGAGGTACTAAAAACGATTGCCATTTTTTGAAGCAACTCCAGACGCGGCTCCGCCCGGCCCTCTTCATAGGCTCCAACCAGGGATCGTTTGATCTCAAGCTTTTGCGCGAACTGATCTTGGGTCCAGTTTTGTTGCTTGCGCAAAAAGCGAATGTTTTCATTAATCTTGATCATAGCTCGCATCGTTTAATGATGTTCAAGTCTGTTTATATCTATTCAATTTTATGCCGCTTTTCTCTTTTCTGTTTTAAAAATGAGAATACGCCCTGAGTTGGCCTTACGGTGCGTCAGCGAAAATAAGTTTCGTTGAAAGTAACGTTCGCTGTGTCGCATCGCATCCACATGCCGGCTGATTTTTTCAACCACCTCGCGCACCGGAGTCTTTGGCTCAGCGAGCAAGTAACCGTAAAATTCCTGTGACAGTATGTGGGTGGAAAAATTAACCTGAAATCGCCCTGAATCCAGTCTTTTGCTGGTCAACTTGAGTTTTGAGGTGTCCATTAGCTAAATATTTTAGCTAATTAACCATTCATTGTCTGTATTAGCAATAATTAAACTAAATATTTTAGTTAAAATCTGAAAAATCCCACTTTTCAGCTGAATTTGAGATAAGCCGGCCTGTCTTGACCTTTAGCGGAGAAGGTATATTATTAACGTAAATCTCCCCAGTGCCCAGTCCCT
>JAYVXP010000258.1:0-3416 GCA_043785125.1 Bacteroidia bacterium
GAGTGAATATAGATTGGAAGAAGTTTGAAACGGATACACCAACGAGAAGAAAGGTACAGTTACCGACATATCCATTTCAAAGACAGAGATATTGGATAGAGGATGGCAAGGAAAGCATAGGAGAACATCGAGACTTAGAGCCAGAAGTAACAAAAGGAATTCAAGATCCTAATGATTGGTTTTATGGAATAGAATGGGTAGACAAAGCAATTGTCAGGGCAAGCAATGAGAATCAAAGACAGACATGGTTGATATTTTCAGATGAGACCGGCCTTGGGGATTCAATATCAAAGATTTTATTAGAATCGAAAGCTAATAAGGTTGCGACTTTCAAATCTAAAGTCAATGGCACTTTGACAGAAAAACATATTGAAGAGATTTTAGAAGAAGTTTTAAGTCGACCAGATACAAAAGAGTTTCCAGTTTTGAATATTATTCATCTGTTGAGCTTGGATATGAAGGCGCATCAAGCGAAGTTGAGCAGCGAAGACCTAGGTAAAAAACAAGAGTTCGGATACGGCAGTGCACTTGCTCTTACAAAAGTGATATTAAAAAAATTAGGAAAGAGCTTGCCTGAATTAAGGTTTGTGACGAATGGATCACAAATAATAGAGTCTGAGAAAAGTTCAAATATTGAACAATCACCACTCTGGGGATACATTCGGACCTTAGAGCAGGAATATCCTGAGCTTAAAGCTCAGATCATAGATTTAGATGTAAAATCAAATTCTGAGGTTCAATCGAAAAATCTCATTAAGGAATTTCAAAGTTCTATTGAAGAATCTCAAGTGGTCTATAGGGTTGGAGCACGCAAGGTTGCAAGAATAAATAGAAAGATTATTAATTCGCCAGCTGCTATGAAGCTTTCGGAGAAAGGAAGTTATTTGATAACGGGAGGCCTCGGGGGATTGGGACTTCAGATGGCTGTTTGGCTTGCAAATCAGGGAGCCAAGTACTTAGTGCTTACTGGAAGAAGTGAACCAAGTAAAGAATCTCAACAAATAGTTGAAGCACTGAAGTCTAAAGGGGTGTCTGTCACCATCGCGCGAGGAGATGTATCGAGAGCACAAGATGTGGGTGCAATCTTACAGTTGATTAAAAATGAAAGTATTCCGACGCTAAAAGGGATCATTCATTCAGCTGGTCTTTTAGCTGATAGTAGCTTGTCAAATCAGACCTGGGAATCCTTTGAAAAAGTAATGTCGCCCAAAATAAAAGGAGCGTGGAATTTACATCAATACACAAAAGACATGAAGTTAGATTTTTTTGTAATGTTTTCGTCAGTTGTCTCCGTCTTGGGAAATCAAGGGCAGAGCAACTACGCGGCCGCGAATGCATACTTAGATGCATTGGCAAAATACAGGCAAAGCTTGGGGCTACCTGGTCTTTCAGTCAATTGGGGGCCATGGGCAGAAGTAGGAATGGCGAAAGAGATGGACGCAAAAGCCCAAAGCCAGATGATTCAAGCGGGATGGTCTTTTATTCGTCTTGAAAATGGCCAAGAGTGTTTAGGAAAATTAATTAACTCTGGAATCTCACAAGTCACAGTAGCGCCTATCAATTGGAATAATTATTTACAAAATGTTTCTGAAATGAAGGCACGTACATATCTTGCTGAATTTTCTAAAAACAAAAAGAATGTCCTTCAAAATAAAGCAGCTTCAGGAGATCTTTATCAAAAAGTAATTAGCGCACTTGAGTGTGATAGAAGATCCATTGTAACAAAATATTTAATTGATCAAGTGAAGAGACTATTGGGTGCAGGAAAGGGGTCAATCGATACTACCAAGGGATTTATGGCTATAGGTATGGACTCATTGGCCACAATTGAGTTTAGAAATCGGCTCAAGAAAGATATGAATTACCCATTTCCGACAACGATCCTTTTCAATTATCCAACAATTGATGCATTAGTTGAATTCTTGTTAAAGTTAGTTTTAGTTGAATCCAATTCGGTAGCTGCAAACTTAAATTATCCCATCTCGCAAAAGACGAAACATCCAAAAGGATCTATGAAGGACGAACCAATAGCGATAGTCGGGATGGGTTGTCGATTCCCCGGAGGTGCCAATGATCTTGATTCATTTTGGGATATTTTATCTAATTCCAAAAATGGTATTTCAGATATCCCAAAAGATCGTTGGAATATTGACGATTATTACGATGTAGACGGCGATGCTTACGGCAAAATTGTTACTAAACGTGGCGGTTTTATTAGTGGTCTAGGAATAGGGGACTTTGATCCAGAGTTTTTTGGGATTTCGAGTACTGAAGCAAGTATTGCCGACCCTCAGCTCAGGATATTAATGGAAACAACATGGGAGGCCCTTGAGGATGCAGGAGAAACTCACCAACAAATTTTTGGAAGTGAGACTGGAATATTTGTTGGATCAAGTGGATTCGGTGAATACGGTGAATTCGTCGCTGATTCAGAGGACGAATATGTTGGCTACAATTTAGCATTTGGTCGCTTAGCTTATTTTTTGGGTACTCAAGGCCCAATGATAGTGACCGACACAATGTGCTCTTCCTCATTGGTAGCAATTCAATTGGCCTGTGAAAGCTTGCGTAAGGGAGATTGCGAGAGAGCAATCGCCGCGGGAACTAGTCTGCTGCCCTCACCCAAATCTTTCAAACTTTTATCTCGAGTACATGCGATATCGCCAACAGGCGAATCGCTCACATTCGACGCAAACGCAAATGGATATGTGCGTGCCGAAGGGGTCGGAGTGGTCATATTGAAACGTCTTTCAGATGCGCAAGCAGCCGGAGATAGAATTCACGCATTGATAAAAGGCTCAGCTGTAATGCACGGCGGACGATCGCTTAGTCCCACGGCTCCCAATGGTAAAGTTGAAGAAGAGTTAATTCGAAGGGCGATAGAAAACGCAGGAGTAAAGCCGAAAGACATTAGCTATATCGAGGCGCATGGTACGGGAACTCCAATAGGGGATCCGATCGAAATGTTAGCAATGTCAGGAGTTATGAAAGGAAATAGAGAGGAAAAAAATATTTTGTATATTGCTTCGGTGAAATCGAATTTTGGTCATACCGAACAAGCAGCAGGAATGGCTGGACTTATCAAGACAGTATTATCCATGCAGCACAGGCAAATCCCTGCTCATTTAGGATTAAAGAAATTGAATCCAAGTATTAATTTAGAAGAGATGTCAGCGAAAATTCCGAAGGAACTTACAGAGTGGACTTCACCGGGTCAGCCAAGAATGGCCGGAGTGAGTTCATTTGGGATGAGCGGAACACTCGCGCACGTAGTTTTAGAGGAAGCGCCAGAAATGCGAACAGCGATCAAAGTGAAGTCAGTAGAGCGTCCCAAGCATGTATTGGGATTATCTGGTCGAAATGAGTCTGCATTAAATGATTTAGCGAAGAGATATGTGGAGTATTTATCAAAGCCA
>JAYVXP010000259.1:0-3401 GCA_043785125.1 Bacteroidia bacterium
ATAAACTCGATGAACACTTTGCCCTCAATTCCCTTCATCCGTGCCTCAGAAGGGTATTTCAATTTCCGGGCGACCATTGAACGGAGCGAATCAAATCCCCCTGGATATTCCGGCTGGTCGTCTACAAATGTAAACACACTGTCACTGCCCAAGGTGGCATTGGATAGCTGATTAGCAACCTTTCCATTTTCTAGAATAAAATAAGTCCGCCCTTCACCTTCCGAGTTTTTACTGGTGGTGACCACGGATACGGATGAAGTCAGGCTAACATCATTTGCCAATTTCAATTTTTCCACGGTAGCATTCTTATCTTCCGTAATTTCAACGACGGTATAAACTCCCCTGGGGTTTTCTTTTTGAAGAGTCTCCAGCTTTGCTTTTACTTCCTCAGGGATAAACACCGAACTGGCAGAATTCTCACCCACCGTTTTAAGGTCGGTAATCACCTGCTCCTGGCAGGAAACCACAACGAAGATCATTGGAACTAATACCATGAGAACTATTCGCTTCCATGGCTGAATTTTTCTCCTAAGTGTTTTCATCATCGTAATGCGTTTTAGTGTTAAGGAATTATGAAAGTGATTGACCAATGTAAACCCTGCGGACTCCAGCGCCACTTTGGCCAGCAACCTGCAGTACGTATCGATATCCTGTTTCTCTACCGAGTGTGCATCGGCTTCAAATTCATGGAGTTGAACGAGTACCTTTTTGTAAAGAATGACGAACGGGTTAAACCAGCGGAAAATACCCAGGATGTTGATCAATAATACGTCGAGGGAATGGATTCGCCGGACATGGACCCACTCGTGCAAGATCACTTCTTCTTTTTCACTCTTCGTCAGGAGGTTGGCCTTTCCAATAAAAACGAAATTGAAGAATGAAAAAGTAGGTTTTTCCATTTCAGATTCAGTGATAAAACATGTTCTCCAATTGTATTTTGGGGAAAGCAAATAAACAATCATAAAGAGAATCAATCCAACATTGACTTCGATCAGATAGTTGACAATCGTGTTCATGGCTTTTTGTTTTTAAGTTCCTTCAGTTTTTTTACCAAAGCATCAATGTCCTGGACATCCATTTTACCGTCGTGCGCAAAAAAGGAAACCAGATTTTGAAAAGACCCGCCGAAGTATCCTTTCAAAAAGTTGTTGAGGTAGAATTTGCTGTATTTTTCCTTAGCAACCAGCGGAAAATATTCATGTGTTTTTCCATACGCTTTATACCCTACAAAACCCTTTCTTTCCAGAATCCGGATGATGGTGGAGACCGTATTATATGCAGGCTTCGGCTCAGGCATCTGTTCGACCATGTCCTTGACAAATCCTTTTTTGAGGCCCCACAGGATTTGCATAATCTGATCTTCTGCCCGGGTTAATTCTTTCATAACTATTAATTACGTTGTAAAACTAAACTATTAGTTTAAATAAACAAAACAAAATGATTTTTAAATCCATGTATCTAATCCGGAATTGCTGAAATTCAATATCAAATCCCCTACCTTGCAATCCAAACAAAAAACATCAATGAAAACTGCTGAAATCCATACCAAGAAGGGCGTCATGAAAATTCAATTCTTTGAAAAAGATGCCCCCAATACAGTCAAGAATTTTACCGATCTCGCTAAAAAAGGTTATTATGACGGCCTCACTTTTCACCGCGTTATTCCCAACTTCATGATACAAGGCGGATGCCCCAATGGCATCGGCAACGGCGGACCCGGTTATAAAATTGATTGTGAACTCACTGGCGGGAATCAATACCATGACCGCGGCGTACTCTCCATGGCCCATGCCGGCCCCAATACCGGCGGATCACAGTTCTTCATCTGCCACAGCCGCGACAACACCAAGCACCTTGACCGCAAACACACGGTATTTGGTAAAGTGGTGGAGGGGGTTGAAGTGGTTGATTTGATTAGGCAGGGGGACGTGATGGAGAAGGTTGTTATATTAGACGAGGCGTGAAATTGAGTTGTGATGGACTCACAATTCAATGATCATACCTCACAACTTATCCCGTGAGTTACCTCAAAATCGCAATTCAACCCTCTCCTGTCGCAAGGAGATTTGCGTGGAGTGATATACGAATAACGACTTATGAATTGGGATCTCTGTGAGTCGAGGACCATAGCTCAAATGACAACCGTCACCGCCTCTGCCGCTCTGTTTGCTTTTTCTCTCGCCTCTGCTATGGTTCTTCCCTTTGCCAGGCATACACCCATGCGCCGCTCACCCATTACTTCGGGTTTGCCAAATAGCCGCAGTTGCGTATCCGGTTCTGACAGTGCTTCTTCCAGACCTCGGAAGGCTACATTTTTTGATATCCCTTTTACCAGAATAACACGCGAGGCACAAGGACCGTGTTGCGTGATGTTGGGAATGGGCAGCCCTAAGATGGCGCGAACGTGCAGTGCAAATTCTGAAAGATCCTGCGAGATCATGGTCACCATACCGGTGTCATGTGGACGGGGTGAAAGCTCGCTGAAATAAACCTCGTCCTTTTTTACAAAAAACTCGACTCCAAAAATGCCCAATCCGCCCAGCGCATCTACCACACTTTTGGCAATATCCTGAGAAGTCTTTAATGCTTTGTCTGTCATCGGATGCGGCTGCCAGGACTCCTGATAGTCGCCGTGCTCCTGACGGTGTCCAATCGGTTCGCAAAACGAAACGCCTGCTTTATGACGAATGGTCAGCAAGGTGATCTCATAATCAAAATCAATAAACCCCTCAATGATCACACGGCCGCCTTTCCCGCGCCCTCCCTCCTGCGCATACCGCCAGGCAGATTCAATATCACTTTCGCTTTTGATTACACTCTGACCCTTGCCCGACGAACTCATGATGGGTTTCACCACACAAGGGAACCCGATTTGTTCAATAGCCTTAATAAATTCCTCGTTTGTTCCGGCGAAACGATATGGGGAAGTCTTTAATTTCAATTGTGTTGCCGCGAGCGTCCTGATCCCTTCGCGATTCATGGTCAGCCGCGTAGCATTGGCAGAAGGTATAATTCGAAATCCTTCCTTCTCCAGTTCCACCAGAGTGTCGGTGGCAATGGCTTCCACTTCAGGAACAATGTAGTCGGGCTTTTCCTTTTGAATGAGATCCCGAAGTGCTCCCCCATCCAGCATATTGATTACATAAGACCGGTGGGCAACCTGCATCGCCGGCGCGTGGGCATATCGATCTACCGCGATTACTTCAATCCCATAGCGCTGAAATTCAATTACCACTTCTTTTCCTAATTCGCCTGCACCCAGCATCATTACTTTGATTGCAGATGTTGTTAGCGGTGTTCCAACTTGGATGGATGTCTTCATTTTAGATAACCTTTGAGGCGTTAATTTACCGCAAAGCCGGTAAGTCGCAAAGTTTCGCAGAGAATGAACGACGTTTATG
>JAYVXP010000260.1:0-3400 GCA_043785125.1 Bacteroidia bacterium
ATGGCAACTATTTCACACAATAAAAGAGCGAGTCGTTTCATGGACGCGAACTTATATATTTTATCGTCGGCATTGACTCACAAACCCCATTCAAAAGACAATTTAATTATGACGTTGATTGATCGGGGCTATTAAGAAATTATAAGGTGACTTGATCTTAATGAATGACTCCTTCACCATGGAAATCATGACGGCGATTTAGGCCTTCATATTCAAAAGTGCAATCGATGGTTAAAGCTTAGTCATCCTCATTTTCAGTGAGAAAAGTTTTCGTTAAAATTGCCCTTACTCCATTCGGGGGGATAGATAATCTATAGATTTTATCGGCAAATAATCTTGCAAAACGAGCTCAAAAGGGCATAAATTACTCTGTAAACGCACATAAAATTGTGTTCTTTCACACACCAATACAAACGTTAGGGAGGATGGGAATTATTTAAGATTCTCTGAAAACGTTTGCACAATCGAAATTAATTTAGTTGTTTCAGTTTGGGCTTCATTCAAGAGCCCTAAACTAACCCTATTAATTAGCTACTTATGAAGAAAACTAATCAAACACTAACCCAAACCGTATGAAGCAACGCTACTTTATTCCCCCATTATTCCTGGTGTTTGTCTTGGCAAGCCTAAGTGCTTTTGCCCAGCAAAATGTATCGGGTACAATCAAGGACTCCAGAGGTACTTCCCTGCCTGGAGTAAATGTAATTGTGAAAGGCAGCTCAGTTGGAACCGTAACGGACGCTGATGGAAAGTACACTTTGTCCGTACCCGATAATTCCGGTACGCTCGTATTTTCATTTATTGGATTTATGAGCAAAGAGGTTTCCATTGGAGGCCAATCTTCGATCGATGTTACCATGGATGAAGATGTGAAACAGTTGAGCGAAGTGGTTGTAACCGCGCTGGGTATTGAGCGCAGTACGAAAGCGCTGCAGTCTTCGGTAACCCAAATTAGCGGAGAGAATTTTACGCAAGCCCGGGAACTCAGCTTCGCCAGTCAGCTCGAAGGACGTGTGGCTGGTGTTAATGTTACTAAAATAGCTTCAGGTCCTGCGGGATCTACTCGAGTGGTAATCCGGGGAGCTAAAACTCTTGGAGGTGCTAATCAGCCACTTTATGTTATAGACGGTATCCCCATGGACAATACCATTTTTGGACAATCCGGTGTTTGGGGTGGTCCAGATAATGGTGATGGTTTGAACAGCATCAGTCCAGATGACATTCAGTCCATGACGGTGCTGAAGGGTGCAGCATCTGCCGCGCTTTACGGATCGCGGGCAGCTGGCGGTGTCATCCTGATCACAACTAAAAAGGGCACAGCAAGAAAAGGTATTGGTATTGAATTTAATTCGAACCTCGTTGCTGAAAAGGTCATTAACTATACAGATTTTCAGCATAGTTATGGTGCTGGCGGATATGTAGGTACAACTTTGGCAAACCGTATCGCTACAAAGGCAGCCGTTCAGTCCTCATTGACTCAGCCAGACCAGAGTACTGCTTTTAATCAGGGATGGAACTCGCAGGCATGGGGTCCGAAGTTTGACGGCTCTAATGTTATTCAGCCAGACGGCGTTGTGAGACCTTACTCTTACTCTGGCGACAATTGGAAACGTTTCTATAACACGGGGATAACGCGTACAAACAGCATTTCTTTGAGTGGCGGAAGTGAGAAGCAGAGCTTTCGGTTTTCCTATGCCAATCTTAATAATGGTGGTGTCGTTCCAAATTCCGGATTCAAGAGAGACAACTTTTCCCTGGCGTCCAACTCAAAATTCGGCAAGAAGGTTACACTTGTGAGCAAGGTCTTGTACTCCCATGAGGAAGCAAGAAACAGACCCATGATTTCCGACTCACCAGGAAACGCGGTTCAGGCTCTCTATAATATTCCCGGAGATCAAAATGTTAACCTTTATAGAGGGGACCCCAACAAACTGGGCGCTGTACAGCAAGGTGTTGTTACCCCCGATGGCAAAGGAGTGGGCGAAGAATTTCAGGCTACAAACAATCTTTGGGGCCAAAATCCTTATTGGGCGGCCCATCAGTTTATCAATTCAGACGTTAGAGATCGGATCAATGCTTCTGCCAATTTGAGGTATGATTTGACAGATTTCCTTTATGTCACAGGACAAGCGGGGATGGATTGGTACACAAAAAGGACAGAGAATTTAACACCCCAGGGTACCGGCTACCAGCCTACCGGATCCCTTTCCGAAGCCGAAAACCGTGTCCGTGAAGTTAATTTGCAATGGACCGCAGGATTTGATAAGAGTTTTGGAAAAATTCATACAAATATATTTGTCGGAGGTAACAGGATGCGCAACACCAATGAGTTTATTGGTATTTCCGGAAATGGGTTCGCCGTTCCCTTTTTCCAGGCAATCACAAACGTTGCATCAAAGAATTTTGGTTATGGCTACACCGCTTACGGGATCAATTCGTTGTTTGGTTCGGCTGAAATCTCTTTTGATAACTACCTGTTCATTACCGCAACAGGTCGTGAGGATTGGTTCTCAGCCTTAAATACCAAACAAAATCACATCCCCTATCCTTCTATTGGAGCTAGCTTCGTTTTCACAGATGCAGTAAAGTCATTGCCAACGTTTCTAAGCTTTGGTAAGTTACGGGCATCCTATGGAGTTGTTGGTAATGGAGGGGTAAACCCTTATTCAGTAAACAATACATACTCCCTGGGACAATCCCACCTTCTGAAGCCGACAGGTTATTTTACAGCGGCAAATCAGACCAATAGCGGAACTTATCCTTTCGCGCTCCTGCAGCCATGGACTTCGTCGGAGCTCGAATTCGGTTTGGATGTACGATTCTTTCAGAATAGGTTAGGCCTTGATTTGACGTACTATCGCCAGTCAACAACAAATGATATTCTGAATGCAAATATCTCTCAAGGATCCGGATGGGGTTCGACCCAAGTGAATTTAGGTAAACTTCAGAACCGTGGAATCGAAGTTTTGATTACCGCCACGCCGGTACAAGGCCCAATCAAATGGGATGTTTCATTGAATTTTGCAAGGAATGTTAACAAAGTCGTGGCCCTGATTGCGGGACAGGACAAGTTGGCGGATGAAGAGCCCAGAACAAGAACTGTTCGTATTCAACATATCGTCGGAAGTCCTTATGGCATGATTACGGGATTGGTGCAACAGAAGACTCCTGATGGAAAATTGGTGTATGATAAAGATGGTGCGCCACTCACCGATGGTAATTACTATACTCTTGGAAATGGTGTGCCCAAGTTCACAGGCGGATTGAACAATTCAATTACCTACAAATCGTTCAATCTGGGTGCTCTTATTGACTTTAAATACGGCGGGCAAATTTATTCGGGTACCAACGTACGGATGACCGAAGGAGGCTTCACAAAGCAAACACTCCAAGGACGTGC
>JAYVXP010000261.1:0-10936 GCA_043785125.1 Bacteroidia bacterium
CCTTGAAACACGGTTAGGTCAATTTACAAAACCGGATTCAGGATTGTACAAATGCCGACTGGTATATGACAATAAATCGAACCAAGTGGAGTTTACTCCCTATCATCCTGGACCCGTCAATTCTTTGAAGCTGGTTTATGATGACGCCATTTCCTACGATCACAAATTTTGTGACCGTAAGGAACTTGAAAATTGTTTTGATCACCGCGGTGCCTGCGATGATGTATTGATCATCAGAAATGGCCTGGTTACGGACACCACGTATGCCAACATCGTGTTGAGGAGGGGAGGCGAGTGGTTTACACCCGCGTCTTTCTTATTGGCAGGAACCATGCGTCAATACCTGATGGATAGAAAGATTATCCGGGAAGTAGAAATGAAAGCGGATGAAATAGTGAAATTTGAGGCATTTAAAATAATCAATGCGATGCTGATGTTTGATGCGCCGGAAGTAGCCATTGACAGGATCGTGAGATAAGATTAAAGAAAGCAAACTGTATGATATTTCGATTTTTGTTGAGATTTGGATTGTGGCTATCCTGCACACTGGCGCTCCATGCGCAGGTTCAGGTGAGCACAAAGTCGAAAAGGGCGATTGAGTTGTACACTGAAGCTGACAACTTTCGC
Organism: Bacteroidia bacterium; assembly: GCA_043785125.1. Classification (GTDB taxonomy): domain Bacteria; phylum Bacteroidota; class Bacteroidia; order Cytophagales; family Cyclobacteriaceae; genus ELB16-189. The sequence goes on from JAYVXP010000261.1 coordinate 628, forward strand.
GTGCAGGGAAAATATGATAAGGCCATTGACCTGCTGAATCAGGCCATCGGCAAAGACAAGGAATTTGAAGAGGCATACTTTCGGTTGGGGGTCACGTTCAAAAACAAAGGGGATATTGAAAAATCAATTGAATCATTTGAGAGGGGATTAACGCTGGCCAGTAACCCACGGCGGCAAAGCCCCTACCGGTATGAGCTGGGAGAAAATTATTTGAGAGTTGGGAATTATGTAAAGTCGGTAGAATTATTGACGCAGTTCCTGAATTCAGAAAAGGACCACACGGTAAAAATTGAACAAGCGAAAATCTGGCAAGGCCACAATGAATATGCGCTCGTCCATCAAAATGAAAAACTAGCGTATCAACCGCTTCCTTTGAGTGATACCGTCAATTGTTTTCCCATGCAGTATTTTCCGGCACTCACTGCCGACAATCGGCAGCTGGTCTTTACAAAACGCCAGGGGCGCGGACATGATGATGATGAAGATATTTTTATTTCAGTCAAGGATGAATCTGGTCGGTGGACTACGCCGGTTTCTATATCGGATAAAATTAATTCCCAGCTTCGCGAAGGCGCGAGCACAATTTCAGCGGATGGCCGTCACATGATTTTCACCGCTTGCGGGATCCGAAACACGTATGGAAGCTGCGATTTGTTTGAAAGCAAGAAAACCGGGGATACCTGGAGTCAGCCAGTCAACCTGGGCCCGCTGGTGAATAGTTCTGCGTGGGATGTACAGCCAAGTCTTTCGGCTGACGGGCAAGAGCTTTATTTTATTTCAACCCGTAAGGGAGGTGTCGGGGGCAGTGATATTTGGTACGCGAAAAAAGATTCGACAGGACATTGGATGAGAGCACAAAACCTGGGAAATGTAGTCAATACAAAATACGATGAAATTTCTCCGTTCATCCATGTCAACAACCGGAATCTTTATTTCTCATCCAATGCCCATCCCGGCTTTGGTGGTCTCGACATTTTTGTTTCTGAAAAAGTGGACAAAAAATGGACCACGCCAAAAAATATGGGTGCGCCGTTGAACAACTTCGAAGATCAATATTCTTTTTTTGTCACGGCAGATGGCAAGCGGGCTTATTATTCCAAGGATGAAGCGGGAAAAAAGAATTTTACAAAGTTGTACACCACCCCATTGCCCGAGTCGGTGCAGGTAAAGTTTTACAGCAATGTGGTGAGGGGAAAGGTGAGCGATAAGCAAAGTGGTAAGCCGCTGCAGGCGTTGGTGGAATTGTATGACATTGAGAAAAATGAAAGACTTTCGTTTGTGCAGTCTGATTCGGTTTCCGGTGAGTACACGATGGTGTTGACGCAGGGGGCAGAATATGCGTTGTACTCAACAAGTCCCGGATATTTATTCAAAAGTCTTTCGTTCAATTATACTTCAGCCAGCCACCAGAGTCCGGTGGAAGTGAACATTGAGCTGGATGTGATAGAAACCAATGCCACGGCTGTTTTAAACAACCTTTTTTTTGAAACAGACCGGTTTGATCTGAAAGAGAAATCACTCACCGAATTGCAGGAGGTCGTGCGGTTTTTGCAGGACAATCCGAAAATTCACGTCGAAATAGGAGGGCATACCGACAACATCGGAGCGCCTGCCTACAATCTTCAACTTTCTCAAAGGCGAGCCCAATCCGTTGCCAACTTTATGGTGAAGCAGGGAATTGAATCCTCCCGGATCATTCAAAAAGGATATGGCGCACAGCAACCCGTGAAAGCCAACGACACAGAAGATAACCGCCGTGTGAACCGAAGGATTGAATTTAAGATTCTTAATTGAGGCACAAATTCAATTTGAATTTCCTGGGTAACAGTTACTCCACGACAATCTCATCAATCGTAATATTTGCTGGCCGCCCCGCACCCGGATGCCACCCCGGCGTGTTGCCAATCGAGTGGGCCTTTACCTGAATGTAGCGGGCATCACGCGGTTCGAATTCGGCGATGAAATCTCGTACGCGTCCGCCGTATTGATCGATCGGTAAAGTGTTGTCAATGACACCCACTCGATCGAATTTCTTTCCATCCAATGAAACGAAATATTCAACTTGCTTGGGTAAAATTCTGAGCCAAAAGGCAAGCTGATAGTAAGCCGATTCTATTCGTCGTACTTTCATTACTGCTTCCAGATCAATGACCACATCCAGATCCTGACCGGCGAAGGCGAGCCAATTGTAATTATCATCGTGATTTCCGCGCTTTCCGTCGGTGAGTATTTTGTCGGCCCCCATGGGAAGTTTATCAGCTGAAGGACTATTGAACACTGCCCTTTTCCCAAAAGCGAGATGCTCATTCATTCCTTGTGAAAAAAGCCGGTACATCGAAGCACGATATTCTTCCGGCGACGTACTCCACTCCTTGACTTGTGTCACGCCTTCGCGAATACATAAATCGGCAAAGGGGTCAATCATGGACCGGATTTCGGTGCGCACTTCCCACTTGTCATTCACTTTTGCAAACACGCCCCGATCTCCTGTAGGGTTTTTCTTGGCTTGTTCCATGATGGCGAATTGCAACGGAAGACGAGCAATTTTAACGCGTTCCAATACCTCCGGATTTTCAGCGACTGCTGCTTCCGCCTGATCGAATAGTTTTTCGTATCGTTGGATGAGCGGCGGCGTCAAGTAGCTCGTCGCGGCATCATTCGGGGTGCCAAAAATGCGAAGGGGTTGACGTGACTGGATCAATGCTTCCCGCATCTCGTCGATGTATTGACGAATAGACTTCGCGGCAGCACCATAGTATCCACGCAGGAAGTCGTTCATCAGTGTGTCGGCGTTTTCATTGGGGTTCCACAGCAACTTGGAAATCAGGTAACTGCGAAGGGCCGCAAACTCGCCACCCACTTCCCGGTTCCCCTGCTCAAACATCGCATTCACACCGTGTTCGGCAAAGAATTGAAGATTAGGCTGCAGCACATGCAGGTTGGGAAAGGGACTGATCAGGTTGTTGAATTGGATGACATAATCCCAAACGATAATATCCTTCGAAATTTTTCCCCAATCCTCCACGTCCTTGACAAAATCTGCACTTGTTGAGTCTTGTTTGATCGGCTTATCGCGGAATGCCTCGATGCTGCACAGCATGATGTTCACATTTGCACTGGGTCTCAGCGTTTTCGGCGCATGTCGGCCGTATTCGTAAGCTAGTGTTGAGATCATTTTGTCCGGGAATTCTCCGGCGACACGGTTGACGAAGCGGATGATTGACCCGGAGGGAGAACCTTCGCGTTCGTCGACTGCCTTGCAGAGATCACAGGTGCAATAATTTTTGTTGTCGTTCTGACTCACTGACCAGTAGCGGGCATCGGGATTCTGAGCAATTTTTCGCCGCAGGTTCTGAATGACGATTTCCAGCACGGCGGGATTAGCGAGACAAGGTTGGGTGGGAATCCGATTGCCGTTGACCATCGCATAATATTCAGGATGGTCATGATAATAGATTTCAGGAGAAATGAGTTCGTTTAACGTGTGTACCCACATGCCCCAATCGGGGCGTTCTCCATTTTCACCGTGATCCAACTTGTGCCAGTCTGTATATTCGGCATCCCAGGTACCGCGGTAATGCGTATCCCTAAATGCGATAACAGGAACCTGCAGGTCGTCAATCTCCCCCAAAGCGATTCGCTTCTGCTGAGGGATGACCTTGACTTTCGGGCTGTACATTCTGCAACCGAGGTATTTTTCGAGGAATGTATAGACGCCATACAGTGTGCCTTTCTCGTTGCCACCGGCAATAATCAAACGAGAACTATCTGTCTTGATCAGAAACCCGTCTTCCTTTAAAGCATTAAGATTGAAGTGTATACCAAGTGCATCCAGGCGTTCATTCTGACCCAGCACAATTTCAAGGGCGCTTCCTTGTTTGTCTGCAGAAACGATGGGCAGCGCGGCACCGGAAATCTGAAGCAGGTAATCCTGAAGCACCTTTGCGGCTTTGGTCTCATAAGGAGTCGCAGCAGAAGGAATAACGATTCGGTACGAACTGATTCCATCGCGGGTCAAAATTATTTGTTGTTTTGCAGTGACCGTCTCTGTTTTCTTCTTGGCCTTCTTTTGTGCAGATAGGGGGATTATGGAACCGAAAACACCAAAGATCATAGAAAGCAGGATGATGCCTGCTTTGTAATGGTGGAGTCCAAATTTGAATCTTTTCATATGAATTGTATTTAAATACATAGGAGATAGTCACCGGGTTCCAACGCGAATTGCTTTTCTGTTCTGAAATTGAATTTCAACTAATTTTTCGCTTTAGACATATCGTGGTAAGGATCTTTTTGGTTAGCGCATCAGGCTGTTCTAAGGAATGCCAAGTCCCGACAATGGCGAGCGTTCCCATACACAAATCTTTAAACGAAGAAATTATATTCCTTCACTATTCACGAGGCTATGTGCAATTCACGAGGTTACGCGTTGTGCAGCGCTTGGAGAATCGCAAACCAAACGGATGACAAGTGCTTTGGATGTGAGTTGGCATAGGCAGCATTGGCTTTCTGAAAATTGACTTCGAGCTCTCCATGATCACACAATTCGTATCCAATGTTTTCAAAAAGTTGGATAAAGAATCAAGACTTTCGACCATGACCAGCTTCAAGCCTACTTACTGTTGGTTTAAATTTATTGAAAGTCCAATCTGAAGATGATGGTAATTCATTTTTCTCTTTGGCTAGGTTTCCCCATTGGGTTAAAGTTTGTTCGAAACTCTTCTAAATTACTCTCTCAACATCAAATTTCTCCAGGTAGTCTGCCACCCTTCTCACAAAACTTCCTCCCAGCGCACCGTCAACAACGCGGTGATCGTAGGAATGGGAGAGAAACATTTTATGACGCACTAGAATAGCATCTCCGTAAGGGGTCTCGACAACGGCTGGCTTTTTCTGGATGGCGCCGATGGCGAGGATCGCTACCTGGGGTTGCAGAATAATCGGTGTGCCCATCACATTGCCAAAGGTGCCTACATTGGAAATTGTAAACGTTCCACCTGCCACCTCGTCGGGCTTCAATTTGTTTTCGCGAGCACGGCGGGCCAGATCATTGACGGCCTTGGTAAGACCTGTGAGGTTGTACTGGTCTGCATTCCGGATCACCGGCACAATGAGATTGCCACTCGGCAAGGCCACGGCCATCCCAATATTGATTTCTTTTTTCTTTATAATACGATCGCCATCAACCTGCACGTTGATCATAGGATAATCCTTGATCGCCAACATCACCGCCTCAACAAAAAGCGGGGTGTAGGTGAGGGAGTCTCCTTCGCGTTTCTGATAGTCATTCTTTACCTTGTTTCTCCACAACACCAGGTTGGTCACATCGGCCTCCACAAATGAGGTCACGTGCGCGGAAATCCTTTTGCTGTCGACCATCCGCTCTGCAATCATTTTGCGCATGCGGTCCATCTGAATGATTTCATCGCCGACACTGATGGATGCCGGTACAAGCGGTGCTGTACCGCTGCGCTGCGGACCTACACTGATTACCTGACCTGTTTTTCGGTTCTGAATAAATGCAAGAATATCTTTTTTGGTTACACGTCCTTCCATCCCGGTGCCGGTGATGGTTTCCAGTTCCGCAACCGGAATCTTTTCTTCTTTCGCTATATTTTTGACCAAGGGAGAATAAAAACGAGAGGCTGTCTTAAAATTTGTAGCAGCGGCGTGAGAAGCACCATTTCCATTCGAAGTGTGAACCAAAGCGGGAGCACTGACCGCCGGAGCAACCGGCTTGGCCTGGCCACCGTTGCCGGCGGTGGATGCGGGTTTGGACCGACCTACTTCGCTGTCGGTAGTGATGATCGCTATGGCAGCCCCCACCTTAACCACATCGCCTACTTTGGCAAGGATTTCTTTCAGCACGCCACCATGGGTGGAAGGCACCTCTGTATCCACTTTGTCGGTAGCCACTTCCAGGACCGATTCATCCTGCTCAATTTTGTCACCGGGCTTTTTGAGCCAGCTCAAAATCGTGGCTTCCGTTATGCTCTCACCCATTTTGGGCATGATCAATTCTACCGATGCCATATTTTCAAATATTTGAAGTGTAAAGTTAGTATTTTTAAACCTACGTGCTAACGCTGAAATTCCGCAAAATTAGATTTTACCCGGACCACCCAGGGCCGAAAATAATTGGTCATTTGCTTACCTTGGCCGATCAATCTTCTATTTCCCTGTCTATGTCTACACTTGCGTTTAAATGATCCTCAATCGGTTATTTTTGTCATCGATTCTCCGGTAAAAATGGTGCAGCCGAACTTTAAACATTAGATCCTGTTAACCTGACGTGATGGATTTTTTTATTACGCTGCAGCTTATTGCGGAATCCGTAATTCAGATATCTTGCTTTGCCATCTAGTCGCAAAAGATTGACATCACCTTCGATCGATGCCCGGGTTTTCCGTGCCAATATGAATTTGGCTTCGAACGAGATTCTGGTGTGGCACGGTGGACATTGCTGTTGTTGTTACCACGCGAGGCGCATGGTTACCAATATTTCATCCCTACCGGGATGAGGACTTGAGATTTGAATTAAGGTCTTGATTGATACTTGAAGGCCCCATCTCGGCTAAATGTTTGTAGCCTCATCCTATTACAAACGAATCTTATCGCCTTCGATAGGCGCTCGGGTTTTCCGTGCCAATATGAATTTGGCTTCGAACGAGATTCGGTGTGGCACGGTGGACATTGCTGTTGTTGTTACCACGCGAGGCGCATGGTTACCAATATTTCATCCCTACCGGGGTGAGGACTGGAGATTTAAATTAAGGTCTTGATTGATACTTGAAGGCCCCATCTCGGCTAAATGTTTGTAGCCACTATAATATCCCAATTACTTGGGCATACTCACCCTGATTAAATTCAACACTGCCACTGAGGCCAATTGAATATTGATCATCCTGTCTTTGCTGAGTTGAAGTTTCTTTGTCACCGTATGATGCTTGTCGGAGTAGGCGATCCAAACCGTGCCCACTGGTTTTTCCGTCGTCGCGCCTCCTGGACCGGCGATGCCGCTGGTCGCCACACCGATGTCGGCGGTGAACTTTGCGCGTACAAGGCTGGCCATTTCGATAATGGTGGGCTCACTTACAGCACCATACATTTCCAACGTTTCTGGCTTGACACCCAACTGCCGCATTTTTATTTCGTAGGCGTATGGAATAATACTCCCCAGGAAATAATCAGAACTTCCCGGTACGGATGTGATCAGATGGGAAACATAACCGCCGGTACAGCTTTCTGCCACTGCAAGGGTAAGACCTTTTTCTTTGAGCAACTTGCCCATCACCAATTCAAGGCTTTCGTCTCCAAGTCCGTAAATGTATTCCCCGGCAAGGGTCATTAATTTTTTCACCAATTCATTGATCTCCAGTTTTAATTCTGACTCATTCTCGCCGATGGCGGTCAGTCTCAGTTTTACTTCACCTCGACCGGGCAGGTACGCCAGCCTGATGTGCGGCGGCAACGATTTTTCCCAGGAAGAAATCTTGTCGGCCAGAAATGATTCACCTATTCCCACAGTCCTGATGACCTGGTGAACAATGTTGGGCATGGTGAACGTAGCCAGCAACTTAGGAAGAATACGCTCGGTCATCATCCGCTTCATCTCATGGGGTACACCGGGCATGGAAACAAAAACTTTTCCGTTCTTTTCAAACCACATCCCCGGCGCAGTTCCGACTGAGTTGGTAATTTTGATACTGCCAACCGGCAATGCCGCTTGCTGCCGGTTGACTTCTGTAATTTCACGTCCACGGCTGACAAAGAATTCGGTCACTTCTGCCAGCGCCTCCTCATTCATCCTGAGCTCAGAACCAAAATATTTTGCCAGACAGGGTTTTGTGATGTCATCGCTGGTGGGACCCAGTCCTCCGGTGATGAGAATGATGTCTGCTCTTTTTTCTGCTTCTTCAAGAGCGGTAAGAATTTCGCCTTGCTGATCACCAACCGAAGTCTTCCGGACGACTTTAATCCCCACTTTATTCAACTCCACACTCATCCACTGGGAATTAGTGTCCACAATTTGTCCGTACAATATCTCATCACCGATGGTGAGTAATTCGGCAAGAATGATCTTCATGATTTTAAATTACCGCGTAAATCTACCTCAGTCCGTCGCTTACTCCAAATTTTTACATACGGCTTTAACCATCTTGTAGTGCGCTTAACCTTATTGACTTTACGGCACTTGCGCCATTGCGGCTTTGTGGTAAAGCCCCGAAAATGTGCAATCGGTAGCACGTTGCCTCGGGACTTTTCCTAACTTCGCGCGTAAATCTAAAGAAAGATGAAGGGGTTATTTTTTACACTTTTTATACTATGCGGCGCCTGTACGGTGACTCAAATTAACCAGGCTGTTTCCGAGGCGGATAAGGCATTGGGCGGAACGAATCCTGTGTCAACTTCCGAGGTTGGCGATGGTTTAAAAGAAGCTTTGATCAATGGGATATCTAAAGGCTCAGACCTGACGTCGCAGGTGGATGGATATTTCAAAAACCCCGAGATCAAAATTCCTTTTCCACCGGATGTCAAAAAAGTGGAGGATAAGTTGCGTCAGATAGGACTCGGTAATCAGGTCGATCAGTTTGTCATGACCCTCAACCGCGGTGCGGAAGACGCAGCGGCCCAAGCAAAGCCGATTTTCATAGATGCGATAAAACAAATGTCGATTGACGATGCATGGGGTATTTTGAGAGGACAGCCCGACGCAGCTACCCAATATTTGAAGCGGGTCACGACAGCCCAGTTGAAATCCAGGTTTATGCCGGTGATCAAAAATTCACTTGACAAAACGAACGCAACAAAACACTACAGCGATATAGTTAATACTTACAACAAGATTCCGTTTATCGAGAAAGTAAATCCTGACCTAACGAGCTATGCCACCGACCTCGCGATCCAGGGGCTGTTCACGATGATTGCAAGGGAAGAAAAAAACATTCGTCAAAATCCGATAGCCAGGACAACGGAATTGTTAAAGCGTGTTTTTGGTTCGCAACTTTGATTTTTCGCTTGGTGATCTATATACCTATGTGTGTAAAAGTATTTTTCTTTGAAAAAGCACACTGGGTCCAGGGGATTGTTAATTTCTGAACTATCGGTTGACACTTTGAAACAGAGGATTCAAGTAGATAAATTTAATTTTTTCATATGAGCCTTTTCCAAAAACATCAAGCCACCATTCATCGGGCGATTGAAGCGCTGCACAAGAGAACATTTTACTCAGCCTTCCCGGAACAACCATCACCGGCCATCTATGGTGAGACAGCCGATGCAGATGGGCAAAGTAAATTCAAGGCATTGTTGGGAAAAAAATTTGAAGAGCTGAAACAGGAAAATCCGGAAAGCTGGGCCGGACAAGAAGAGTCGCCCTATCTCCAGGAGCTTTTGAACGTTTCTTATCCCATTTTCACGGCTCAGACATTGGTTGACAGGGCAAAGAAAGGATTTCATGTTTGGAGAAAGATAAATCCAGCGGAGCGAGCCGGCATTCTTGTGGAATCACTCGAGCGCATGAAGGCCCGGTTTTTTGAAATCGCCATTGCGACGATGCACACAACCGGTCAGGGTTTTATGATGGCTTTTCAGGCGTCTGGACCGCATGCAGCGGATCGCGCTCTTGAAGCGATTGCATCGGGGTTTGAAGAGTTGGAACGGTTTCCAGCCAATGCACTGTGGGACAAACCCATGGGAAAATTTAATTTACAACTGAATAAAGAGTGGCGGGCGGTGCCCAAGGGTGTGTCGGTAGTGATTGGCTGCTCCACTTTCCCAACATGGAATTCCGTTACCGGAATTTTTGGAAGTCTGGTTACGGGAAATGCCGTGATCGTCAAGCCGCACCCCGGCGCCATCCTTCCCATCGCGCTTGTCGTGGCTGAGATCCAGCGCGTGCTTGCCGAAAACAACATGGACCCCAACATTTGTCAACTGGCGGTTGATACATTTGATAAAATGATAACAAAGGAATTGGTGGGCAACCCGGATGTAAAATTAATTGACTACACCGGCAATTCAACTTTCGGGAATTATCTCGAATCCCTTCCGGGAAAAACCGTCTTTACGGAAAAAACAGGAGTGAATTCAGTGATCCTCGATTCGGCAGAGGACATCGACAAGACTGCGGCCAATCTCGCTTTTTCACTCAATCTTTATAGTGGGCAAATGTGTACGGCACCACAGAATTTTTATATCCCCGAAAGTGGAATCTCAACCCCGCATGGTGTGGTCACCTTTGATCAGTTTGCTCAGAAATTAGTTGACAACATTAATAGTCTTGTTGATAATCCCAAGGCAGGCCCTTTTG
>JAYVXP010000262.1:0-3366 GCA_043785125.1 Bacteroidia bacterium
GAGATTGGGTCCATGCAATTTCCCGCAATTTTGCATTTTGTGTTCTGATGGCTTGTAAGGCATTCGTGCGCTCTGTGATGTCCCGGATAAACGCACAAAAGAATTCGTCTTGTCCCTGTTTGATCGGCAGAATCGTGAGCTCGATCGGGAATTGTTTATTCTCCCGGTTGATGGCCGATAGCTCCAACAAGAAATTCAATACAGGACCGGTTCCTGTTTTCAAATAATTTTCAAGATCCTGGATGTGCCTTTCCCGATAGGTTTCCGGAATGATAAGGTCCGACAATAAGCGACCAATCGCCTCCGCTGCTTTCCACCCAAATATTTTTTCAGCTTGTGGATTCCAGAAAGTAATAACTCCGTTTACATCAATGCAAATAATAGCATCAATAGCCGCATTCATGATCAGCCTTCTTTTTTCCTCGCTGTTTTTAATTTGTTCTTCGATCTCTTTTCGACTCGTAATATCATAACTGATTCCGACCAGGCCAACAATTTGATTGTCCTCATTCCTCAATGGAATTTTAGATTTCAGAAACCAGACATCTCGACCATTTCTTGTATGACATTCTTCCTCGTTTATGATGGGTTGGCCGGTCACAAATATTTGATGTTCCTCAATTATTGCTCTTCTGGCTAATTCTGACGGAAAAAACGTGTAATCGTCTTTTCCGAGCACGTCTTCTTCGCACGTGGCGCCCATGAACTCATAGTCAGCTCTGTTGGCCAATGTTTTTCGTGAATGGATGTCTTTTGTGTAAACGTTGATGGGAAGGTTATCCACTAATGTCCTTAATAATATACGTTCATCCTTGATTAATTTTTCCGCTTTCTTTTTTTCAGTGATATCGCGAGCAAAGCAAGCTGTTCCGATGACTTCCTCTCCTTTGCGGATAGGATAATAGGAAATTTCTGACCAGAATTCAGCAGGAGAATCCGTGTATTCAATTTCTGTAAATGTTTCTCCTGAAAAAGCGCGGCTATACAGTGATTTAAATCGTTGCAATCGAGCTTCATTGATTCCTGGTGCCAGAACATTTTCTCCTTTTGCAATTAGTTTCCCTGTTCGGCGCTTAATAAATTCAGCAAACGCATGATTGGAGGTAATCAAGTTGAAATTCCTATCAACACTCCAGATTAAATCATCCGTGTTATTGATCAGGGAGATTAGGTTATTCCGGTCAAACTCGATGCTCTGCTCTGCCATTTTAAGCCGTGTCACATCGAGGGTTATCCCGGTCAAGCCTATTGGCTTAGTATCCTGGTCGAATTCAAACTTTGTTTCAGAATACAGGTACTTGATGGTCCCGTCTCGTAAAACAATGCGATAGTTTAATTTTGCGTTTCCTAACGTTTGATGAGTGTTTTTTATTAGTTGCCTTATACTTTCCAGATCATCGGGATGCAGGAAGGATATCCAGGATTCGTAGGAGCGTATGTTATCTCCTGGAGAAAGTCCATAGATTCTGCAAGCTTCATCAGACATTGTGGAAATCCCGGTCCCGAAGTCAATTTCCCAACTGCCGAGGTGGGCGATTTGTTGGGCCTCCTTCATTCTCAGCTCACTGTACGCCAAATGCTCCTCCGCCAATACCCGCATTTCCTCCTTCTCAAAAATGTCGAGGGCAAATGAAATGTCAGCCTCCGCTTTTTCCAACAGCTCTACTTCTGTTTTGTCGAAAAAGTTTTTTTCCTGAGCATATAAATTAATCGTGCCGATGGTGTTGCCCAATTTATTCATGGGAAGCACGATGTATGATCCAATGTCGTGTGTGGAAGCAAAGATCTTCCAATTGGTTTTTGGATCATTAGCGACTTCGTTACAAATAAAGGGATCACCTGTTCGCAAAACAAAATCCTGCGGACGGTTTTTTTTAAATGTTGTGTCAATAAATGATGTCTTGTCCCCAGGCACGCCACATTCCTGAACTAGATTGATTTTTGCTCCGCTTTGGTCAAATAATCCGATCCAGGCCATTTTGAATTCCCCAAACTGAATTGCAATGTGACAGACTTCCTCAAAGAGTGTCTTTTCGTTGCTGCTATGCACGATGGCTTGACTAATCTTGCTAATGAACGCATACAGACGATTCACATGACTAATTTTTTCTTCGGCCTGTTTGCGCTCTGTTATGTCACGGAAATTTATAACAACTGATTTTATTCCGGGGACGGTCAGCATGTTGGTTATCGTTCCCTCGAGCCAAATGTGGGTTCCATCTTTTTTTCTGCCTCTAAGGGTGGAGTGGACCGGTGTCCCTGGATTATCAAGTACTTGTCCGAATTGAGCCAGGATTATAGCTACATCATCAGGATGAACGAATTCCAGTCCCGGGTGTGTTCGATTTTCTTCGTTTGTAACACCGAACGTTCTTTCCATGGCCGGACTTATGTACTCTATTCTTCCCTCCGTATCGAGCAGTGCGAGCATGTCGTAACTATTTTCGATCAGCAAGCGAAAGCGTTTTTCATTGTTGATTAATTCTTGCTGTGCTTTCGCTAATGTTTCTTCGGTTATCTTCTTATCAATCGCCCGTGCAATGGCAGCTATCAATGGTTTTAAATTATTTTTAAGAACATAATCATCCGCTCCCGCCTTTATGATGGATGATGCAAACTCCTCTGAAACATTGCCGGTGACAACAATAAAGGGAATGAACGGAAATTTTTCACGACAGATTTGAAGTGCTTCCGGAGAACTGAATTGGGGAAGCGAATGGTCACTTAACACGATGGCTGGTGAAAAAGAATCCAATGCTTCAATAAACCCCTGACGTGTAGAAACTACTTTTGTCTCAAGGTTAAATTCACCCTTTTTTAAAGCCTTCTGTACCAAAAAAGCGTCGTCTGGGTTGTCTTCCAGCATCAATAATTTTATAATCTGCTCTGGTCGCTTTTTCATTTTTTTTAGAAAAGGATCATCCGTCAGGCCCGAAACAGTGCCTGCGATGTTGTCTAAATAATGCCTGTTTAACTCAATGTAACTTCTTAATACCTTCTTTGCTATGCCCGCAATCTATTTTAAGAGATATGGACCTTAATTCTTCGAAGAAGGGCCAGGCAGCCTTAATATGGCAGGGAACAGAAAACTTACCTTTGTCATTATTACGTACATAAAAAGTATGCCACTAAGAACCCTCTTTTTAACCTTTTGGCTTTGTTTGGCCTGTGTGGCACTCTATTCTCAGGCCATTGATAATATGGCCAGTTTCAGAATGATGAATGCCGACCGGTATATCCGGCTTCATTATGAGAATGACTATTTCACGGCCACGGATTATTACTATACACAAGGCATTAATCTGGAGGTGGTCAATCCCTCCTACAAGAAGTTTCCGCTGATGCGATTGCTGGTGAGACAAAAAA
>JAYVXP010000263.1:0-3345 GCA_043785125.1 Bacteroidia bacterium
GCTCAATGAGTTGGTTACAACCTGCAAAGGGCTGGGCCTTATTGTACATCAGGGATCCGACTTTATTGATTTGCCTGACGTTGTACTGGTAGCAGGTGAACAGAATGTTTTCAAGTATCTGAATGGAGCGGCTTTGTATCTGATGAATTCATCATCCGAGGGTTTCCCAAGCGGATTGGCCGAAGCGATGATCTGTCAGGTGCCCGTAGTTTCTTCTGACTGTCCGTATGGGCCACGGGAGATTCTTGCGCCTGAATTCCAATTTTTGCAACCCGTGTCTGAACCGTATCATTCACGAAATGGAATATTGATGCCAATGATCCATTCTGAGAATGATATTCATGTCTGGGTAGAAACGTTACATGCTATTCTTGGAAAAAGAGAATTATTGACGCAGCTTACTGTGAATGCCCGCGATCGAATCAACTCGTATGACCGCGAATTGATAACACCACAATGGTACAAGATTCTAGAGAATGATATTTAAGTTTAATTCTTATAAAAAAATAATTGATAAGAAGGAACCAACGGATGGAGGACGTAAGATTAACGGTTCAAGCTTGTCTGCACCAGTATGAACTCAGAATTGATGTCAGCTCGGAATAAAATGAAGCCACGGGTTTTGATAGTTGAGAACAGTGTCGCTATTACAGGTGCCTTAAAAGCCGCCATCCGTTTCAGCCTGGCATTACAAGATCATTTCACTTTCCTGTTTGTACTCCCAACAGGAAGCCTGGCTTCGAGCTATGTAAAAAAAAAGGGGTTTGAATTTTTCGAAGTTCCAATGCGAGAATTGAGAAAAAGTCTTGTCTCAATAATTATTTATTGGCCACGATTGATGACCAATACAGTCAGATTTTTCCGATTGGTGAAGGAACAAAAAATTGATATCATCCACGTCAACGATTTCTACAACATGATACCGTCTCTCTATAAATTACTGGGTGGCAAGCTCCCGTATATTTGTCATGTTCGTTTCATGCCTGACAGATTTCCAAAAATTCTTACTAGGGTCTGGAGCTACCTCCACGGACGTTATGCATTTTCCGTTGTCGTGGTGTCAAAAATTCTCCGACGCCAATTATCATACATGAACAACATCAGTGTGATTGGAGATGGACTACCGCTAAAGGAAGTGAGCTATACGCCAACCACATCGAATGTGATGCTTTACCCAGCCAACTTTACCCGTGGGAAAGGTCAGGAGTATGCGATTCATAGTTTTGCTGCCATTGCCAAAAAGTATCCAGCATGGAAATTACGATTTGTTGGTGGTGATATGGGCCTTGAAAGAAATGCTCAGTTCAAAAAGGACATGATCCTCTTAGCCAAGGATTCGGGAATCGCAAATCAAATTGAGTGGAAGGATTTTTCAGACAGCATGACCTCCGAATATTTGGCTGCATCCATTGTGCTTAATTTTTCGGAATCGGAATCGTTCTCCCTTACATGTCTGGAAGCACTGTTTTACGGACGACCTGTTATAGCCACTGATTCCGGTGGTCCAGCCGAGATAATTGATCATGGAGAAAGCGGATTAATAGTTCCCAAAGGAGACCTGGTTTCCATGCGTACTGCGATGGAAAGTCTGATGAACGATGTTGACCGACGTGAACAAATGGCGATTATTGGAAGAGAACGAGTCAGAAAGAGATATCGCTTGGAAGAGACTAGTGACCGATTAAGGGACCTATATCAGGCGGCCCTGGCGATCAGTTCTGATTGAACATGCCGAAAGAGTTACTTTTGACAGATGATTGCCATTTATAAGACAATATCAGGTAGGAGCCCCGCATATTTATTTAGAAGTGGATTAAATGAGAAAATCGCTTAGAGTGAGGTTGGGTTTCATATTTGCCTTTGGTTTACTCAATTGCATTCCAGTATATCGGGCATTTTCACAATGCAGTGCTCTTGATTTTAATTTGCCAGCCATCGCCTGTGTGGGACAGAGCATCAATTTTTCGTCGGCAGGATCCTATTTAAAGTATGAGTGGGATTTTTGTGCAGGTGACCTCGGTCAGATTCCGGCGGCATCCGTGTTGGTCAATTCCTTTGGCGGTCAAAGCTTTAAAGTCGAGTTGGCGCAGCAAAACGGTTTGTATTATGGCTTCCTGCTAGCGAAGGCCAGGGGCAAATTATACCGCCTCGACTTCGGATCGGATATTAACAGCCAGCCCACGCAGGTGGACTTAGGAGGTCTGGGCATTAATTCTTCCACCTGGCGTATCATCGATGTCGTTCAGGAAGGCAATGTCTATTATGGCTTTATCGTTGACACAAATATTGTCTACAGAATCAATTTCGGTACATCGTTAACTAATATGCCAGCTCCAGCCGAAATTCTTTTTTCCGGTGATCCAATTAACACACCCATTGATATGGTCATTGTTGAAGATGGAAATTCAAAGTTTATGTTCATTGCAAACCTGGGCAATAACAAACTGGTTCGATTAACATTTAGTCAGTCCTTTGCAAATCCACCCGCTTCACTTGCGGTCGATTTTATTGCCATTACACCTATTTATGGTATCTCCTTTATGCGCGAGTGTGCGACGTGGTACTGCCTGGCTACTGCCTTTGGGAAAATTCACAAAATTTCCTTTGGGGCAGGTTTAAGCGATGCTAATCCCGTTATCACAGATTATTCATTGGTAAATCCGAACGTTGGCGGGGTCGCCGTGGTCAATGACAACGACCAGTATTATGCTTTTGTTCAGCAACAAAATGCCGCCAGTATATACCGGGTAAATTTTGGAAGGTCCTTGGCCAATGCTCCGGGGAGTATTGACGAATTACAGAATATCGGGATTACCGGATCGGATTTTTGGGCCTTGGCCATGTATAAAGTAAAAAGTGATTGGCTGACCATGTCCACGGATGGTTCCGGCCCTAATATTTATAGAATAAAATTTCCCAACCAATGCTTTTCCATCAGCCAATATTCCAACCAGCAAAATCCGGTAATAGTTTCTTCCTTTCCGGGCACCTATCAGGTTGCCTTACGGGTACAGGACGGACAGGGACACTGGCTTTCAAAATCGCATTCGCTGCAGGTCAATAATTTGCCATCACCCGATATTGATTTCAGTACACAAAATGTGTGCGCAAACAACAATGTCAATTTTACGTCAGTCAATTTATCCAGGAATATCCAGGCCTATCAATGGAATTTCGGAGATGCGGCCACAGCTACTGGCGCAACCACGAGTCATTCCTATGCCACGGCGGGAATTTTTATCGCTAGCCTTACTGCAAATGCTTCTAATGGATGCAGTAATTATGTTCAAAAATCTATGCCGATTTATAATCAACCGGTTGCCGATTTTACCTTACCCACAGCGA
>JAYVXP010000264.1:0-3331 GCA_043785125.1 Bacteroidia bacterium
CGGCACTTTTTCAATCAATTCCATCATGCACAAGTTTGGAAAGCCGCGGTATGAAACCGGCGAGGAGTCAAAAAATAATCTGTTGCTGGCATTGCTTACGCTGGGTGAAGGCTGGCACAACAATCACCACTACTACGAGGTAGCATCACGCCAGGGATTTTTCTGGTGGGAGATTGATATTACCTATTACATTTTGCGCGGACTGGGTGCGGTCGGTTTGATCTGGGATCTCAAGGAAGTGCCACGGCACATCAAGGACTCTAAGAACAAACAGCATGCGCAGGAATTAAAAAAGCAGATGGAGCGTGATCGTCCTTCGCTGGTGCGCAGCGAAGTGAAGAAATCCGTTGAAGAGGATGTCATCGAATACTGATCCTCCCGATGAATCTCGGGATCTCCAGAACCCGAAGACCTTTCAAGGATCATTTATATCCGGCAAACCGTTCTTGAAGCGATTCAGCGACGACTGGCACACTACCCTCATCATATCGGACAAATCCCGTATCAAGCCAAAATTCTAAAAGGGCAAGCGATAAACCAGCCAAAGCTTTGATCAACCGTTGTTTAGTATATATACGGCTCGTTCCGTATCATTTTTATTTGCACCTCTTTATGATTTATTCGTATATTTGTGGATCAATACGTATCATTTTATGAACGGAATTCTCCATACTGTGAGCCTTTTACCCGATTGGAAGCTTATAAACGAGCTTAGCCAGATTGACAAGTTCGGAGGCTCATGGACGGCCATAGAGAAAAGAGAAGGACAAAGCCTGAAGCAACTCAAATCAATAGCAACGGTTAGAAGTGTGGGTGCCTCTACGCGCATAGAGGGCTCAAAAATGAACGATGATGAGGTTGAAACACTTATTAAGAATCTGGAAGTATCAAAGCTGGAAGAAAGAGATGCACAAGAGGTTGCCGGCTACTACGAGACCTTGGACATTATCTCGGAATCATTCAGAGACATTGATGTTAGCGAGAACAATTTGAAAATGCTTCACAATATTTTGATAAAGTATAGCGAGAAGGATGCTTGGCACCGGGGCAACTACAAGCAGAATAGCAATGTAGTAGAAGCTACCAACCCAGATGGAACTAAGTATGTGATTTTTAGAACGACAGATCCAGGCTTTGCAACAGAAGATGCCATGCACCAATTGGTTAAGTGGTACAATTCAGACATAGCCACGCATCCCGTTGTTCGCATAGCGATTTTTGTCTATGATTTTCTTAGCATTCACCCCTTTCAGGATGGGAACGGACGTTTGAGTCGGCTCCTGGCAACCTTGTTGCTGCTTCGGCAAACCTATTCATGGATACAATATGTGAGTTTTGAACACGAAATTGAAAGCAGGAAGACAGAGTATTACGCAGTGCTCATGCAATGTCAACGCCAGCGGCCCGGAGAAGATGTTTATCCTTGGGCAACATTCTTTTTGAATTGCCTTTTCAATATTCAGAATCAGTTGATGGATAAATTACAGACAAAGAACAATCTGTCTAAAATATCGCCGAGAGAGAAAAAACTTTATTCATTTATAGAAAGTCATCCGGGATGTCAATCCGGTGAAATGGCAGAAAAACTTGATATACCATTACCAACCGTAAAACGAATTCTTATGGATATGTTGGGGAAAAAAATCATTGTAAAGCACGGAATAGGGAAAGGCACCAACTATACGGCAGATACCTCACGAACTGTAAAAAAAGACTTGATGTTTGTCCTGAGGGATAGCGAAAGGAAAAAGGAATTTCTATTAATGACACCGACTTCGTTTGTTGAAATAAAGAAACTTATCCTTAAGCCATTATTCGATTGGAAAGAACCCAGTGACTGGGGAACAAAGCTAACCAATCAGAATCTGACACTTAAAATAACGTGCTACAGCAATCTTAGAGGGGAAGTTGCACTACCTTCTCGTTCAGTTACTGGAATGATCAGCCTTTATCATTTCGGGCCTGTGCTTACAATAGGTTATCCCATCAATATTTCAGGAGAAAGTGTTTGGGAAAGAGTTTTAAAGAGCAACGAATATCCGATAAAAGTAATCATTGAAATACAAAGCGACGCAGAACATTTTGATTTCAGTTTAACCTTTGTCTATGATGCGGTTTTAGATTAGGGCAAAATACCGAAATCATCAATTTTAATTGCGGTTCAAAGTCTCATCGTGGTTCTTGAAAAAATCCTTCAAATTTTAAAATTTGAAGGATTTTTAACGAGTACCCGGGACGGGAGTTGAACCCGTACAACCTTTAAGGGTCACAGGATTTTAAGTCCTGCGTGTCTACCAGTTCCACCACCCGGGCGGGTATTCGTTCATCGTTGGTCGTTAAGCATTATTCGTGAGCTCCATCGTACCTAAAATAAAAAAGTGTGAGTTTTCCCACACTTTTTTCGATTAACCATTAACGAACAACGATTAACCTACTTATGAGCGGGAAACGAGACTCGAACTCGCGACCCCGACCTTGGCAAGGTCGTGCTCTACCAACTGAGCTACTCCCGCTTAATCTATTCAATATTCCAAATTACAAATTCCATATTTTAAATCATGGTTCCAAAACGTGGAACCCGAAACGTGGAATTTCCACAAAAGGACTGCAAAGTTAAACTCGATTCCTAAATCTGCAAATCCGGGTTTTAAGCCCTAAATCTCGTGCTCTCAAAAATAGCTCGAAAGCTCATGTTTTTCCTTACTTTAAAGACTCCGTAGCATATTGGAATCTAATCAGGACTATTGGGATACCAAGCAAATAAGTTTCTGATTACTCTTGAGTTTGTAGTAAATTTCCTTTGGCTCATACTATCCCAGCTAACTGTTCAAAGCGACCCTCGTAAGATTAAGCGGCGATGGATTTGATGATTTATTTGACCAACTGATCGAATCTCCACCAGAAGCTGAGTTAATAGCCGATGAAAAACTTGTGTACCAGGCTAAGAATAACAGTATCGAAAATTTTAAGTACGGTTTCGAGGAATTGTTCATCGAGAAACTGATTGACCGTATGGACCAAAATCAGGAGATTTTTTCCAAGATCCTTGACAATAAGGAATTTGGCGAGATTGTAAAGGCGTGGATGTTGAAGAAAGTTTATAGCCGGATTACTGAATAATATGCTTTCAACGATGCGGCGTTGTCCTTGCCAACCCGGCGCTAGCGAAAGATTGGTTCAATTTTTAATATTTGTTTACCTGGTTTACTCAGCTATCTCAATCATCAATATTGAATAGAACAACTGTCAGGAATAAACCCCACCTCCCCCTTGTCTAAGTCTAAGGAAACAATAAAACGTACCGAAAGTCATACCAAATGACCGCCTGCCA
>JAYVXP010000265.1:0-3326 GCA_043785125.1 Bacteroidia bacterium
CTACTGATTTTTTGGTTTTAACGATGAAAGGCGTTTGATTTTCAATCAAATAAATTCCACTTTTAAGATCAACCGGAATTTTAATTTCAACCGTTGGCAAAAATCCATAACCGTTAACCGAGGGATCATTTGCTGATATCTTCTGAACGGCAAGCGGAGATGCTATAGAAAATGCCAACTCACCCGTAAGTCTATAAATATTAAGTTTGCAGACGGGAATATTTTCTTTTGACTGAAGATACACTTTTATGATATCTCCGGAATAATAGGAGGTTTTATCACAGTATCCATAAACAAAAAAAGGCAAACAAGGATTAGTGGGTAATGGCAGCGCTGGAACCATGCCATCATTTTTACATGATCCTGCCAAAAATAGAATTGTCACAAATTTTAAACTCAGTTGAATTTGCCTTTTCATTGATTGACCCTTGACAAAAAATGCAGATTTAATCTATTCAAGTATGCAATATTAACTAATTCACTTCGAATTCTACTTCCCCAAAAAAAAACCGACACCATCTTTCCCGAACTGTCCTGGCTTTTAGAAAACTGGTTCTAACGAAAGGACTATACTGGCCAAGCATTTGTCAATCAAGCTGATCGTAAAAATTCGTAGGTGGATTTATCAATGGTTTGAATGCCCACCAGGCCAACTAACTCTTTATTTATGACAAGGCAGGTTCTACGCCTCCTTCAGCCCTCTTTACTTCTGGCTTGTGGTCAGTGTAGAAATGATCACATTAAATGTGGCATTATCAGGCATTGTCAACGAATAAAAGACGTATTCATTTATGGTGGAGCCTCTCTTCCGTCCAGTCTCATAAATCGTTGCACCTATCAATGACTCCTTGTGTCTAGATCCTTGATGTATCCATTGATGGTGATTTTTTGATTGTAACCCGCGATGGACAAAAAGATTAAAAATATTGAAGTGAAATGTGCTCCCATATGATTTTCTTGACCGTACTATTGTGTCAGCAGTTTTTTTGTTTTATCAATCAATGGAGCCATCACATTCAGTGTGAATGTTTGATATCCGCACTGCGTATTCATTTAAGTTGAAGTGATGGTCCATGATCTGCAAGTCTGGCACGTCTATCCTAACAAGGTTGACCTCAAACTCGAAAACATCTAAATTTTCTCCACATTAGCTCTTAAGTCTTTTTTTTCTAACGCTATTAGCCGCGCGCTTCTTGTTGATCCATCGATTCAATTTGTAGGATAGAAATGCAGAACCAGATCCAATGACCGCTCCAGCGAGAACATCACTCGGATAATGAACGCCCAAATCCATCCTGGAATAGCCTACCGCACCCGCCCATAAAAATGAGGGGGCAACCACGTACCATTTGGGACATGCCAAACTAACAGAAGTAGCCAATGCAAAGGCTGTGGACGTGTGCCCGGACGGAAAAGAAGGTCCTCCACCGGGCGTTACCTGTTGAATAAAGGGATAGGTGTTATAAGGTCGGTCCCGGTTTATCGTGTACTTCAACGAAGCGGTAATCATTCCGGTTATTACCAGGCTTGAGCAAACTATAATGGCATTGGTTTTACTGGCGCTGTCTTTTCTCAGCAAAGCGTAACTAATAAAACCCGATGGAATCACCACCATCAAAGGTAAAACACTGTTTGTAACGAACTTAAAAGTAGGATCAAGCGATGTATTCCGATCTGTATTTAGGCTTTTCAGCAAATTGATGTCTGCATTTTGTGAAAATACGGACACGGAAAATCCGATCACAACCGAAAAGATCAACCGTATCTTCCGTGCGACAAATCGATTGTTGCTGCCTGATACAATTACCCGTTGGCCAAAGGGTACTACCATACTTTCAAGATTTGTTTCGATTGAGAAGAGATTTCACTCCTTTTGACAATGTGGAGCACACTTAATCTCTTCCCTTGATTTTTAGGCAAGAATTTTGGCTCAAAGGTAGACGTAAAATTCTAAAGGAAAACTAAAGTCTTTCTTACCGAGAAAATTCAGAATTCCTACAATATTTGGCTTTACTTTCGCAGATTAACGATTCCAAGTTTTGTGAAAATACTCATCGTCGAAGATGAAATTGATTTGCTCTCAAGCCTGGTGACCTTTTCAGAAAAGGAGAACTATCATTGTGACATCGCCAAAACGTATTCAGAAGCCTCCGAGCGAATTTCACTATACGATTACGACTGCATTCTCCTGGACATTAATTTACCCGATGGCAACGGGTTGCAGTTGCTTGAGAATTTAAAGAACGTAAACAAAACGGACGGGGTCATCATCATCTCCGCCCGCAATTCACTCGATGATAAAATCAAAGGCCTCAATCTCGGGGCGGATGACTACCTGACAAAGCCGTTCCATTTTCCGGAATTGAACGCCAGAATTCAAGCCGTCATAAGACGAAAGAAGTTTGATGCACCTCATACGCTATCCTTCGCCAATATTGAGGTCGACCTGCAATTGCATTCCGTGAAAGTGAATAACCACACGGTTAATCTGACGAAAAAAGAATTTGACATACTTCAACATTTCATCGCCAACAAGAACCGGGTGATTTCCAAAACCTCGCTGGCCGAATACATCTGGGGGGATCATGTCGACAGCGTGGACTCGTTTGATTTTCTTTTTGTACATATTAAAAATCTCAAGAAAAAACTGAAGCAAGTCCAGGCATCCGTGGAGATTAAAAACATTTATGGCGTCGGGTATCAGCTCCTGGAAATATGAACCCGATCAAATTACTTACCCTTACTTCCAGGAGGTACATGATTATCTTCCTGGTGCTCACCTTGTCTTTCTTTGGCGTCTTTTATTTCGTGATACAAGAGGAAGTCTTTAAAAGCACCAATGAAGTTTTGCATAACCGAAAAATACACATCCTGGATCAATTGAAGAAAAACGGAGGCCAGGTCTCGACGGAGGTATTTCAGTATTCAGATTTTCTCATTATACCCACCACCGCAGCAGGCCCTTCTGATGATCGTTATTCAGACACGCTCATTTACGAAACAGTTGACGGCGAATGGGATGAATTTCGCAAGCTCACTTCCAGGGTTGAGTTAAATGGAACGCCCTACCGGATGGAAATTGTCATCGCACGGCTGGAAACACACGAAATCGTAGAAAGCATTATTCAGACACTGGTAGTTGTTTTTATCTTGATGGCAGGTGCATTCTACTTTACTACACGCTACTTCTCCAGGAAACTCTGGAAGCCGTTCTATAATACCCTTCAGCAACTAAATAATTTTGAAGTCGATCAATCAAAAGACCTGGAATTGAAACCTGGACGAATTGAAGAGTTCATGGCCCTCAATAAATCCATTCAGGATTT
>JAYVXP010000266.1:0-29675 GCA_043785125.1 Bacteroidia bacterium
TTCAGGTTCCTGCGATCAATAATAAAATCCAGGAATCCATGGTCTAAGACAAACTCTGCGCTTTGAAATCCTGCAGGCAGATCTTTACCAATTGTTTCGCGAATAACGCGAGGTCCGGCAAATCCAATGAGTGCCCCGGGTTCTGAAATATTGAAGTCCCCCAGCATGGCATAAGAAGCCGTGACACCACCTGTAGTAGGATCCGTTAATAGGGATACGTAAGGAATCTTGGCTTCGTCAAGAAGAGCAAGTTTAGCGGAGGTCTTTGCCATTTGCATCAATGAAAAACCTGCCTCCATCATGCGCGCTCCACCCGATCGCGAAATCATGAGAAAGGGTGTCTTGGTTTTTAATGCATGGTAAATGGCGCGAGAAATCTTTTCGCCCACTACTGAACCCATTGAACCACCAATAAAATTGAAGTCCATGCAGGCAATGACCAGATCAAGTCCGTTTATTTTGCCGTAGGCAGTGCGCACGGCATCAACCAATTCAGACTTTTCCTGTGATTCTTTTACTCGCTTCGGATACGGCTTGGTGTCAACAAAGTTCAGCGGATCGCCGGATTCCATGTTGGCATCAAGCTCGGTAAATTCATTGTGATCAAATAGAATCTCGAAGTATTCGGCTGAACCAATGCGCACATGGAAATCTTCTTCCGGCACAACATAGGCGTTGTTCTTGAGCTCGCGGGTGTGTACTATTTTTCCCGCCGGCGATTTGAACCAAAGACCGTCAGGAACTTCGCGCTTTGCCTCAGTAGGTGTGAGGATACCTTTATCGGTGCGTTTAAACCAAGGCATATTTTCTTTTTAAAATAAAAAACCAGTGAATTTGAATCACCGGTTAGAATTTACTGGAATCAGGCAACATCAATACTGCTATCGAGGTAAACGTCCTGGATGGCATTCAAGATATCAATCCCTTCTTTCATGGGCCGTTGAAAAGCCTTTCTTCCTGAAATGAGTCCCATACCCCCCGCGCGTTTATTAATCACTGCTGTGCGCACAACATCCGCCAAATCACTGGCTCCTTTAGATTCACCACCGGAGTTAATCAGTCCCGCACGTCCCATGTAGCAATTGGCTACCTGGTAACGGCATAAATCAATTGGATGATCAGAAGTCAATTGCGTGTAAATCCGATCATCCAGTTTACCATAAGTTGATCCACCGGTATTCAAAGCTTTGAAGCCACCATTGTTTTCAGCCAGTTTCTGCTTGATGATGTCGGCCTGGATTGTAACGCCAAGGTGGTTGGCCTGCCCGGTAAGGTCTGCTGAAACGTGGTAGTCTTTCCCGTCTTTCTTGAACGCATTGTTTCGTGTATAGCACCACAAGATCGTGGCCATGCCTAGCTGGTGTGCCCGTTCAAATGCTTTTGCTACTTCCTGAATCTGACGTGTTGAGTTATCGGATCCAAAATAGATGGTGGCGCCTACCGCCACGGCTCCCAAATTCCATGCATCATCAACAGAGCCAAACATGATCTGGTCTGCTTTATTGGGATAAGTAAGCAATTCGTTGTGATTGATCTTAACAATAAGAGGAATTTTATGAGCGTATTTCCGGGATACGATGGCCAACGTTCCAAAAGTGGTGGCCACTGCATTGCATTCTCCGTTTATGGCCAGCTTTACGATGTTTTCCGGATCAAAGTAGATCGGATTCTTTGCAAAGGAAGCCCCGGCACTATGTTCAATTCCCTGGTCTATGGGCAAGATGGAAAGAAAACCAGTTCCTGCGAGGCGTCCATGGTCAAACAATTGGCCAAGGCTTTTTAATACCTGAGGTGAGCGGTTGGATTGAATGAAAACTTTATCAACAAAATCAGGACTGGGCAAATGGAGTTGATCTTTGGGAAATGTCTTGCTTTTGTGGTCGAGCAGGTACTTGGCATTTTTTCCAAGAATTTTAACAATGTTTCGTTTGGCCATAAACTGTTAAGTGAGGGGCAAATATAGCCTCTCAGTTTATCTCAAACAATGGAAATCCAAATGGATTTGGGCTCGCAAAACAAATAAAAAAGACCCATTCCGATCTTGAAATGGGTCTTTCTGAAGATAAAATCAGGTTACTTTACTGGCGCAACCGTTGACAGCTTTTCCTTGATTCTGGCAGATTTACCTTGTCTACCCTTCATATAATATAATTTGGCCCTGCGGACTTTGCCGGCCTTTACAAATTCAATCTTATCCACGCTCGGACTGAGCAAAGGAAATATCCTTTCTACACCTATCCCGTTGGATACCTTCCGCACAGAGAAAGTCTCACCGTTGGTTCCCTTACCCCTGCGGTAAAGTACAACGCCCTGGAATTGCTGAACCCTTTCCTTATTGCCCTCACTGATTTTCACATGTACGTTTACCGTATCACCAGCCTTAAAGACCGGAAGACCGGGTCTTTTGGATGCCAATTCTTGTTCGGCTATTTTCATTAAATCGGCCATAACATTCGTTTTTTAAAATGGAATGCAAATATAGGCAAGAACACAGAATTTTATCAGGGGGGATCAAATTTTGTTTGTTTTGGGTTCAGTAACCTCAATCCAATAGGTGAGGCCTGCGTTTATTAGTCCTTTCCAAGGCTTCTTCATGACGCCATTGCTCAATTTTAGCCTCATGACCCGAAAGCAAAACCCCGGGGACTTTCCATCCTTTATACTCCGCCGGTCGGGTATAAACAGGAGGAGCTACCAGGTCATCCTGGAACGAATCTGTAAGGGCGGAGGTCTCATCCGATAAGACACCAGGAATAAGTCGAATAATAGCATCCGAAAGTACGGCTGCTGCCAATTCCCCGCCCGATAGCACATAATCTCCAATGCTGATTTCCCGGGTGATCAAATGCTTTCTTACTCTTTCGTCTACCCCCTTGTAATGCCCGCAAAGTAAAATCATGCTTTGTTTTAGGCTCAATTGGTTGGCGATACTTTGAGTAAGCAATTCACCATCCGGACTCATGTATATGATCTCATCGTAAGTACGCTCTGACCGAAGTTGAGCAATGCACCGATCAATCGGTTCGATCATCATCACCATACCGGCCCCTCCTCCGAATGCGTAATCGTCTGTTGTCCTGTGTTTGTTGACAGAATATTCTCTAAGGTCGTGCACCTTTAAAGTCACCAATCCTTTTTCCTGTGCCCTTTTAAGAATGGAATCGGAAAAGGGACTTTCCAGCAATCGCGGCAAACAGGTAATGATATCAACGCGCATAGATCAAATATCCAGAAATCCGTCGGGTAAGACTACGCTAAATTTTTTCTTTGACTTATCCAGTTTATGAATAAAAGGGCCGTTTACCGGAATCAGGATTTCTCTGGATGAACCATCAATTGCGATGAGCCGGTTTGGGCCGATTTGCAAGACTTCCCGGATAGAGCCCAGCAATCCTAATTTTCCATCCTCCACTTCAAAGCCAACTACTTCATCATTGTAAAATTCACTGGGGTCTAACTTAGGTCTGGCCTTCTTGGATAAATACAAACTGCAACCTTTTAACTGTGTGGCACCTTCAGGGCTGTCCACCTCATCAAACTTAACGAAGGCCCTATCCCCCCGATCGGAAATATGCCGGATAAAATAAGGAACCAGCACATTTTTCATCTCGATAAAGAGCGCTTTGGTGTTGCTTTGCAGCGGGCCAACGGTTTTGTCCAAAATGATTGTCACTTCACCCTTGAGCCCATGGGTTTTAGCAACATAGCCGATTTTATAATAGGAATGGATATCCATGGGAATTGTAAAACAAAGTGCCGGTGACCCCTTTTTTTTCGGGATCACCGGCACAATATAAGATTTCGATAATTAAGCCTGAGGTTCGGGTGTTTCAGTCGTGGACTCTGCATTTTCTACAGCACCTTCCGCAGGTGCCGAAGCTTCCACAACTTTAGCGGCTTCAGCTTTCTTGCGTATGGCTTCGACTCTGGCTTCTTTCACTTTGATTTCGGCATCCTTCCTTGCCTTAGCAGCGTTTTGCTTAGCCGTAGTAAGCGTGTCAACCTTGGATTGAATCTTGGTTTCCTTTGATTTTACCCATTCTGCAAGCTTTGAGTCAGCCGTTTCCTGAGTTACTGCACCCTTTACCACACCGATTTGTAGATGTTTCTTCAACATCACCCCACGATAAGAAAGCATTCTCTTTACCGTGTCGGAGGGTTGGGCGCCTTTCATCAGCCATTCAAAGGCCTTTTGATCATTGAGGTTGATGGTTGCTGGGTTTGTAAGGGGATTATAAGTCCCGATTTTTTCAATGAATTTGCCATCACGGGGTGACCGGGAGTCGGCTACAATGACATCATACAGTGCCAATTTCTTGCGGCCTCTGCGTGCCAATCTAATTTTTACTGCCATTTTCTTGGTTTTTAAAGGTTAGGATCTCGTCCAGTTTTTTAAGGACTGCAAAGGTAAGGGATTTTGCCTTTTGCGCAATTGGATCAGTCAAGAAAGCTCAATTACTTCGTAAATAGTTAATATTTGTATAAGCGATTATAAGGTTTTTTAATCCAAAACGCGTTTAATACATTTGGTGGCTCACGCATTTTGTTATGGATAAATACTCCTATATCTCCCAGGCTGACGTAGGCTACCTCGATCAGCTCTATCAAAACTACAAAAAAGACCCTTCTTCGGTTGACCTCACCTGGCAAAAATTCTTTGAGGGCTACGACTTTTCAACTCAACGCTTTGGCGAAAATGGCCATGGTACTGTAGCAGTTGATGCGCTGACCATCAAAGAGACACAGGTGCGTACATTAATTCATGCTTATCGTTCAAGGGCGCATCTGAAATCAAATACTAACCCGGTTCGGGAACGACGCGACCACCAGGTCCCACTGGAGCATCAATTTTATGGTCTGACCGATGCCGATCTGGATGCCGAATTTGATGTTGGTGTTGAAATTGGACTCGGCAGAACAACACTGAAAAAGATCATTGAAAAGCTGGTAAAGGTTTATCTGGGACCCATTGGGTTTGAATACAGCTATATCCGCAATCAGGAAATCATGGACTGGTTTACCCAGAAATGCGAAAAAGAATATTACACTTACAATCCCAGCCTTGACGAGAAAAAGAGCATTCTCTCCAAACTTAACGAGGCCGTTGTATTCGAGAATTTTCTCCACACCAAGTTCCTGGGACAAAAACGGTTTTCCTTGGAAGGAGGTGAGAATACTATTCCTGCCCTGCACACCATCATAAATAAATCAGCCGAGTTGGGCGTGAAGGAAGTAGTGATTGGCATGGCTCACCGGGGACGGCTAAACGTCCTCTCCAATATTTTAGGAAAAACGTACGAGCAAATCTTTACAGAATTTGAAGGTAACATCAATCCTGATCTCACTTTCGGGGATGGAGATGTGAAATACCATCTTGGTTATGCGAGTCATATTGACACGCCGTCCGGCAACAAAATATACCTCAAACTGACACCCAATCCTTCTCATCTCGAAGCCGTAAATCCGCTCGTGGTAGGATATACCCGCGGCCAGATTGACGATGAATACAAAGGTGATTTGCGTCAAGCCATGGCCATTTTGATTCATGGCGATGCAGCCGCAGCCGGGCAGGGTATTGTATATGAAGTAGCACAGATGTCTGGTCTTGAGGGTTATACCACTGGCGGGACGGTGCACTTTGTGATTAACAATCAGATCGGATTTACCACTGATTATGATGATGCGAGAACTTCGATTTATTGTACCGACGTTGCCAAAATTATTGACGCACCGGTGCTCCACGTCAACGGTGACGATGCGGAAGCGGTTACCTTCTGTTCCAAGTTGGCTGTCGAATACAGACAGAAATTCGGAAAGGATATTTTTATTGATATGCTCTGCTATCGCAGGCACGGACACAATGAAAGCGATGAGCCCAAATTTACACAGCCCAAGTTGTACAACCTGATCGCAAAGCATCCAAACCCGCGCGAAGTCTATGTGAAAAAACTCATTGAGCGTGGGGATGTGGACGGCGCACTGGGGGATGAGATGGATAAAAATTTTCGTAATCAGCTTCAGGATCGATTAAATGAGGTCAAACAGAAACCACTTCCTTACAAACCACAAAAAATTGAAGAGGAATGGGAGAAAATGCACAAAGCCAAGCCGGAGGATTTTGACCAATCCCCGGAAACCGGAATTAGTCAAGCTAGTTATGATAAAGTAGCGAAGGCGCTGATCACCATACCGG
Source organism: Bacteroidia bacterium (assembly GCA_043785125.1). Classification (GTDB taxonomy): domain Bacteria; phylum Bacteroidota; class Bacteroidia; order Cytophagales; family Cyclobacteriaceae; genus ELB16-189. Next base: position 6,194 of record JAYVXP010000266.1, read on the forward strand.
AAGGATTCAAGGCGCTTAAGCAAATCGAAAAACTATTGATCGATCGCAAGGCCGCATTCTTTGATACAAAAGTTTTGGGTTGGGCTGAGGCTGAGCTCCTTGCCTATGGTTCACTTCTGGCCGAGGATGTTCCTGTGAGAATGTCAGGTCAGGATGTCAAGCGAGGTACCTTCTCTCATCGTCACGCTTATTTCTTTGATGCAAATACCAATGACCCTTATTGCGGCCTTGACCACATTGAGGGAGGCAAGCAGAAATTTCACATTTACAATTCTTTGCTTTCGGAATTTGGGGTACTGGGTTTTGAATATGGATATGCCATGTCCAATCCAAGTGCACTCGTAATCTGGGAAGCACAGTTTGGTGATTTTGTCAATGGCGCGCAAGTCATCATTGATCAATTCATGTCGAGTGCAGAATCTAAGTGGAATCGCATGAACGGCCTGGTTATGCTTTTGCCGCATGGTTATGAAGGTCAGGGACCAGAACACTCTAGTTGTCGTCCGGAAAGGTTTTTGCAACTGTCGGCCGAATACAACATGATTGTAGCCAACCCGACAACCGCAGCCAATATTTTCCATTTGCTCCGGCGACAGATGGCCTGGGGATTTCGAAAACCTTGCATTGTGTTTTCCCCAAAATCATTGCTTCGTCATCCGGCCGTAGCTTCTCCGGCAAAAGATTTTATCAAAGGTTCATTCCAGGAAGTAATTGATGACCCCAACGCTGCGGCAAAAGAGGTGAAGAAGGTGGTCCTTTGCTCCGGCAAAGTGTATTACGACATCCTTGAAGTACAACAGAAGAAAAAAGTCAAGGAAGTGGCGCTGGTCAGAATGGAGCAGTTGCATCCTTTCCCGGAAAAACAATTGAATGCCGTGTTAAAAAAATACAAAGGAGCCAAGTTGGTATGGGCGCAGGAAGAACCTGCCAACATGGGTTGCTTATCGTACATTCAGCGGATGATGCCAGGCCAGGCTATGGAATTTATTTCCCGAAAGGCAAGTGCTTCACCGGCCACGGGATATTCCAAGGTACACAAGGCTGAGCAGGAAAAAATTGTAACCCAGTCACTCGAAATTTAAGGCTCCTAAACCCATGTATCGATGAAAGATTTCTTGGTGCTTTTCAGGGAGGAAGATGGGCGTACGACCGGGCAACCTGCTGATGAAATGGCCAGGCACCAATTGAATTGGAAGAGTTGGCTGGAAGCTGCAAGCCAGGAGAACAAGCTCACGGGTGGTAAACCACTTACCCTTCGTGGTAACGTGATCCTGAATTCAGGAACGGTAATTCCGGGTCCCCATGCCGTTGGAAAAGAAATTGTGGGTGGTTTTCTTCTGGTTAGAGCGCAGAGTTTGGAGGAGGCCACTGAACTGATAAAGACTTGTCCTGTATATGAGTCGGATGGTTTTGCCGAAGTTCGGGAAATAATGTAGGAAGTATAATTCAAAGCAAATTGTAAATTCAAAAATCTATTCTGATGGCGCAACAAGTAAAAGTCCCGACCGTCGGTGAATCCATCACCGAAGTGACCATTGCCAACTGGCTCAAGAAAGACGGCGATGCAGTAAAAATGGATGAAGTGATTGCTGAACTCGAATCGGATAAAGCCACTTTTGAACTCCCTTCTCCTCAGGCGGGGATTTTGAAAATCACAAAGCAAAAAGGAGAGACGGTTGCCATCGGTACGGTGATTTGTGAAATTGCTGACGGAGCGCCTCAGACTTCAGCAGCACCCACTGAAGTTCAATCCAAACCGACTGCGGCAACCAAACCCACCGTTGCTCCCGTGCAACCTACAGCAACTGGTGGAGTAAAAGAAATGAAAGTTCCCGCTGTTGGCGAATCAATAACAGAAGTAACAATCTCCACATGGATGAAGAAAGACGGGGACTTTGTGACCCTTGATGAGATCATTGCAGAAGTGGAATCGGACAAGGCTACGTTTGAGCTTCCTGCCGAAGCTACAGGCATCCTTCGCATTGTAGCAAAAGAAAAAACGACGTTGCCAATTGGTGGATTAATATGTAAGATAGAGATTACAGAAGGGGCTCCTGCGAAACCGGCGTCGTCTTCGGCTCCTGCGGCAGCCTCTGTTCCTGCATCCTCTGGCACCTCCTATGCAGCTGGCTATCCATCACCGGCCGCTGGGAAAATTTTAGATGAAAAAGGGATACCTGCTTCCCAAGTGCCGGGTTCCGGTGTTGGTGGACGAATTACCAAGGAGGATGCTATGAAAGCGCAAGCTGCTGCTCCGGTTTCTAAGCCTGCGGAAGTGAAGACTTCCGTTCCTTCAGGACCTCCTGTTCTTGCCTCCAGCGGAATACGCAATGTGAGACGGGAAAAAATGACTTCTCTCCGCAAGACCATCGCACGTCGACTGGTGGCCGTGAAAAATGAGACGGCCATGCTCACCACTTTCAATGAGGTTGACATGAAGCCGGTAATGGAATTGAGATCGCGGTACAAGGATCAGTTTAAGGAAAAATATGGAGTAGGTCTTGGGTTCATGTCCTTCTTCACCAAAGCTATTTGCGCCGCCTTGAAGGAGTTTCCTGCCGTGAATGGCTCCATTGAAGGTGATGAAATCGTCTATCATGATTATTGTGATGTGTCGATTGCCGTTTCAACGCCCCGTGGTTTGGTGGTACCGGTGATTCGCAATGCAGAATTACTGACCATGGCGCAGATTGAAAGTGAGGTAGTAAGGTTGGCAACACGCGGACGCGATGGGAAACTTTCCATCGAGGAGATGACGGGAGGAACGTTCTCCATTACAAATGGAGGCGTGTTTGGCTCCATGCTTTCCACACCGATTATTAACCCTCCACAGGCAGCGATTTTAGGGATGCACAACATCGTGGAAAGACCAGTGGTGAAAAACGGAGAAGTAGTAGTCCGTCCGATTATGTACCTGGCACTTTCATATGATCACCGGATTGTAGATGGGAAAGAGTCAGTGAGTTTTTTGGTGCGGGTGAAGGAGATGCTGGAAGACCCGGGAAGGTTGATTCTGGGGGTTTAGGATTGTCAGAAGGCAAGAAATGGTAAAAAATCTTAGCATAAAGAATTTCAAGTCGATCAAAGATTTGCGGTTAGCCTGCAAAAGGGTAAATATTTTTATCGGGGATCCTAACTCAGGAAAATCCAACATTCTTGAATCTCTTTCATTACTTAATAAGAACGACAAATTGAGAGATTTCGTGAGATTCGAAAATGCATCTCAACTATTTTGCGATTTTGATACGTCGTTATCAATTGAGGTTGAAGTTGATGATTATAAGATAGCGGCACACGTGAAGGACAGTGAGCTCAAAATTGAATCTTGGTTAGGCCCGCAAAGCCCGTTCATGGTTAAAATTAACCTGAAAGGAGATATGAATTCCGCTTCTCATAATGACTCCTTGAAAAATATACCAAAGATCAGGTCTTATAAATTTAATGAAGATGTAAAGTTTTTGGAAACAGAGCATGATTACCTAAATACTCCTTTTGGCACTAATCTTCCTTCCATGGTAATTTATAACAAAGAGTTGAGGGAGCAGATTCAATTGATACTTGAAGGGTTAGGGTATAAGCTATTATTTAGGCCATACGATGTCCACTTTGAGATTTACAGAGAGCAGAATGGATTCTCTGTATCTTTTCCAATTTCAGTAATATCGGATACGGTCAAAAGAATGATCTTTTATCTCTCAATAATTGAAAGTAATAAGAAGGCGACAGTGGTCTTGGAGGAACCAGAATCAAATACCTTTCCGCTTTATATAAAGTATTTGGCTGAAAGAATTGGCGCGTACAGTGACAATCAATATTTCATCACCACTCACAACCCTTATTTCTTGCAGACTGTGATAGAGAAGACTCCAAGCAGAGACTTATCAATTAACCTTGTAGAAATTGTGAAATACAAAACAGTTGTAACCAGTCTCAAGAAAAGAAATGTGGAGGAGATTTTAGGATTGAATAGTGACGTGTTTCTAAATTTTGATAAGGTGAAAAACCCATGACCTTTTTTGAATGCTATGCAGACGAGACATTGTTGAAATTCCTTGGATTTACATCCAAGGAATTGGCTGGGGGCCACTCGTTTGGCAGAAGCAAGGTAAGCGGAAGGCTTATGAAATCTCAGAAATCATTGGGATTAGTTGATGAGGACCCTGGCAGTGCAAGAGACAATTATTTGAATTATTTATTCAAACTGAAACCGAAATATAAGGACGGTAATGTGCTGATTTTTGAGGATAAAAAACCAGGAAATCGGCTCATCGTAGTTAGACCTAACCTGGAAAGTTGTGTGGTAAAGTTGGCAAAGGAAGTGGGCCTCAGCTTGGCGGCAGCAAAATATGGTTTATCGATGGAGCCAAAGAGACTTCATGAAGTGCTCACCCCAAAAGGTAATACGACACCACGAAATAAACTTATTGAGTTTATGAAGGACGCATCTAAACATCCGTCCATAATTAGAATGAAGCAACTAATAAAAGTTTAGCGTTTATGCAATACAATGTCACTGTCATTGGCTCAGGCCCAGGAGGGTATGTGGCCGCCATTCGTTGTGCACAACTTGGTTTCAAAACCGCAATCGTTGAAAAATATGATACTTTGGGCGGCACTTGCCTTAATGTAGGATGCATTCCTTCTAAAGCACTGCTCGATTCAACAGAGCACTTTCACAATGCGCTTCATAACTTTAAAGAACATGGCATTGACATCGCTGAGCCGAAAGTGAATCTCACTCAAATGATTAAACGCAAAGGCGAAGTCGTAAAATCAAATGTGGACGGTATAGCCTTCTTGATGAAGAAAAATAAAATTGATGTATTTAACGGCATAGGTTCCTTCGTCGATAAGAATACGATCAAAGTTTCCGGAAAGGAGGGGAAAGAAACCACTTTCACCACGGAGCGGGTTATTATTGCCACCGGATCAAAACCAACACCGCTTCCTTTCGCACCCTTTGACAAGAAACGAATCATTTCCAGTACAGAAGCCCTTGAACTCAAAGAAATTCCCAAGCACTTGATTATAGTTGGCGGAGGGGTGATTGGAATGGAACTCGGTTCAGTTTATGCGCGCATCGGTTCGAAAGTTACAGTAGTTGAGTTTCTGGATACCCTGATACCAACCATGGATGGCACCTTGGGCAAAGAATTGCTGAAGGTGACCAAGAAACTGGGAATGGACTTTTACCTGGGCCATAAAGTCACTGCATTGGTGAACAACGGAAAGGAAGTTGCGCTAAAAGCCGAGGACATGTCGGGAAAACAAATAGAACTAAAAGGTGATTATTGTCTCGTGAGCATCGGGCGTAAACCGTATACGGATGGACTGGGTCTGGAGAAAGTGGGCATCGAACTGGATCGTGGTCGTGTGGTGGTAGATGATTATTTAAAAACCAAAGTAGATAATATTTATGCTATTGGCGATGTCGTGCGGGGCGCCATGCTCGCCCATAAAGCAGAAGAAGAGGGGACTTTAGTGGCTGAGCAATTTGCGGGTCAGAAACCCCACATCCATTACCTGCTGATTCCGGGAGTTGTTTATACCTGGCCGGAAGTAGCGAGTGTAGGGTATACCGAAGAACAACTCAAGGCTGACGGAAGAATATACAAAGTAGGAACATTTCCTTACAAAGCGTTGGGCAGGGCGAGGGCTAGTATGGATACGGATGGCTTGGTGAAGATACTCGCTGACAAAAACACCGATGAGATCTTGGGTGTCCATATTATTGGCGCCCGTGCAGCCGATATGATCGCCGCAGGGGTTACAGCGATGGAATTCCGGGCTTCAGCAGAAGATGTTTCGCGAATGTCTCACGCTCATCCTACCTATATGGAAGCGGTGAAAGAAGCCTGTTTGGCCGCAACAGCAAACCGACCCATTCATATGTAAAGTCAAAATCTTTCTGGAGCGCCTACTCAGCCTCAAGCATTATTGTATCACCGTGCGGGACAATGGATTAGATGCCGATCCGCAGGATCCGGATTGGGCCTGTACATTGTCAAAGAAATAATTGAGAAAATGAATGGCACAATAGAACTCTTGTCACTACCGGGTCAAGGGTCTACGTTCAACATTACCTTGCCCCGGGAAGCAGTTTGAAGAGTGTTACCGATCTCACCAACAAAGTGGCCACGACCGGTATAAGGAAATAGTTCAAGAACTGCGGCAACACAGGCCATGTTAGCAACAACAGCAAGGCAATGATTCCTGTAGCCATGAAGTAATTTTTCAGCCAGTTGGGTTTGTTTTTTTTGAAGAGAAAAATCAGTATAGGGAGATGGGTGGGTAAAGCCCATAACATATTGTAGTTTTTTACACAGGCATGGTGATCTGTGGCAGTCCAAAGTAATAATAAAATAATACCGATCAATCCTGTGATGGCCAACAGAAGCGCATCAAACCAGATTGAAATTTTTTTCCTGCGCAAATCCCAGGCGCTTAAGGCAATGCCCGCCACGATCAGTGCTCCGAATGCGACCCAGGGATGAATCAGGCTTTTCTCGGGTGGTTCCGGGGTTGAGGCAAAGACAGTCTTTTTTGACGAGACTAATGGTATTTTAATGCCTTCTTTAACCAGCGATGCGTGGTCAAACGAATACTCGATGTAACTGGGAAGAAACATGTACTCATAGGGGGTAGCTTTTCTGTCGATGGGTGATCCTAAGCCAATGTCCAATCCCAAATCCCCCCAAGGTAAATCTTTCAGGTAAAGGTCAGTCAGTTCACGAATGGTATAATCCGTTTTGATAAAAGTACTGTCAAATTGAATTTCGTTTTTCAATACCGTAGTCAGCACATCGCGGATTTTGGTTGCGCAATTGTTGAAGAAGTAATCGTAGAGATAACTTTTGTTTTCGGGTTGCGCGTTCCACAGTAAGTATTCAAATAATCTCTGCTTTTGTTCTTGCGTCAGGTTAAGTACCTGTTCATGAATGAATCGATTGTAATAAACATAGGGCTCAATGAATTCGGGATAGGAGGCTACGCCCACGTAGTAATAGTTGTGGCCCCTCGCAAAATTCAGATAGAAATTGGGTTGATTGAAGCTGAAGACGCCGTAATTAAATGCGTAATCAATTTTCGAGCGGGGATCTACAACACGAAATGCACTGTGCCCGAAAGCCTGGACCAGCTCATTTTGATCTGGACCTAGCGTAATAACCGAAATTAGCGCCTGGTCGGAAAGCGGCATTACTTGTGAAATTCCATTGCCGGCAGCCAGCAATAACAGCACGATGATCAAACTTTTCATAAGTAGAAATAATCTCTCGAAAGATAAAACAATAGCCTGCCAAAAGGTAATTTTGAATTTATTTCAGCATGAACCGCAATTTCAGAGATGGATTGAATTTTGCCTCCAAACTCACTCCAAAACGACTAGGGAACGCAGCACAACTGCTTTCCAGCTATTATGCATCAAAGATCTCGGGGCGGCCCATTCACCGCGGGATGCCATTGAGTATTTCCATTGAACCCACTACATCCTGTAACTTGCGGTGCCCCGAATGTCCGAGCGGACTTCGTTCGTTTACCCGGCCAACGGGGATGCTTAAGACTGCTTTATTCGAATCAGTAATCGATCAACTGGCGCCCACCCTTTCTTATTTGATATTTTATTTTCAAGGCGAGCCTTACCTGCATACTGGATTTCTGGATATGGTGGCGTATGCGTCTCGAAGAAAAATGTATACTGCTACCTCTACCAATGCCCACTATCTGGATGACGAGGCAGCACGACAGACTGTTCTATCCGGATTGGATCGGCTCATTATTTCTATCGACGGCACATCCCAGGAGACCTACGCATCGTATCGCGTGGGCGGAAAGTTGGAAAAGGTCATCGAGGGAACAAAGAACATTATGCTGTGGAAAAAACAACTCAAGTCTTCAACACCTCATGTTATCTTTCAATTTCTGGTTGTGAAACCCAATGAGCATCAAATCGGAGAAGTGAAGCAATTGGCGAAAGAACTTGGCGTGACTGAGGTAGCATTCAAGACGGCCCAGATATATGATTATCAACATGGTTCAGATTTGATTCCTACCCTTGACCGTTATTCACGGTATAAGAAAAATACCGACGGAAGTTATTCGATCAAAAACCAACTTCTCGACCATTGTTGGAAGATGTGGCACAGTTGTGTGATCACCTGGGATGGCAAAGTGATTCCTTGCTGCTTCGACAAGGATGCTCATTTTGTTTTGGGGGACATGAACGAAAGGACGTTTGAAGAAATCTGGCGGGGAGATAAGTATGAAAATTTTCGTGCTTCCCTGTTGCGCTCCAGAAGCGAAATAGAAATGTGCAGAAATTGTACAGAGGGGACAAAAGTTTGGGCTTAGGCAGCGAAGTACTTAGGGCTTGCTGGCCTCGACAAGCCTGGAACTAATTTGTTTTTCAATCTTATCAAAATCGACTGCCGCGCATTTGCCACAACCCGTTGCGCATCCCTGTTTGGCCTGAAAGGTCTTGTAAATCAAATAACCGACATACCCTAACGCTGCCAAAAAAATAGTGCCGATAATTAATTCCTGTATCACGGTTTAAAGATAATAAGTCACCCCTATAACACCTAGGTGTTAGGAATAATTCACGTCCGGATGTGGACGCCGCCTGCTATAATCGGACAGTTTTAATGAAGTTATCGGTAAAACTGATCCAGAAAGGAAGTAATTAATCATGGCATTACATTGGTAAAGCACGCATGGTCATCCTGGATATCTACTGAATTTCTTGCTTTGAGCTCAAAAAAGGTGTGTGTTAGAACTTTCGCTGAATGGATAACATCAAAATAGAAAAGGGTTGGACTTGGTAAAAAATTACTTAAAAACCGCGCTGCGGAGTCTTTGGCGGGAAAAGGGAAGCACCTTCATCAATCTCGCTGGCCTTACTCTTGGAATTACTTCGAGTCTGGTCCTATTCTTGTTAATCCGGCACCACCTGAGTTATGATCGATTTCATTCCAAAAGCGATCGGATTTATCGGGTAGTGACCGAATCGAATGGGAGTGACGGAAGAAGGTACACCCCAGGCGTGCCGCCGGTTTTTGCGGAAGCCTTTAGAAACGATTTTCCCGAAGCGGAGGAAGTAGCCTTTATCTCCTATCGGTCGGGAGGTCTGGTCACGATTCCTCAACCACAAGGTGAAGCCAAAAAATTTGAGGAGGCAAGGGGAATTGCTTTTGCGGCTCCGGATTTCTTCAGGATTTTTGACCGGAAGATCATCGTCGGCTCTGCAGCAAGAGGCCTTAATGAACCTAACGAAGCCATCCTCTCCAAAAAATCGGCCATGAAATATTTTGGCAAGGAATACCCATTGGGGGAGGTGGTCAAATATGATAATCAGGAGTATAAGATCACCGCCGTGATGGAAGACTTTCCTTTCAATACCGATTTTCCATTTGACCTGATGCTATCCTTCAGCACCATCAAAAAGGAAAGAGATGAGCAAGGTTGGAATGGAATCTGGAGTGATGAACAATGCTATTTTACGCTGAAAGAAAAAGTAAAGATTGCGGAGGTAGAGAACCGGATGCCTGCGTTTTATAAGAAATACCATAAAGGGGATAACCACTCTAATCAGGCGTTTATGATCCAACCCATGGGACAAATACATTACGATGACCGATTTGGAAACTTTAGTTATCGTACAATCAGCAAACAATTGTTGCTGGCATTGGGAATCATTGCTGTTTTTCTGATTCTCACTGCCTGCATTAATTTTATTAACCTCACCACCGCAGAGGCCATCAAGCGTTCAAAGGAAGTAGGTATCCGTAAATCACTCGGAAGTACCCGGGGACAATTGATTGCACAGTTTTTGGGAGAGACTACCCTGGTCACCTTTATGTCTGTTTTGGCGGCCATGGTTTGTACTGAGCTCGCTTTGACGTTTCTCAATCCGTTTCTTGATCTGCACCTGGTGATGAATTTCCTGACTGATCAATCATTGTGGATTTATTTAATTCTCGTCACCGGAATGGTGGCCGTTCTTTCCGGGTTATACCCATCGTTTGTGGTTTCTGGTTTTAAGGTGCTGCAAGCGCTGAAGAACCAAATTGATCAGCGCAATTCGTCTGGATTTAATCTGAGGAGAGGTCTGGTTGTATTGCAGTTTTTCATTTCTCAATTTTTTGTCTTCGGCACAATCGTCCTGATCAATCAAATGGATTATTTCCAAAACAAGGAACTGGGTTTCAGGAAGGATGCCATCATCACGGTGCCGATTCCCGAGCATGCAAACTCAGCAAATGGAGAACATTCCAGCAAAATGAAGGCGTTGCGCGACGAACTTTCAAAGTTGAGCGGCGTGGAGATGGCCAGTTTGAGTAACACACCCCCTTCTTCGGGCTCGACTTCGAATACCGATTTCGAGATCGAAGGCAACACGGAGATATATGGTACACAGGTTAAACTGATCGATGGTCATTATCTTGACTTATATGGTCTGGAAATCGTGGCCGGTGTCAATGTTCAGGATTTAGATACTGCTCAGGGTTTTATCGTCAACGAGCGACTGTCCTCAATCGCGGGTTTTAAGAATCCTCGTAATCTGGTTGGGAAGAAGATAAAAATGTGGGGAAAGAACTTGCCGGTAGTAGGTGTAGTGCGGGATTTTCATACTGTTTCATTGCACTCGGCCATTGAGGCAGCTATTTTGCTCAACCGGATTCAGAATTACCAAGTCCTTTCTTTGAAATTGAACCCAGCCAAAATGCAGGGCACCATCAAACAAATCCGACCGCTGTGGGAAGCAGCCTATCCTAACTACATTTTTTCTTATCAATTCATGGATGAACAGATCAGGGAGTTCTATGAAAGCGAGAAAAAAATGTCGGTACTCCTGAGCGTTTTTGCCTCCATGGCCATTTTTATCGGATGCCTGGGATTATTTGGCCTGGCCACTTTCATGGCCAATCAAAAAACAAAGGAGATTGGAGTTCGGAAGGTCCTGGGCGCAACGGTTGAAAGCATTGTGATGATGTTTTCGAAAGAATACGTAAAACTTATTTTTGTCGGATTTATTTTATCGGCACCAGTTTCCTGGTATATAATGAATCAGTGGTTGAATGAATTTGCCTACAAAATCAAAATAGGTCCGTCCGTGTTTCTGACGGGAATTGGCTTGACGCTGGTCATTGCAATTTTTACGGTGGGATACAGGTCATTTAAAGCTGCAGTGGTCAACCCGGCCGAATCATTGAAATCGGACCATTGATGAGCGCTAATGAATGGAATGCGCTGATGACCGCATGTGGATCAAAGAAAATCAGTACCGTTGGGTTTTGATTTTAAGTCCTTGACCACCTTTCGAAAAAGTTCTTCCTTATCTTTTTCACAGACGATCACTACGTTGTCAAATGCTCCAACGAGATATCCATTCAACCCTTGCACGACAATTAATTTTCCAGGGGTGCTTTTGATGACCGAATTGCGCGTATCATAAATCAGGGCCTCGGCATCGATCATGTTGTTATTAGCGTCTTTTTGGGAATTGTCATGCAATGAACCCCACGACCCCAAATCTGACCATGCAAAGCTACTTAGCCAAACGTAAACGTTGTCTGCTTTTTCCATCACGCCATAGTCGATCGATATACTTTTACACTGAGCATAGGCCATTTCCACTGCGGACTTTTCTTCCGGTGTATAAAGTTTAGGAGCCAGTTCATCAAAAACCTCGGCCATTTCGGGCAAGTGTTTGGAGAACGAATTCAGAATAGCCTGAACGCCCCAGATAAAGATGCCGGCATTCCACACAAAATCGCCGCTCTCAAGAAATTTTTTAGCCAGCGATAACTCGGGTTTTTCGGTAAATGTCTTGACCTTTTTCAACGCAGTCTTTCCAGGCAGGTATTGAATATAACCATATCCTGTTTCGGGCCGCGTGGGTTGAATCCCCAGCGTGATAAGTTTGTCTTGGGTTTTCGCATATTCCGCCGATTTTCGAATTGTGGCGAGAAATTCCTCTTCGTTGAGAATCAAATGATCCGCAGGGCTTACGATCATCACTGCATCGGGATTTTCTATGGCAATTTTGTGACTGGCATAAGCAATGCATGCAGCTGTATTCTTTCGCATGGGCTCCGCCAAGAGTTGCTCGGGTTGGATGTCTGGTATTTGTTCTTGCGTAAGCTGAATGTGCTCTTCGTTGGTGACGATGAAAATATTTTCTTTCGGACAGAGGGGCAGGAATCTTTCGTAGGTTGACTGAAGTAGCGTTTTTCCGATTCCAAGAACGTCCAGAAATTGTTTGGGCCTTGCGTTTCGGCTATAAGGCCAAAAACGTGTGCCCACCCCACCGGCCATCAGCACTACATAAAGATTCTTGTTCATCTTGATAAGCGGTTAGCTCAAACAATTCCTTCTTTTAGTAAATCATGAAGGTGAATGAAGCCCACCACGATAGGGCCATCGGTCACCACCAACTGTGAAATGTTATTTTCCTGAATGAGTTGCAAGGCTTTTACTGCCAGTTCTTCCCGATCTATAGACTTTGGATTTTTGTTCATGATCTCGGTGGCCCGAACGGAGGTGATGGAGGCCTCCTTTTGCAACATACGCCTTAAATCTCCATCGGTAATTATTCCCAAAAGATTTTTTTTATCGTCAACCACCGCGGTGGCGCCGAGGCGCTTGGAAGTTATTTCGAGAATCACCTCCTTTAATAAGGAATCAGGCTTCACCATTGGCAACCCATGCTGGGTGTAAATGTCATCAACTTTCAGATAAAGTTGTTTTCCTAGGGTACCACCCGGATGAACCATGGCAAAATCGTTGCTCGAAAAATTCCTGAGCTCCAGGAGGCATACCGCCAGGGCATCACCAAGAGCCATGTGGGCTGTGGTGCTGGTGGTGGGAGCGAGATTGTGGGGACATGCCTCTTCTGAAATAGTTGCATTTAACACGTAATCGGCATGTTGGGCGAGGTATGAATTCGTGTTGCTGACCAGGGCAACAAGTTTGGATCCCCTTCGTTTCAGAACGGGAACAAGCACTTTGATCTCCGGTGTATTACCACTCTTGGAGACACAAATCACCAGGTCTTCATTCTGTATCATCCCCAGATCCCCATGGATTGCATCGGCAGCGTGCAAAAAAAGCGAAGGAGTTCCTGTAGAATTAAACGTTGCCACAATTTTATTTGCAATGATGGCACTTTTTCCAATTCCGGTAACCACGACACGGCCTTTGCACTGGAAAATCTCCCTTACACAGGCTTCGAAATCGTTATCGATAAAATTTGTCAGGTTTTCCACCGCCCGGGCTTCATTTTGTAGCACTTCCTTGGCGATTTGTTGGATATTTTTTAGTATATTCAATCCCTTGTAAAAATTATGTTCAACAGAACAAAGATAGGGATTTCAAGGTTTATCGGATTAAGACTATGGTAGTGGCAGAAGAGAAAGATACGTTGCGGGACAAGCTAAAAGAATTTTTTGGTTATACCCAATTCAGGGGCAATCAGGAGATTGTCATCAGAAATCTCCTTAATGGTAAGAATACATTTGTGATCATGCCCACGGGGGCGGGTAAATCATTGTGTTATCAGCTTCCAGCCATGATCCAGGACGGACTGGCGATCATCATTTCCCCTTTGATTGCACTGATGAAGAACCAGGTGGACCAAATGAATGCATATGGCATCAATGCCCGTTTCCTGAATTCTACCCTGAGCAAATCAGAAATCACAAAACTGAAAAAGGATTGTTTGACCGGCGCCGTAAAAATGCTTTACGTTGCGCCCGAGTCACTCAATAAGGAAGAAAATATTTTGTTCTTGCAAAAGGCGAACGTAGCTTTTGTAGCGATCGACGAAGCGCATTGTATTTCTGAATGGGGCCACGATTTCAGACCGGAATACCGGAAGATCAAGACAATGATCGGGCAACTGGGAGATATGCCGGTGATTGCCCTGACGGCCACCGCCACGCCAAAAGTGCAGATCGACATCCAGAAAAATCTGCAGATGGAAGACGCAGATATATTTATCTCCTCATTCAACAGAAAAAATCTTTATTACGAAGTACGTCCAAAAAAAGAAACCAAAAAACAACTCATTGGATTCCTGAAAAACAACAAGGGGAAATCGGGTATTATTTATTGCCTGAGCCGGAAGAAGGTAGAAGAGATCGCACAGCTTTTGAATGTCAATGGTTTTAAAGCAGCGCCTTACCATGCCGGCCTCGATCCGGACGTTCGTGTCCGAAATCAGGATAATTTTCTCAATGAGGAGGTTGATATTATTGTTGCTACAATAGCTTTTGGTATGGGGATCGACAAACCCGATGTCCGCTTTGTGGTGCATTATGACGTGCCTAAATCATTGGAGGGTTACTATCAGGAAACTGGTCGATCTGGCCGGGATGGACTTGAAGGTAATTGCCTCATGTTCTACAGTCACAACGATCTCAACAAACTGGAGAAATTCAACAAAGATAAATCAGTGCAGGAGCGGGAGAACGCTCGCATTCTTTTGCAGGAAATGGAATTTTATGCAGAGTCACCCGTTTGCAGGAGAAGACAATTGCTGCATTACTTTGGTGAGGAGTACAAACAGGAGAATTGCGAGATGTGCGATAATTGTGTGCACCCAAGAGCGCGCTTTGATGGTATGGAATATGTACGGATCGCAATCGAGGCCGTAAAACAAACCAACGAACGTTTTGGATTGGGTCATCTGGTGAATGTGATTAGCGGAATTGAAGATGAATATGTCAAGAGTTATGCACATTTTGATTTGCCGATCTATGGAAAAGGGGGAGAGGAGGATGGTGATTTTTGGAAATCAGTTATCCGCCAAACCCTGATTTATCAATATCTCGAAAAGGATATTGATAATATTGGTGTGCTGAAGATTACTGAAAAAGGAAGGAAATTTCTAACAAAGCCTTATGCCGTTGAACTGGCTAGGGACCATGATTTTACAACAGCCATCGAAGATGAAGAGGTTTCTTCGGAAAGGGCTCCGGCAAACTACAAATCCTATGATGCAAGGCTTTTTGAAATGCTGAAAAGCCTGCGCAGGCAAGTGGCAAAAACTAAAAACCTTCCGCCTTATGTCATCTTCCAGGATCCTTCCCTTGAGGAGATGGCCACGGTTTATCCTACCACCAAAGACGAACTTGCTTCGGTAAATGGAGTGGGTATGGGCAAGGTGAATAAGTTCGGAAAAGATTTTCTTGAACTCATTCAAGGGTATGTTGATGAAAATGAGATTGAGACGGCTTCGGAAGTGATCGTCAAGTCTTCCGTTAATAAATCAAAGATTAAAATCTTTATTATCCAGCAGGTCGATCGGAAAGTGGATTTGGATGAAATCGCTGAGTCCAAAAACATCACGTTTGATGAAATGCTGACAGAGATCGAAAACATCTGCTTTTCCGGTACGAAGCTCAATCTTGATTATTACATCGACCAGGTGTTGGATGAAGAAAAACAAGGACTGATTTATGACTATTTCCTGACTTCTGAAACGGATAGCATTGAAGATGCAGTTGATGCATTTCAACATGATGAGGATTCGGATTTTGCCGAGGATAACTTACGTCTGATGCGAATTAAGTTCCTGAGTGAGTACGCGAACTAATTTAGGCTTTAAGGCCTTGAAGATCGACCCTGCCTTTCCAAATCTTCTTTTCCGGAGCTATCTTTGGGTTTGATCCAATCCTCATGAACATTTTGATTGTCGGTAACGGAGGGCGTGAACATGCCCTTGCCTGGAAAATGAGACAAAGTATAAATTGCGATCACCTCTTTGTGGCCCCGGGAAATGCCGGTACGGCTTTGGAGGCATTGAACGTACCGATCGGCATCTATGATTTTAAAGAGCTCGGGGATTTTTGTGTATCCCATAAAATTGAATTGGTGGTGGTGGGACCTGAAGGCCCGCTGGTCAGCGGCATAAGAGATTATTTCGAGGCAGACCCACTTTTGGAAACCATTCTTTTGGTCGGGCCGGGGAAAGCAGGAGCCCAGCTAGAAGGAAGTAAAGACTTCTCAAAGCAATTCATGGTACGCCATGGCATCCCCACAGCAAAGGCCAGAACATTTCACACCAATCAGGTAACTGAAGCCTTGCACTATCTCGAGTCCTGTACACCTCCGATTGTTTTAAAAGCAGATGGGTTGGCAGCCGGAAAGGGCGTGATTATCAGTCCTTCCATCCCCGCGGCACAGGCTGCAATCCGCGAAATGCTGGAGGAAAATAAATTCGGAGAAGCGAGCGCTAAAGTTTTGGTCGAAGAGTTTTTAACAGGCATTGAAGTTTCTGTTTTTGTCCTGACCGATGGAAAAGACTACGTCATCCTGCCGGAAGCAAAAGACTACAAACGAATAGGAGAGGGTGACACCGGACCCAACACGGGTGGCATGGGGGCGGTCTCACCCGTAGTTTTTGCCGATGCGTCCTTTATGAGGAAGGTGGAAGAAAAAGTAATCAAGCCCACTGTTTACGGATTGAAAAAAGAGCATATCCCCTATAAGGGATTCATTTTCATTGGCTTAATGAATGTAAAGGGTGAGCCTTACGTGATTGAATACAATGCGCGCATGGGCGATCCTGAAACGGAAGTGGTGTTGCCACGAATAAAGAATGATTTAGTTGAGCTACTGACTGCCACGGCCAAAGGCGAATTAAAGGGAAGAAAAATTGAACAGGAGGATTTTACCTCAGTCGCCGTTGTACTGGTCTCTGGAGGTTATCCCGACGAATACCAAAAAGGAAAAGTGATTGCGGGATTGGGAAAATCTGAAAATGCAATAATATTTCATTCCGGGACCAGACAGGATCAGGAAAACGTATTGACCGATGGGGGGCGAGTACTGGCCGTAACGGGCAAAGGTAAGGATTTGAAGGAAGCCTCTGAAAATGCGTATGGGGCCATTTCTGGCATTCACTGGGATAAGTTATATTTCCGTAAGGATATTGGATTAGATTTACAACGTTGGAAGGATGAGGCCTAATGGCCTTATCTTTGTACTCAATACACTTTATCTATGGGTTGTGCATGCGGATCAGGAAAGAATGGCACGGTGGCTGGCTGCCAGAACAACGGCGCCTGCAAGACCGGCGGCTGCAATAAAATGAACGTCTTCGACTGGCTTTCCAACATGGATATTCCGACCGAAGATAAGTTTGACGTAGTTGAAGTACGCTTTAAGGGTGGTCGAAAAGACTTCTTTCGAAATTCGGACAGGCTGCCGCTGACTACAGGTGATGCCGTGGTGGTGGAAGTACCCAATGGGCACCACTTGGGTTATTTGTCACTTCAGGGCGAACTGGTACGTCTTCAAATGCAAAAAAAGAAAGTCGCCAATGACCATGAGATCAAGAAAGTTTACCGACTTGCTCATCAGCGGGATTTGGAGAAAAGTGAGGAGGTGAAGAAGCGCGAAATGCCTTCGCTATACCGTTCACGTGAAATTATCCATCAATATAAATTGGACATGAAACTCTCGGATGTAGAATTTCAATCCGATAACACGAAAGCAACTTTTTTCTATTCTGCAGAAGACCGTGTGGATTTCCGTGAGTTAATCAAGGCGCTGGCTTCTGAATTCAAGATCCGCGTGGAGATGCGACAAATCAGCTTGCGTCAGGAGGCAGGCAGACTCGGGGGAATCGGCGTGTGTGGGCGCGAACTGTGCTGCTCAACGTGGTTAAGTGATTTTAAAAATGTAGCTACCAGTGCGGCGCGTTATCAAAACCTCTCACTGAATCCCAGCAAACTTTCTGGTCAGTGCGGGCGCTTGAAATGTTGCTTAAACTATGAGTTGGAAACGTATATGGAGGCCCTCGAGCATATTCCTAAAGTAGAAGGCCCACTGCTTACGGAAAAGGGAGAAGCAACATTGCAGAAGACTGATATTTTCAGGAAGATCATGTGGTTTGGATTTCGCGAAGACAATACTTGGTACCCGGTAAACGTGGCCCGGGTCAATGAGATTCTGCGCTTGAATCAGGAAGGAAAGAAACCGGCCAGCCTGGAAGCAAATGAGGTAGCGGAAAGGGAATCTACGTCATCCTTGAACAGTGATTTGGAGAGCCTCGATAAAAAATTCAGGAATAAATCTTCTAATTCCAACAAGAAAAGACGCAGTGGTGGTGACCACAATCGGGGCAACCGCAACCCCAATAACCGTAATCCGAACAACCCAAACCGTCCTCCGAAACGATGAGGCTCCTTCTTTTGCTGGTTTTGCTGGTGGCCTGTGATTCACGCAGAGTCTATGAGTACAACCAGGATTTTAAAACCCGCGTCTGGGATGTTTCAGACACGGCAAATTTTGAATTCACAATAAAAGACCCTGGGAAGAAATACAATTTATATTGCAACGTCCGCAATTCGATCGACTATCCCTATGCCCGACTGTTTGTTCAATATTCCTTGCACGACTCTGTTGGTTCAGAAATTCAAAAAAAACTGATCTCCGCATTTTTATTTGATCAAAAAACCGGGAAGCCGCAAGGCAGCAGTGGACTTGGCGACGTCTATGATCATCAGTTTCCACTGCTCAGCGATTATGAATTCAAGGTACCGGGCAGATACAAAGTGAAAATGGAACAGTTTATGCGCATGGATACGCTCCAAGGTGTTCTGGCGATTGGCTTACGGGTGGAATCGGTGGAATAAAAAAAATAGATTCACTGGCTCGGTCACAGGGTTAAAACTTCAAGGTCTAAAGTTACAGATTAAGGAATGGCTATTTATTTAATGGTCGTAGCGAGCACCATTTTTACCTTGTGCTTGGCACCGATTTGCATTACATCCACAAGGTCCTGAATGGTCAGATTTTTGGGTAGGTGGATTACGATGGTGGGTTCACCAATTCCCGCGACAGCCTTGAGCAGTTCCGGCTCTAACTGCGCAAAGGGCACCTCTTTTTGGTTGATGTAGTAATGTTTGTTTTCCGTTACCGTAAGGGAAATGCTCTGCTTATTGAGGGTCTGTCCTGCTTTGGATTTAGGCAAAAGAACTTTGATCACATTGGGGTTGGTGACTGTAGAAATGATCAGAAAAAACAGCAGCAAAAAGAACATGATGTCGTTCAGCGACGAGGTGGCCACTTCAGCACGAAACGCATTTTTCCGCTTTAAGTTCATGATGCCGGGCTCAGAATAGAACGCATGAATTCAAAAACATCTTTTTGTATCCGCAGTGAAAAGCGGTTAATTTTCTGTTGCAGAAAGTGATACGAGGCATAAGCGATGACGCCCACCACCAAACCGGATCCGCTGGTGATCATCTTTTCGTAGAGACCTCCGGCAATGATACCGATACTGATGTTATCAGATAGGGAAATGTTGTAAAAAATCTTGATGATTCCGGAAATAGTGCCGATAAATCCAAGCATCGGTGCAATGCCGGCAATGATGCCAAGGTATTCGGTGTTTTTTTCCATTTCGGCAATTTCAATGTTGGTTGCCGACTCCATCATGGTTTCAATTTCCTTGATTGGTTTCCCAACATGATCCAGCCCGCTGAGAATGATTTTCCCTGCTGCAGAAGAATCCTGATCGGCCAACATTTTCGCACCTTTGATATCACCTGCTTTCAAGTATTGTTTGATGTGTGACATGAGATCTTTTTTGCCCAGCGTGGCCGTGCGGATATAAAGATAACGTTCGATCAAAAGATAGAAGCTGGCCAGGGAAAGGAGTAGAATGGGAATCATGACGATCCCGCCTTTCAGCAATAAGGCAGCAATGGATAACTCCGTGGGGGTCTGGGTGATTTGTAAAATCATATTCATGAGGGTAATAACGCAGCAAGTTTACAATTATTTTAGACGATCTCCATAAGTCAGCTAAGGGCAATTCATAGTCTTCTACCTGGCCGGAGGTATATGTAGAAAAGCAAATGTCCCGACAGAGCGGGACATTTGCTTTTTCTTTAAGGGGAAAAGCTTTATCTCTCCTTCTTTGACTGAGGCTGCGGAATAGGTTTATTTAGAATGTCCAGTGCATCCTTTGTATCCTTGTCGTCTGGTTTGAGCACCAGTAATTTTCCATAGGCCTCTTTGGCGGCCGCATAATCTTTTTTCAGATAATGGTAATAGCCCAGATAACGGTAGGCATCAATGAGATTGTTTTTGTTTTGATCGGGCGCCGCGGATGCTTTTTCAATCAACTTTTCAAAATAGGGTTTGGCCAAACCTTGTTCGGAGTCCGGATCCAGATTGGACTTTGTACGGGCTTCCCAAAGGTAGCCAACCGTCATTTCCGGTTTCAATTCGATCAGCTTCAGGAAGGCAGTGTCGGCCTGCGCAAATTGGGTGTTGAAGTAGTAAGCACGGCCGATTGAAAAGAAATCCGCGGCATAAGGTGCTTCCCGTTTGCTCATCAGCAGTTTATAGATTTCAATGGCATTCGAAAACTTTTTAGTCTTCAAATAAGTATCGCCAACAAGGAGTAAAATTTCCCGATGTTCTTTCGGGGGAAGTTTCTTGTCATCGCTGTTAATAGCAAGGCTTTTGTTAAATTCAATTATTGCGAGGGAATCTTGTTTTAATTTTTGGAGGGCCTTGCCATAATAGACGTAGTCTGTTGCTTCCAGGTCACCCGGCTTCGCTTTTTTGAAATACCGCTCATACATTTCTTTGCTTTTTTGAAAATCGCCAGGAGGTGTTGTTGCGGATGCTTCTTCAAACAAGGAATTGGCGTAGAAGCGAAGGGTGTGCACTTTCACATCGGGTGCACCAGCTATCTTGCTAAACACTTCGTTGGCCTTCTTGTAATCTTTGGCCATAAACAAGAAGAAAGCATATTGATATTGGAAGGCTTCCGGTTTTTCAGTGAGGGAGAGATAGGTTTCATAAGATTTCACCGCGCGTTCGGCCTCCTTGGCGCCCATGAGATAATAAATTTCCCCTAATTCTTTGTAGGCAAGCGTGTATTTGGGATCCACCGCAATGGCTTTATTAAAATTCTCCATGGCGAGCTCGGTATTTTTGGAGCGTTCAAAAACCATCCCCATTTTGAAATGGGGTTTGGCCATGGTGGGGCGAAGAGATGCTGCCCGCTCATAACTGCTTACGGCAAGGCCGCCATTGTTTTGAAGAAGATAGACGTCACCAAATAAGATCTGAACCTCGGGGTCTGTATTGTCGGCGGATTTGGCTTTGTTGAGAAGCGTGATCGCATCCACCGAATATTTATTATCGATGAGGTAAGCCTCAGCAACCGCTTTCAGCACGGCCACATTTTTGGATTTGGTCATGCTGAGCGCTTTATCAAATTGGATTTTGGCCTCGGCTTCTTTTTTCTCCAATAAACTGATCTGGCCCTTACCGGCAAAGTTAAGGGCCTCTTTTTCATTTAACAGGATACCTTTATCAAACGAAGCCAGTGCTTTTGCATTTTCGCCTGCCTTGATCTGTACGAATCCTAAATAATACAGCAATGATGCATCTGTTGGGTTTGCTTTAACCGCTTCTTCCAATTCGGTCAAGGCTTTTTGTGTGTGCTCAGTTTCCACCAGATACAGCGCTTTGGGTACGATTGGGTTTATCGGATTTTGAGCTTGAGCCAATGCAACAAAACACGTCAGCAATAAGGTTAGGGAATACGACAGGTTGTTGTTCTGGTTTGCGCCACCTTGATGTGAATTCATCATTCTTCTCATAATAACCACGGATTAACTATTCTAAATTATTTTTGTTGAATCGTACGTTTCGAGTAGGCATGGTAGCAGGAACCATGCCCGATTTTAAGACAATTCGCTGGCCTTTATCGCCGGCTACAAAGGAAATAAATCCAGTTCCCAGGCCAGTCCGGGCCTCACGACTGATCATGTAAACAGCCCTGCGCAGGGGATATTCTCCATCGGCGATGTAAGCCTGATAAGGCTGAACGGCATCGCCTAGTTTGGCGATTCTGGCAACCCGGATCGTATTGAGAAAACGGTTGGTGGTAACATCATCACGGTCGCTGATCCAGCAAGCACCGATCAGTCCTATAGCGTTGGGTTTTTGTGACACATACTGAATTACCGCCTCATTCCCGTTGACACCGTAAAAATGCGACGGCAATTTGTCAACACGTTGTATGGAGTCGTTCAAAAATCGAACGATTCCGGATTGAGGATGGTCAAATACGACCTCGAGGTTGCCTAGCTTGTTGGAATGGTTGATTTGATTCCATTGCGTCAACTTACCCTCAACGATAGATTGAAGCTGTGAGAATTGCAAAACGCTGTCGGGATTGTTTCGGTTGAGAATGATGGCAACACCATCGTAGGCCACCTTCACCTGGGCGGGAATTATTTTTACCTGGTTGAACACTTGCATTTCATCGTCGGTCAATTTACGAGTAACAATCGCCAAACGCACGCTGTCTTTCAAGAGTCTTTCCATAGCCTCGGCTTCGGAGGTATAGACGGCGTGTATGAAGGCATTGTGGTAGGAACCCTGAAAGGTATCCACTTCTGCTTCGATCAAAGGTCTCAGCGATTCGTCAACAGCAATTTTGATGGATCCGGAAGTCGGATTATCGAGGATGTTCCCATGTTTGTCACGTTTGACACAGCCATGGAGAAGAATGCCAAAGCACATCATGAACAGGAAAAGTACGCGGGTGTTCATGATCCTTTGTCCTAATAGCTTCGTTGGTAGGTCCGGTAGCCGCGGATGACGCCGTAGACGATGAGGATAGTTCCTAATGCAATGGAATAGGATGTCGGGAGATGGAATAGTTCCTCAGACTTCCAGAAAATGATGATGCCCAACCCAATATAGACCAGGGCCATGAACCCCTGGAAATATTTGATCATCACATGGAAGGTTGGCCATTTGTATTCCGATCCTGTTCTCATACATTATTCGGCCAGCTTAAAGTTGACGGGGAGCACAAAGCGTACGCGTACGGCCCTACCATTCTGCTTGCCAGCTTTCCAGGATGGCATCATGGCGATAACGCGCGCCGCTTCCTTGTCGCAATCCATGCTAATCCCTTTTACGGTTTGTACGTCGGTGATCTTGCCATCCAGATTGACCACAAAGCCGATAAATACCCTGCCTTCAGTACCCATTCTACGGGCTTGTGCCGGGTACTTCATATTTTTTTGAATGAACTTCATCATGGCTTCCATGCCACCTGGAAATTCAGGTTGCTGCTCCACCACGGTATAAATCTTGTCATCCCCATTATCAACCACCGCCTTGACAGGCTCCTCAAAGACTACGGTTTCAGGACCTTCGGTTGTTTCCGTGCTCACTTCTGTCTTTTTGATTTCTTCAATCGTCGGAATTTCCTCTTCCACTACCTCTTCTTTGGTCACCTTGGGTGCGATGTATTTAAGGGTCTTTACCGGGGGTGGAACTTCCACCCGTGGGGGAGGAGGTGTGTTGGGCATGATCGGAGGTGGCTGGTCCAGGGTCACGACCCGGTTCAGATTCTTTTTTGCATTGAGATCCGAATCATTGGATCTAAAAAGGTCAGCAATGGCAGGCCCGGCAATGACCAGTCCTGTCATCA
>JAYVXP010000267.1:0-3285 GCA_043785125.1 Bacteroidia bacterium
GATCATAGGATCACCAGGCTCCTCGATTGTTGCTAATTTTGTTTCCCAGGACATGCTGGCTGGCACTCCTTCAAACATTGCTTCACAGCCATCACACACACCACCCACTTTTCTGATGTTGCTTTCCTTGCTCTGCGAGCAGGCCTGGCCTACCAGGAGTACCAAGAGGAAATAAGCGGTAAGCAGTTTTTTCATACTTATTTTATAATTGAAACCTTGAAGCTCCTCCTTTGGAAATCCATTTTCAATTTTATATGACCATCCGATCTCTTTTCTTGACGAAATGCACCTTTATGCAAAACGAACTCCCTTAAAACCCTTAATTTTCAGTGTGGAAAATTTCTGGAGATACAAATTGGATCACGTTCTTTTCTGGGCCATTACCATCGGCTTTCACATTTACACTCGAATCTACCTGATCGACCAGGCTGATGCAGGTCAGTTTTTGTTGGAGATCATTCTTCGTAACGGATTGCTGGCCATAATCATTTACGCCAACGTTGACTTCCTGATGCCAGTATTCGCCCAGCAAAAAAAAATCATCACCTATCTTCTGGGCTTGTTTATAAGCCTTGTGTTCTATGTGTTTGTGAAAAACATTCACGATGTTTATTTGAATAGGATTATTTCAGCACCAGGGAACTCATTCTGGAGTCATTCCTTTTACAATTTTTCGATAGCCCTGTTTTATATGGCCTTCAGCCTGGCGCTCCAACTGAGTAAAGAGTGGTTTTTTCAACTTGAAAAACTTCGACTTATGGAGATTGAGAAATTAAATACTGAGTTGGAATACCTAAAACTTCAAATCAATCCTCACTTTCTGTTCAACTCACTGAACACGATCTATTTCCAGATCGACAAGACGAATGGGCTGGCGCGTGATACGTTGCTGAAGTTCGCTGATTTGTTGCGCTACCCGCTGTATGAATGCAACGGAAAAGAAGTGCAGCTTAAAATGGAACTCCAGTATCTTAAAAACTACGTTGACCTCCAACGATTAAGAAAGGATGATAATTATCTGGTCACGTTTGATTGCTCCATTCAAGACGACCATCAAACGCTTGCACCGCTCCTGCTGGTACCTTTTGTGGAAAATGCTTTCAAGCACATCTCTCATTTTCCGGACCGACCTAATGAAATCAAAATTACCATCCACGGCGAAGGGAATATCCTGAAAATGAATGTATTCAATACCAAAGACAATTCCAGTTACGTCGAAGTAAAAGTTGCAAGTGATGGCGGCATTGGCCTTAAAAATGTAAAGCGAAGGCTGGAGCTCATTTATGGCCAGGAGTACCACCTGAACATTCGGGAAATAGAGTATGAGTTTGAAGCAAATTTGACAATCCCCTTGCATGACAATCAACTGTCTGATCATCGATGACGAACCGCTTGCCCGAAGGGGCATGCAGGAATTCATTAGTGAGGTTGCGTTCCTGCACGCGGCGGGCCAGTGCGAAAATGCCGTGAAGGCGGCGGTATTCCTCCAGTCAACTTCTATTGACCTGATTTTTCTGGATATTCAATTGCCAAAAATCTCAGGCATTGAGTTTTTGAAATCATTGGAAAATCCGCCGATGGCTATTTTGACCACCGCAAATCCTGATTATGCACTGGAGGGTTTTGCACTGGACGTAGTTGACTATTTGGTAAAGCCGGTTGCCTTCAACCGTTTTCTGAAGGCGGTAACAAAGGCTCATGATATTTTTGAATTGCGAAGCAGACCCAGTGGAGAGGACAATCAAGCAGGCTATTTTTTTGTAAAGAGCAATGGCATGTATGAACGCGTGTTGTATAATGAATTGCTGTTTGCAGAAGCCTATCAGAATTATTGCATCTTGCACCTGCCTGGACGAAAACTAATTACCTACCTCACTTTCCGTGCGCTTGAGAAGCAACTGTCGTCAAGCCAGTTTATTAAAGTTCATAAGTCGTACATCGTATCAATACCGAAAATTGATGCCATAGAGGGTAATGTGATCAGGATTGCGGACGCCTCCATTCCCATCAGTCGCAGTTTAAAAGAGGAAGTGAAACAAAAAATTGTGGGAAATAAGCTCTTGAAACGACCCTGACCATTGAAAGAAAGGGAGCGCTGATTAGAGCGCTCCCTTTCTTAAAGAATAGGTATCGGGATCAACCTCCTAACGGCCTACTTCTCAAAATTACATCGCCACTTTAAGGATGGCACGTAAGGGGATAGTATAGCCCCCTTTGAGTTCTACATAATCTCCCTCCAAATCAATTAAGTTAGAGACCACTTCTACGTTTTCACCATTATCTAATTTCACGACCAATCCGATTTCTTCATGATCGAGCATCGTGAGGGCGGTGGCGCTTATCAGTTGATGTTGACGTTCGCGCTTGTCTTCGAGCGATAACAGAACATCCAATTTGCCAAAGTGAAGAGAAGGAATAATATCCAGATTTATTCTGCGGTAATTCATAAGAGAATTTTTGTTTAGAAATAAAAAATAGCCAATAAAAAAATCAATTACGAATGGCTAATTTCTAAACACTTTGAGCTTAAGATAGAGGCGAGGAAGTGATGAAAAGAAAGTATGTTGTTCTTTTAAAGGAACAGTTTGAAAGACATGTTTGAAGATCGGAATGCTACTCTCAACAAAGCCGGGATGGAGTAGTTTTTCGAAATCGTTTACAATGACTTCCGGAAGTGATACCTCAAACTGGGGCAATTGATGGACCTCAAAGGAGCTTGTTTTGGTACCCAACGTCTCCTGGAACACCGGAGCAGCGACCAGTACCCAGGAAATAACCACTGAAAATATGAGTGCAAAGAATCTCATGCCCTACCCTAAATTACAATTTTTCTGAGAAAAAAGTTTAGACCTCTTCCAAAAGTGTACGGAAAGAGGCATGTTGATCGCCGAATTTCTTCTTGACTTCATCCCGCAGCGCAGGCGCAAACTTTTCAAGATATATTTCTACTTCATTTAATGATTTCGCAGAATATTGAGTGGCATAGGAAACAGAGCCCCCATCATCATCAGTAAGCACTTTATACATTTTATAGCTGATAAACATGCGCGTGGCCATCACGGCGGGGATGTGAATTTCCTTCATCCAAATCACCCATTCCTGTTCGATTTTCTTGTCAACACCAACCGTTACATTATAAATCAGCATGTTCAAAAATACCGATCGGCGCGGAGATAACAAATAGAGAGGGCATTACAATTGTTGCAATTTGGAATGGATCCCAAATAGATTTTATTCGCTTTCACGTCTTGATTTTCTTTAGGGATTCACCTTGGCCCAGCATTA
>JAYVXP010000268.1:0-3277 GCA_043785125.1 Bacteroidia bacterium
TTGAAAGGGAAAAGAATAAGTGATTCATTATAATGAAGGGCATCTCTAAAAACCTTGTCTTTTATGGCCTCAACCCGTCACCCTTCTCCAGAAGAGAAGGGTACAAGGAGTTTTTAGAGATGCCCTGAAATCAAATTCTTATCATATGCGATCCCTTTTTGATCTACCGATTTCTTATCTGGTCAAGATTGGCTGGTAACCAGCAGCATCGCCCATAGGATTTTCAGTATAAGGTTCATTATTCAATTTTCTTTACCTTTGCTGCTCTAAAATTTTGGTTCCGTAGTTCAACGGATAGAATAGAAGTTTCCTAAACTTTTGATCCCAGTTCGATTCTGGGCGGGACTACCAAAGCGGGCAGATCAATTAATGTTTTGGTTTGCCCTTTTTTACTTCCCTCCAAAGCCTGTGTAAATGAATGAGTTAGTTCAAGAATTGAATTGACTTTTTCGGTTCGATAATTCTCTTTTTGCTTGTCGAACAGGATCCCACCTGGAAACAGCAAATCCTGTAGTTGGACCTTCTGATCATACCCACCGGAAACCCATAAACTGCTAAGATTTGAGTATATTTTCAGCGAGTGATCAATGAACGATTTGGACTTAAATACCCGAAAATATTTTTCTCGGGCATAAGATTTTGCATAGATAAAGATGCTACCATTTTTGCCTTCTTGTCCCGCAATCTTGATAGCATTGTCACCTTTGACAACCGTTATCGCAGCAAATTCTGATGGCTGGTAGGCCTCCTTAATAAAACTTTCATTCGTTCGTATGCTGTCGATGAAGTACATTGGTTCGTCCGGCCTAAAAAGTTGAAGTGGTTTTGAGGTAGGGCCAACGAGGCTGTAGCAAGATGCTACGAGGTCAATTCCTTCTATCGGCTTGTCCAGGTAATACGATTCATTGATGGGAAATTGCGGCTGAATTGCTTTGTCTATCCTGACATAAAAGCTGATTGTCTTGTCCGAAAAATTCCAGTAATCTGAACACCCTCGTGAACCCCAGCTTTCTTTCAACTCAGGGTAAATAACAAACACATCACGCAACTTCATTGCTCTTAAGTCAACAAACGACCCATTCGGCAAAGTCCCACTAAAATCCCGCGTGAGCCTGATCTTTCCTACATAATCTGATAAGTTGCCCTTTTGAAAAATCATTCCTTTGAATTTTTCAGAGTAGAAGCCGCGTTCACCAGTGAATCGAGTATCTGACCCGCCACATTTTTTTTGATAATCCATTTCTTCAACGTCCACTTCCTTTAAATCATCCGTCATATGCTTCAAGTCGGCGACGCTTGTCTTACACAATCAGAATCCAGAGATGGATAGCTTAGCGGCAGTAAGAGAGTCAAGTGCCTTTTTTGACTCTTGGGCGTAAGTCACTTTGGAGCTGAAAAGAATGATTAGCAGTAAGCAAAACAAGGCTTTATTCATGATTGCGTATGTCCTCGGGTACTTGTATCTCAAATGATCCGACAGTTAAATCTGATATTTAATTCCTCAACGAATTGATAATCGTTTATCCAACGTACCCCCATATTTTCACAGACGTTGGGAATTTTAATCTTTGAAGTGTTCGTCGCTGTGATTTTCTCTTCTTTTGTTACAACAGTTGCTTTTTCTTTCAACGCGTGAGCAATTACCCATGGATCTGCGAGTGACCGTGACCTGGTGTTATCAACAAGGGTTTGATGTGCTGGATTTGCCGCATACATGACCCTAAGAGCTTCCGTCACCGGGCCATCTACTTTATATTCAGGAATTTTACTCTCCTTAAGCCAAGCGGCCAGCTCATCCTCCGTCCTTGTGATTTCTTCATAAACCATTTGTGGAAGGAAAATTCTGTCTTGTTTTCCTAGTTCATTCAATACTGTCCAGTAGTCAGGGCAAAGCTTTGGCGAATAGTATTTTTGCCATGCTTGTATGAGTACGTTAGCATCCAAGCAGTACTTTTGGGGTAAGGTGCTCATTGATACAAGAATGCCTCAAGCTTAGGAAAGTTATTTACTTGAGTGCTTAGTAAGCTGCTTGCCTGTGTGGGTTCAATCGCTCCACCCCGGAAGGCATCCATTACCACGTGGGTAAAAAGATGGCTATTCTTATTTACAAGCAACAAGTAATAATCTGGCCCTCCCTTTTTCTGTTTTTGTTTAAGCGTCTTTTCTTCTTCTTTTTTCAAGAAAGCTTTGAACTCGGCATCAGCATCGCTCTTAAGCTTGCGATATCGGTCCAGGGAAATGAGGTTCAAATTTAAGGCCCTAACCAAAAAAGCAAATGAGCTAACACCTAACGATCTGGCCTGCTTGAATAAATTGTTTCCAGATTCAAAAGTTGTTTTAGGTATGACATTCATTATGCCTATTGGCATAAGTGCATTCGCAGCCACCTCATTGCAAAATAATTCTACGGGATGAAGTTTGTCTTTGTGCTTGATCTCCGGCCCGATTTCATTGGAGATTCCTGAAGCAGCAATCCAAATATGAACAAGTTCATGGACAAGTGTAAAAAGCTGCGGAGCATTCCAGTCCTCCGAATTGACAAAAACAAAAGGCGCAAATCTGTCGGCTATGGTAAAGCCTTGCAATTCATCGCTATCCAATTTCAATTTTGCGTGAATGAAACTTGCTCTTGAGATGAATATTCCTTTTGCCTCGGCTTTATCAATCCACTCTTTTATTGGATTGTCCTTTATGTATTTGGAAGGGTCAATTTGTAATGTCTTCAGGATATCATTCGCGACTTCAACACGATCAGATTGAAGATTAAATTTTCCAACCAAGGAAAGCGGTGCTTCCTTGTTTTCCTGATAGACCTCACTAATCCAGGCTTGCTTCTGTTGAATCTCCCGAACAATAAAAATGGAACCGGTTCCTAGTGGTTTTGAATTTTTCCTTCTAAAGTCCTGTAGTGGCTGAAAATCTCTTGGTATTTCCGGTAGAAAAAATAATGCAAAAGGTCGCCTATAGGCTTTTGCCAAAACTTCTGCCTGCCTAACCGTTGGTTGACTTAGTCCTTCCTCCCATTCACTAAGTTTTTCGTCAGATACGGAAACTTTTGACGCAGCCGTTTCAAGCGTCATCCGTGCGGATTCTCGCGCCCACTTTAATACCTGAGGAGTTATGTTGGCCTTGTCAGCCATAGAATCCAGAATTACCTTTCAACTTCAAATTAACGCTAAAAATGGAAAGAAGTGATACTTAAACTGTCCAACATCCCGGATTTTTATTGGAGGCCAGGAATTTGAGTAATGCCAGCTTAACAAACGATAAGCCTGCC
>JAYVXP010000269.1:0-10569 GCA_043785125.1 Bacteroidia bacterium
TCTTGGGCATCCCTTCCTACTCGCAAGTAGAAAAGCCGGTCAAAACGATACCCGGCGATCTCCCCGCCAAGCGCGATACACTCTCTTTGGATAGCCGCAATCTACTCAAAATTGATACCACTAAGGCCACTTCAGATACTACCGGGGTTAAATCTGACACAACCCGAAAGGCCAAAAAAAAAGGGGCGATCGAAACAACAATCTTTTACTCTGCCCGGGACTCTATTAACTCCAGGGTAGATCGGAAAATTGTCAAACTTTATGGAGATGCCAAAATCAAGTATGGGATCATCGAACTGGAAGCCGATGAGATCATCATTGATTATGATTTATCTACCATCACTGCCCATGGGGGGATGGATTCGCTGGGGAAATATGCTGGTTATCCCATTTTTAAGAATGGAACGGAGAAGTACGAAACAAAAGACATCGTTTACAATTTTAAGACCAAAAACGCCAAAATTTCTGAAGTGGTCACCAAACAAGGTGACGGATTCCTGCATGGAAAGGCCGTGTTCAAAAATGAGAAGAACGAGCTCTTTAGTATCGAGAATGGATACACTACCTGCGATCTGAAACATCCTCACTACCGCATTATATCTACCAAAGCAAAAGCGATCCCGGGAGATAAAATGGTGAGTGGCCCGTTTTATATGGAGTTCAATGATATTCCTACGCCCATCGGCTTTCTTTTTGGAATATTTCCAAGCCAAAAAAAAAGTTCTTCGGGTATCATTGTACCAGCCTATGGCGAAGAACGCAAGCGCGGCTTTTTCCTGAGGGGGGCGGGTTATTTCTTTGACATCAGCGACTATATCAAATTAGAACTCAAGACGGATTTTTATTCCAAAGGATCCAATGCACTGTATATCAATTCCACATACAGAAAAAGATACAAGTATAGCGGATTGCTCTCGTTTAGCTATACCAATAATTATTACGCTAAACAAATTGAAAGTCCCACAAACAACAAGGACTTTAGGCTGACCTGGAGCCACTCGCCTCAAACCCGCGGCACCGGCAGGTTTTCCGCATCGGTGAATGCTGCGTCTGCCACCTATAACCAAAATAATATTTTAGGCGTAAATACCAATCCGTCCGCCACACGACTTGATAACACCACCGCTACCCTGAGCTCCAACATTTCCTATTCCAAAACATTCGCCGGCACCCCGTTCAGTTTTGGAACCAATCTTCGTCTCAATGAGAACCTGACCACAAAGCAAGTAGACATCCCCTTTCCGGATATCAGTTTCAACGTGAACAACCTTTACCCTTTTAAGAAAGTGAAAGGAAGTATGTTCCTCCAGAATATTTCCACACGTTTGACCACGACTGCTACCAATCAACTTACCAATAACCTTGGCAAAATTGGGAAAGACATAACCAAAGACAGTATTGCCCCTTTCAATCTTCAAAACCTGGGACGCTTCTTTCGCAATTCCAGAAAGGGGATCAAGAGCAATCTTCCTTTGCAGACAAGCGTCAAGGTTCTTCGGTTCTTTACACTCAATCCCTCCATCAACATTGATGAACTGATGTACTTTGAGAAATTGAATTGGGGTGTTGACCCAACGGGGGAAAAAATTGTGATAAAGGACACCATTAGGGGATTCAATGGTGTAACCAACTATTCAGGCGGTATCAGCCTTACGACCCGAATTTATGGAACAAAGTTTTTTAAGAAAACTGCACGAATTCAGGCGATTCGTCATGTCATCAATCCCGCCGTGAGCATGACCTTTCAGCCAGATTTTGGAGATCCAAAATATGACTATTACCAGCGATTTGATATGGTCAGCAATGAGGGAAAGACCAGACAAACCATTTACAAATCACGCCATGAAGGTTTTGTTTACGGCTCTTCGAGGCCACCCGGAAAAAGTAGGTCCATGGGATTCAGCATTAACAACAACATTGAAATGAAAGTGAAAAACAAAAAGGACACGGTGGCCAGAAAAATACCACTCTTCAATACACTTTCCATCAGCAGTGGTTACAATTTTGCTGCCACTTCCTTCAAGTTGTCAACCTTCAATCTTACCGCTAACACAAATGTGCTCAATAGCAAAGTAAACATCAGCTTCAGTGGGATCCTTGATCCATATCAATACCACCTTGACAGTATCGGCAAAAAATCAAACCTGATTTTCCAGACCAAACTCGACAGGTATGCATGGCGGAACGGGTATTCCATTGGTAAAATTTCTTCGGCCACATTTGCATTCAGCACCAACCTCAATCCAAAAGGTCAAAAAAAGGACAACACGACACGGGATAAGATTGGCAAATCGAACCTTTCAGATGGTGACAAAAAATTCTATTTGGATAACCCCGATGCCTACGTCGATTTCTCCATTCCGTGGAACCTTCGATTCAGTTACAACGCCAATTATTCCAAGACAGGGTACCTGGCTGCAAAAGTCACACAGGCCATTCGTTTCTCGGGGGATATTTCACTCACACCAAAATGGAAAGTGGATTTCAATTCGGGCTACGATCTCAAGAATAATGCAATAACCATGACCAATCTGGGCATCAAACGCGACTTGCATTGCTGGCAAATGAGCGTTAACTGGATTCCCTTTGGAAGATTTCAGTCCTATAGTTTTTCACTCGGCATAAAATCCTCCATGTTGCGCGATCTCAAGATCGACCGTACCCGGTCATTTCAAGACACCCTCTAGGACCAGGATTTGTAGGATGGAGGGATTATTGGATGGAACAAGAACTTCACCCTCACGACTCACACCCAAAACGCATACCTCAATATTCGCTAACTCGCCAATAAAAAATCACTCTCAATAGAGATCGATTGAAATTCAACTTGCGAACAATGAGTTTTGTGTTGTGAATTGTGAGTTTCCTGAAAATCACACGCCCCATCCCTCAATCTCCTGAAGGGTTGGATTTTGTACATTTTCTAATTTCAGTTTCTTGCGCATCCCGGCGATGTCATTAAAAAGTTTTGAGGGTTTTATTTCTTTCAATTGACCCATCGAAACAATTCCCATTTTTTGAATAATTGGTATTAGCTCCTTTCGGACGCCTCCCTCCTCAAACTCCTTCTCGGAGAACCCCGACATCAGTTTTTCGGGCTTCATTTGCGGGAAGAAGATAACATCCTGAATGGAAGGTGAATTGGTCATCACCATGGTGAGCCGATCAATCCCGATACCCAACCCTGCCGTGGGGGGCATGCCATATTCCAAAGCCCGAAGAAAATCTTCGTCCAGTGTCATGGCTTCTTCATCCCCCCGTTTGCCCAATTCTAGTTGTTCCTCAAAGCGTTGTCGCTGATCGATCGGATCGTTTAACTCAGAGAAAGAATTACAGATTTCCTTTCTATTGCAAATCGCCTCAAAACGCTCGACCAACCCGGGTTTACTTCGGTGCTTTTTGGCCAGAGGCGACATTTCAATAGGATAGTCGGTGATAAACGTGGGTTGAATTAAGTTCGGTTCACATTTCTCACCAAAAATCTGATCAATCAATTTTCCTTTCCCCATCGTCTCATCCATGGGAACATGAAGTTTCCGGCATGTGTCGCGAAGGGTAGCCTCATCCATGGTTGAAATGTCGATGCCGGTGAAATGGTGTATTGCCTCATACATGGTAAACCGTTTCCATGGCCGTTTGAAATCGATCTGGTTTTCGCCAACTTTCACCAAAGTGGTGCCGTGCAAATCCATTGCGGCTTTTTCGATCATCTCCTCCACCAGGTCCATCATCCAATAATAATCTTTGTAGGCGACGTACAATTCAACTTGCGTAAACTCGGGATTGTGAAACCGCGACATTCCTTCATTGCGGAAGTCCTTGGAAAATTCATACACACCATTGAAACCGCCTACAATCAAACGTTTCAGATAAAGTTCGTTGGCAATTCTAAGATACAACGTCATGTCCAGCGTGTTGTGATGGGTTGTGAAGGGTTTGGCCGCGGCCCCACCGTACAAGGGCTGAAGGATGGGGGTTTCCACTTCCAGATAACCCTTCTTGTTCAGATACTCTCTCATGGAGTTGACCAGCCGGGTGCGTTTGATAAAAGCATCGCGCACCTGCGGGTTCACCACCAAATCAACATAGCGCATGCGGTAACGCTGCTCCGGATCGGTGAAAGCATCGTGAAGGGTAACATGACCTTGCTCGTCTGTAGTTTCCTTGACAACCGGAAGCGGTCTGAGTGACTTGGACAGAATCGTAAAATGCGTTACATGAACAGAAGTCTCCCCGGTCTGGGTCTTGAATACAAAACCCTTCACCCCAATAATATCTCCAATGTCCAGCAGTTTCTTAAAAACAATATTGTACAACGTTTTGTCCTCATGGGGACAAAGGTCATCTCTGCGAAAATAAAGCTGAATGCGGCCCGACTCATCCTGCAACTCAACAAAAGAGGCATTGCCCATAATCCGTCGGGTCATAATACGACCGGCGAGCGATGCATTCTTGTATTCCGTGTCGGGAAAGTGCTGATGGATTTCTGCTGCCAGAACACTCACTTCAAATAATTCTGCAGGATAGGGATTGATCCCTAGTTTTATCAATTCTTCCAGACTATGCCGGCGGATGATCTCCTGTTCGCTTAATTGCATGCTTACTTATTTCAAATGGAAAGGCAAAATTAATGATTTACCCAAGACTGCCGAACAGCAAAAAATCAGAAAGAAAATCAGGATCGGCGCTATCTACTGTTGTTCGACAAATTTCTTCTTTTTAATTCCCTCCTGATCAAAGTTAATTCACGACTACTTTGTCCGGCTACGGAAGTGTTTTCAGCAGCACGTCTCAACAAATAGGGCATCACAGCATGAACTGGCCCGTAGGGAACATACTTCACCACACGATATCCGGCCTTGGCAAGGTTAAACGAAATGTTGTCGCTCATGCCCAGCAGTTGGGCAAACCATACCCGTTCGTCACGGGGTTCCAGATTGTGTTTCTCCATCAGTTCAGTAAGATATTGATTGCTGTATTCATTGTGAGAGCCGCATACTAAACTGATTCGCTCTTTATTATCCAGACAAAAAGTCAGCCCCCTGTTAAACATTTCATCGGTCACCTCTTTTGAGGGATTGATAGGATCTGGATATCCCAATACTTCTGCGCGCGCTCTTTCCTTTTCCATGTAGGCGCCTCGAACCATTTTTACTCCTAAGTGATAATTATCATGGGTCGCGTTATGGCAGGCATGCTGTAGGTTATCCAGCATGTCGGCACGGTACATCTGATAGGTGTTGAAGACAATAGCTTTTTCTTTATTATACCGGGTCATCATTTCATAAGCAAGGCTATCGATCACATCCTGAATCCAACTGTCTTCAGCGTCAATCAATACTGGAACTTTGCATGCATGGGCTTTTGAGCAAATTTGATTCACCCTGCTTCTGACACGGTCCATCGCAGCTTGTTCTGACGAAGATAATACTTGTTTCTTTTGTACTTTCTCAAGCAAATCCATGTCGGCCATCCCCGTTACCTTGAACACACAAAACGGCACTTTCGGATTATTTCTTGCTTTATCCAACGTACTGCTTATCTCCCGGGCGGTCAGATCAAAGCCATCCTCCGTTTTAGCGCCTTCGACTGAATAGTCAAGGATTGTCCCCACATGAAATTCAGAAAGTTTTGTTATTGTCTTTTCGCTTTGATCAATCGTTTCACCCCCACAAAAATGCTCAAACACTGTCGTTTTGATCAGGCCATTTACGGGAAGCCGTAAGATAATGGCCACTTTTACAAGGCGGGTGGCCAGATTGGAAATAAGCGGGTGATTGACAACCGTAAAAATGAAGTTTGCTTTTCTTAGTTCCCGATCTGATTTATAGGAGAATGCAACAGCGGTATCGTCAAAATGAACCTTTGATTGAATTGGCATAGAAAGCTTTTGCGGGCACAAATAAAGCGAAAAGTTTAAAGTTCAAGGTAGTTGAAGGTCTAAACTTAAAAGTCCTGAGGTTTGAGCCTCATATTATCGCGTTGCAAAGCTTTGCATCTGGCCGAAATGCCCCCAAGAAGGCATGTTCTTTGTGTCTTAGCCGTAAATTAACAAGATTGCAAAAAAACGAGCCGCCCGAGTTAATGCATCCCTCAACGATCGCTTTTCCTAAAAACCTGATTGCCCTGTTAAAGGAGTTTCTTTCAAATAGGAACTATTCCCAGGTTGGCCTGCTCATGGACGAAAACACCAAAAAACTTTGTTATTCACTGATCCTAGATGGTCTTCCAGAGCACCAGCTTATGGAGATCAAGGCCGGGGAAGGACACAAAAATATAGAAACTTGTGTTCAGGTTTGGCAGCAACTAACTGAGTTTGGATTTGACCGACATAGTCTGTTGATCATTCTGGGGGGCGGTGTGGTGGGTGATCTTGGTGGATTTTGTGCGTCGACCTTTAAGCGCGGAATTGACTTCCTTTTGCTCCCGACTACCTTATTGTCTCAGGTGGATTCCAGTATTGGTGGTAAGCTGGGCATTGATTTTCAAAACTATAAAAATCATATTGGCGTTTTTCAAGAACCGGTTGGCACTTTTATTTCAACACTTTTTTTAAAAACGCTGCCGGAACGCGAATTACGGTCTGGCTTTGCTGAGGTGGTGAAACATTGCCTGATTTCAGACACCGCAATGTGGAATAAAGTGAGGTCTAAATCATTGTCCGATCAACACTGGGAGGAGCTTATCCGGCATTCAGTAGCGTTCAAACACTCCGTAATCGAGCGTGATCCCAAAGAAAACGGGCTAAGAAAGATTCTCAATTTTGGTCATAGCATCGGCCATAGCGTGGAGGGGCACTTTCTCGCCACCACAAAGCCTATCTTTCATGGAGAAGCTGTAGCCATAGGAATGATTGCAGAAGCGTTTATTGGATTCAAGAAAGGATTGCTGACCGACAGTGAATTAAGTCAAATCACCAGGTACCTGGTTCACATCTTTGGTCATATCGAACTTCCAGCCAATGAAAAGGATCTATTGGAAAGAATAAAACAGGATAAGAAAAATCTGGGAAATAGGATCCTAATAGCATTGCCGCAGGGAATTGGCAAAGCCGTTTGGGATGTAGGGGTCAGCGAAGACGAGATCGTTCAATCATTGGATTTCTACCGGTCACTTTAAACATAGTGAACGTCCGGGTCATTTGCCTGTTCGGTGCCTTTATTCAAGGTTTGTTTCAGGTCATGCGCTTTTTTCACCAGAAAGTCTTTTGTCTTCTTCTTCCTGTCGCCGGTCAATAACCAAGCCGCCAGGAGAGCGCCACCGGCCAAACCTAACCCAATTGCTATTTTTCGTGTTGTACTCATAATTACTCTTTCAACCGAATTTAAAAGCAATTTGTTTCATTGTGAAGAAAAAAAAACGGATTATTAGAAAATATTTTTTTCGCCGTAAAATTCTCAAACTTTGTTCATCACCATTCAGAGAAAAACTGACGTTCGTGGGACCATTCAAAACCTGCCTTCTTCTAAAAGCATCAGTAATCGCGCGCTGCTGTTGAATGCACTCACGGGCAACCAATCGGTCGTTAGTAACCTCTCTTCTGCACGGGACACGCGCCTAATGGAATCACTTATCGGGAGTGAAGATCACGTTATCGATGTGATGGACGCCGGCACCACCATGCGCTTTCTCACGGCTTATTTTGCCCTTTCCGGAAAAAATAAGATCCTCACCGGTACAGAACGGATGAAGCAGCGACCTATTGCCCTCCTGGTTAATGCCCTTCGAAGCATCGGTGCCGTCATTACCTATCTCGACAAAGAGGGTTTCCCTCCAATTGAAACAAAAGGGTTCCATAGTCAAAAGTTGAATGTCGTCTCCTTGCCTGGGGATGTGAGCAGCCAGTATATCTCGGCTTTGATGATGATGGCGCCTGTCTTACCCCAGGGACTTAACATAAAGATTGAAGGAGCCATCAGTAGTCGCCCCTATATCGACATGACAGCCGCTTTAATGAAAAACTTTGGAGTGAGTTGTGATTTCAAGGAACAGTCTATCGCCATTCCGCATGCACAATATGTACCCACTAACCTGACTGTGGAAGCAGATTGGTCTGCGGCTAGTTATTGGTTTGCATTTACGGCTTTGGCCAAGAAAGCTGAACTTATTCTACCCCGTGTCTCCAGTCAATCCCTTCAGGGCGACTGTGCTATTGTTGAAGCCATGGAAAATCTTGGCGTAAAGACAACTTTCTTAGGTAATAATGCTGTATTAAGCAAACAGGCTTATTCCAATTCTATTGAATGGAACTTTACGGACTGCCCGGATTTGGCCCAAACCATCCTACCGGTATGCGCCGCCGCTGGGATTCATGGGGCTTTTACCGGAATGGAAAGCCTGCGCATCAAAGAGACTGACAGAATTGTGGCCCTGCAAACCGAAATGGCTAAAATCGGTGCTCAGCTAACCGAAGAGAAAACCGGTAACTGGAAACTTACACCAGGCAAAACCACGAATTTGATTACCATCCAAACCTATCATGATCACCGGATGGCCATGGGCCTGGCGCCCTGGGCCACTCGAACCGAATTAAAAGTGGAGGAACCTGATGTTGTCAATAAATCATACCCTGGATTTTGGGAGGATATGAAATCGCTGGGTTTTGAAATAAAGTGAAGCGGTTTTACAGATCAATTGAGTGAAACAGGGCTTTCAGCGAAATTGGGTAGCGTAATGATAAACGTTGTTCCAGCCCCAATAATAGATTTCACACTAATATTTCCTTGCAACCGTTTTACGGTATCGCTCACAATATAAAGACCTAGACCGGTACCGGGGAGTTTTGTTTCCACTCGGAAAAAAATTTCAAATATTTTGCTTAAATATTGATCATCGATACCCACGCCATTGTCCTGAATTTCAATGCAACATTCGGACTCATCCACCGACACGGCCAGTCGAATGTACCGATGTGATTTTGAAGGGTCGCTGTATTTTATAGCATTTGAAAGAATATTGGTAAGGATGGTGCGTAGCCTCAAGGGGTCAGAAAACAAATCACATGATCCCTCAAATTGATATTCCATATTGATTTCATGAGCGCCTGGAAGGTTTTGAAGAAATTCCTTTTCCTGATAGAAAATGGCCCCAAAATCTATTTTCTCCTTCATCACCGCCAGTTTTTCATTTTTATAAAAACTGCTGACATCATCAATAAAGGATTCTATTCTCTGAAGATTGCACTTGATCAGTGAAATGTATTTTTCCCTTTCTTCCATGCT
The DNA here is from genome assembly GCA_043785125.1 of Bacteroidia bacterium. Lineage (GTDB taxonomy): Bacteria > Bacteroidota > Bacteroidia > Cytophagales > Cyclobacteriaceae > ELB16-189. Next base: position 9,222 of record JAYVXP010000269.1, read on the forward strand.
GGATTGAAGCGTCAATTCGATCAGACCCATCGCAGAATGAATGGGTGCACGGAGGTCGTGAATGGTTTTAAAAATGAAATGATCCAGTTGATCATTAGTCTTTTCCAGGTCCCTGTGTTTACGCCTTCGCTCCGTAATGTCATGCATGATCACCACCATCCCACGAATTTCATCGTGTGCCACATGATTCCTGACCGTCACATCAAAATACAATTCCTTGCCACCCGGTGCGATGAGTTTAATTTCACTGGATTTATTCCCATGCGCGTCATCCAAACATTGTCTCCAGTTTTCGCGGTTACACTCCGTAACAAAATCAAAGGCATTCCTGCCCAACACAGCATAGGGATTCACTCCGAATGCAAATTCCACGGAGGATGAAATATAGCGGATATTAAACAATTCATCCGTAACCAATAATATGCTTTTCGAATCCTCGAAAAGCTTTCCGAGCAATGCCTCTGTTTTTATCATGTCTTACCAATTCTAACTAACTACTACAAAATCAACAGATAAAAACAAGAATAGGCTGGTAGGTTAAAAGGGTTTTAATTACTTATGGGCGTCTCTAAAAACTCCTTGTACCCTCTCTTCTGGAGAAGGGTGACGGGTTGAGGCCATAAAGGCAGGTTTTTATAGATGCGCTTATTTAGATAACAATAGCCATGCTGGACAACTGGCCGGATACTTTCAAGTTGGCGCCATTCACCGAACCCTGGTTCAATTCAAATTTTAGTTTTCCATCCACAACCTTGAAGTTGATGCAGCTTCCTTTGTGTCCGAGATTATAACTGTCGGTGATGGTCAAAATCGGCTTACCTACTGTTGCGGTCTTGATATTTTCAAATTCCTTGCTTTTGCTTTTTCCGAGGTAGACTACGGCGCACTCAGCGGCTTCGGAGGCGGCCGATAGTTTTTTGATTACATATTTCTTGGTCCCTTTGGGTTTTCCATCGTACCAGACTTTCAATGTATTAAACACATCATCGCCACCCATAACGCCAACTACAAATTCGCCTGACTCGTTTTCTGTGGGCCATTGAATATATTTGATAAAATTGTAGAGCATCATAGCATGCATCTCATGAATGGGGCGCTCTTGCTGAGCCATCCCCTTGAAAACCATAATCAAAAAGAGGGCCGTAATCCATACATACTTCATATAGTTATTCATTATCTTAACAATTAAACCATTCACCCACATTGAGAAGAAGAAAGACCCTCCCGCTTGCACGGGAAGGCTTTCACCACACAAAACAAACCCATCAAATCAAAATCGCCATAGAAGAAAGGGCACCGGAAACTTTCAAATTGGAAGCCTCCACCGCTTGTTGATTCAATTCAAAAC
>JAYVXP010000270.1:0-3258 GCA_043785125.1 Bacteroidia bacterium
AATTCTTGATTTTGGCTCCCAATACACACAGCTTATCGCCCGCCGGGTAAGGGAACTCAACGTTTACTGTGAAATTCATCCTTTTAACAAGATACCTGACATTACCCCCGAAATAAAGGGAGTTATTCTTTCGGGAAGCCCGTGCTCGGTCAGGGATCAGGTGGCACCCAATGTCGATCTGGCATTATTTAAGAAGGTCCCCTTGCTGGGTGTTTGTTATGGCGCACAGCTGATAGCCCAACAAACAGGCGGGAGCGTTATGCCATCGCAGAATCGCGAGTACGGCCGGGCTAAACTCACTACCGTTGACCATCACAACGAATTATTAAAAGATATTTCCATCGATTCACAAGTGTGGATGTCTCATGCAGATACCATCATGTCGGTTACCGATGAATTTGAAATCATCGCCAGCACCGCTTCCGTAAAAGTCGCGGCGTTCAGGAAGAAGGGTGAAAAACTGTATGGGATTCAATTTCATCCTGAGGTAACGCACACACTGGAAGGGAAAAACCTGCTCCGCAATTTTGTCGTACACATTTGCGGATGTCTTCAGGACTGGACACCCGACCAGTTTGTGGAATCGACCGTCAGTGGTCTCAGAAAAAAATTGGGAGAGGATAAAGTGGTGATGGCCTTATCCGGTGGTGTGGACTCCACCGTGGCGGCTTCCCTGATTCATCAGGCCGTTGGAGAAAATCTCTTTTGCATTTTTGTGGACAATGGTCTTTTACGCAAGGATGAATTCGAGCAAGTGTTGATGTCTTACAAAGGTATGGGGCTGAATGTCAAAGGGGTTGATGCCAAAGAAAAATTTTATGGAGCGCTCAAAGGATTGGAAGATCCCGAAGCCAAACGCAAAGCCATTGGCAAAACATTCATTGATGTGTTCGACGAAGAGGCCCACAAAATCATGGATGTAAAGTGGTTAGGTCAGGGTACGATTTATCCTGATGTGATTGAATCGGTTTCGGTAAACGGTCCTTCGCAAACCATCAAATCGCACCACAATGTTGGGGGGTTGCCAGCCAAAATGAAGATGAAAGTGGTGGAGCCGTTGAACACATTATTCAAAGACGAAGTGCGGCTGGTTGGCAAAACGCTAAATATTGATCCAGCAATTCTGGGAAGACATCCTTTTCCCGGGCCGGGTTTGGGAATTCGCATCCTGGGCGACATCACCGCAGAGAAGGTACGGATATTGCAGGAGGTTGATTATATTTTTATTCAAGGTTTGAAAAATCATTCTTTGTATGATACCGTATGGCAAGCCGGGGCGATGCTGTTGCCGGTGCAATCCGTCGGGGTCATGGGCGATGAGCGAACTTATGAACGTGTCGTCGCGCTGCGTGCCGTCGTGAGCGTGGATGGGATGACTGCCGATTGGGCGCATTTGCCATATTCATTTTTGAGTGAAATATCTTCGGATATTATCAATAAAATAAAAGGCGTAAACCGTGTGGTTTATGATATCAGTTCCAAACCTCCAGCCACGATTGAGTGGGAATAGTAAACATAAAGAGGCGAAAGTTGAAAATGACATCAAAAAGTAGTCTTGTTGCGGGCTTGAGTCTGATTCTTTTGCTCCTCTCGGCTTTGGTCTCCGGACAGGATTTCAAACGTCAATTTAAGGACGCCAAAGAATTATTCGGGAAGGAGAGTTACATCCAGTCGATGGATGCCTTCAAACCATTGATCGCCTATGACGAGAATAACCCTTATTCGGAGTATGCCTCCTACTACTATGGACTCAGCGCACTCCGGGTTGGCTTTGCAACGGTTGCCAAAGATATTTTTTTGCAAACCCGGAAGCTCTATCCGGGCTGGGATCAAATCGATGAGGTCAATTATCTGTTAGCTAAAATTTATTTTGATCAACGCGACTATTTCCGGGGGATGTTGGTCCTGAAAGAAATACGGAATGGATCATTGGCGCTAGAGGCCTTCCCAATGAAGCGGTTTTATCTGGCACGCATCAACGATGCCGAGACGCTCCGGATGATGATGGAAGAATATCCGGATGACGTGGATGCGGCGCGTGCTCTCGTAAAAGCCATTTCGTTGCAGCCATTGCCAGAGCAAGACCTGAAAATATTTGACTCACTGATTGTTAAATTCAACTTTAACAAAACGGATTTTATTACCGACACCACCCTGATCTCGCGAAAGAAGGAACGCTATAGCATTTCTCTTCTTCTTCCTTTTCTGGCTAATTCCATCGATTCATCTCCGATAAAAAAACGGAACCAGTTTGTGCTGGATTTATATGAGGGGATGAAGCTGGCTGCAGATACATTATACAAAACCGGCACCCGTCTGGATATCTTCGCCTATGATACGGAACGTAGCGCTGAAATCACCAGGAGTGTGATGGAAATGGAGGAATTGAAAGGAAGCGACTTGCTGGTGGGCCCCTTATTTCAGGAACAATCCAAACAGGTTCTGGAGTTTTCTCAGAAAAACAAAATTAATGTAATCAATCCTGTATCGAATAATTCAGAGTTTCTTGGCAAGAACCCTTTTGCTTTATTGTTTCAACCATCGCATGAAACGCTGGGGATAAAATCAGCCGAACTACTGGCTTCACAAGTGAAGAACAAATATTGTATTGTCTATTTCAGTGATAGCCCAAAGGATTCCGTCAAGGCTTTTAGTTTTATGAGAAAGGCTACTGAATTGGGAATCAAAATTGTATTGGCCGAAGAAATTAATAAGGAGACCTCCGGGAAAATTTTCACGACGCTGGCTACTGCGACAGAGTATGATGAGTTCAAGAACCCCAGTCAGTTCACCATCAAGCGTGACAGCATTGGAAGTATCTATGTCGCCAGCGATGACCCGGTTATTTTCACCAAGGTGATCAGCGGTGTAGAAACCCGCGGCGATTCCGTTTTGATTGTGGGAAATGAAAGTTGGATTGCTGCCGAAAACTCTTCTATTGATTATTCCATTTTCGAGCGCCTTCATATCTTATTAGAGGCTCCGAATTTTACGTCACCGCACGATCCGGCTTTCCAGAATTTTAAGAAAAAATACGTCCGGCTGCATGGCGTGCTCCCATCGGATTATGCCAGGTTGGGTTATGAATTTATGTATTTTGTAGGACAGTCGTTACAGCAATTTGGAGTGTATTTTCAAACCGGGCTGGCACAGGAAGGTGAAACCGCCAACTCCAAATCCCGCTACGACTATCACAATTCCCGCGACAATCAGCGGGTGCCTTTTATTTATTTTCGATCGGGGGAGTTGGTGACGGTT